>DATAYA010000036.1:0-14634 GCA_036272815.1 Acetobacteraceae bacterium
TCGGACGGGTTCGTGCTGCGCTACCGCACCACGGCGGGCACCGACGGCCTGCCGCCGGGCGAGGGCGCCTTCCTCGCGTGCAGCTTCTGGCTGGCGGACTGCCTGCACATGCAGGGCCGGCGCGATGAGGCGCGCGCGATCTTCGAACGGCTGCTGAGCTTGCGCAACGATGTCGGGCTGCTGTCTGAGGAATACGATCCGCAGGCGCGCCGGCTGGTCGGCAACTTCCCGCAGGCGTTCTCGCACATCGCGCTGATCGGGAGTGCGATGAACCTCACCGATGCGGGGCCGGCGCATGAGCGGGGGGAAGACCGGGCGTAGGGGGCCGGCGGCGCCGCCTCAAATCGCCGCAACTCTCGGCGCGGAATCACGGTCATTCTCGTACCGGATGAATGCTGGCGTCCAGCAGCGGAATTCCGCTGGACACAGTTCGCTAGATCCATCCCCCATCCACGATCCAATTCTGCGCCGTGCACAGCTGGCTGTCCTCCGACCCGAGCCACAGCGCCAGCCGCGCCACATCGGCCGGCCCGAGCTTCTCCTTCATGCATTGGTTCGCCATCAGCGCCGCCTCGCCCTCCGGCGTCAGCCATTTCGTGATCTGCCGCTCGGTCATGATCCAGCCGGGCACGATGCAGTTCACCCGGATCCGATCGGGTCCGAGGTCACGCGCCATCCCGCGCGTCAGGCCCTCGATCGCGGCCTTGGACGTGGTGTAGGCGGGCATCCCGCCCTGGCTGAGGTGCCAGCTCGAGCTGCCGAAATTGACGATCGACCCGCCGCCGGCGCGGCGCATCATCGGCACGACCGCCTGGATCGCGAAGAACTGGTGGCGCAGGTTGACCGCGAGCCGTTCGTCCCAGTCGGCGACCGACACATCCTCGAATTTGTGCCGCTCGTCGTGAGCCGCGTTGTTGAGCAGCACGGTAATCGCGCCGAGCACACGCCCCGCCTCCCCGATCTCGCGCTGCAAGGCCGCAATGTCGCGCACGTCACAGGGGGCGAAGCGCGGCGCGACATGACCGGCGCCCCGGATGCGCTCGACCAGCACGCGCGAGGGTTCCTCGGCGATGTCGACGAACGCGACATGCGCGCCCTGGGCCGCGAAATGCTCAACCAGCGACGCCCCGATTCCGCTGCCGCCGCCGGTGATGAATACCGTGCGCTCCCGCAACGACGGATAGCGGGCGAACTCGTCTTCCATGGTAACCTCCTCAACAGAAGGCCAGGGGCTCTGCCCCTGGACCCGCTGGGGCCGCAGGCCCCAGACCCCGGGATTGCAAAGGCTCCGCCTTTGCTGGGATCCAAGGGGGCAAAGCCCCTGGCCTTACTGCACGCTTCGCATAGCCCGATATTCCCGGCGCACGATCTCCATCAGCTCGGCGACCGAGGTGGCCGCGCTCTCCCGCTCATAGGTCACCCGCCCGCGCTGCATCAGCATGATCCGATCCGCGATGTCGAGGGTCTGCGCGTAGTTGTGCATTATCATCACGATCGCGAGATCACCGCGCGTCTTCAGCCGCATGATGAGGTCGATGATGGCGCCCGCCTCACGCGCCCCCATCGCGGCCAGCGGCTCGTCGAGCAGCAGGATGCGCGACGCGCCATGCACCGCGCGCGCGACCGCGATTGCCTGCCGCTGGCCGCCCGAGAGCCGTTCCACCTCGACGTCGATCGAAGGGATGTTGACGCCGATCTCCTCCAGCCGGTCGCGCGCAAGCCGGCGCATGGCGCGGTTGTTGAGCAGGCGCACCGGCCCGCGATGGGTGATCTCGCGATTGAGGAACAGGTTGTGGAAGATCGAGAGCCCACCGATCAGTGCCAAGTCCTGATAGACGCACTCGATCCCGAGTGCCCGCGCATGGTCGACCGAGCGCAGCACCACCGGCTCGCCGCCGATGACGAGCCGCCCGGCAGTCGGCTGGTGGAAGCCGGTGATGATCTTCATCAGCGTCGACTTGCCGGCGCCGTTGTCGCCGAGGATGCCGAGGATCTTGCCGGCCTCGACATGCAGCGAGACGCCCTCCAGCGCAGTGACCTGGCCGAAGCGCTTGACGATGTTCTCGGCGCGCAGGATCTCGGTCATGCGCGCGCGCCGAGGGTGCGTAGCCGGCCGAGATAGATGTTCGACAGCATCGCGAGCAGGATCCCGGCGCCGATGATGATGTCGAAGGTGAAGGCGTTGATGCCCTCCAGCGTGAAGCCGTCGCGCAGCACGCCGAGCACGATCGCGCCCACCAGCCCCCCGAAGATCGTCCCCGCGCCGCCCGCCAGCGCCGTGCCGCCGATCACCCCGGCAGCCACCGCCAGGAACATCACGTTGCTGCCGCCGGCGAGCGGGTCGGTCGAGCCGATCCGGAACGCCTCGAGGATGCCGACGAAGCCGCCGAGCACGCTGGTGATGATGAAGTTGCCGACCTTGAGCCGCCCGGTGTTGATCCCGCTCTCGGCTGCACCGACGAGGTTGCCGCCGGTCGCCAGCGTGTGCAGCCCCCATCGCGTGTGCCGCAGCAGGACGTGCATCAGCGCCACCACGACCAGCGCCCAGATGAACTCGGCATAGCCGCCCTCGCCCATGACGAAGGCGAAGCCGGGGCTGCCGGGCGTGTTGACCGGACTGCCGCCGGAGATCGTCAGCGTGATGCCGTTGACGAGGTAGAACATCCCCAGCGTGGTGACGAAACTCGGCACCCCCAGGCTCACCGTGATCGCGCCGTTGACAAGCCCGATCAGCGCGCTCGCGACCAGCGCCAAAATCAGCGCGATCACCAGCGGGATGCCGGCGGTGACGCCGAAATGCATCACGAACGGCGCCAGCGCGAATACCTGCCCGACCGAAAGGTCGATCTCGCCGCAGATCAGCAGCATGATCTCGCCGCAGGCGATGATCGCCCAGGGCGCGATGTACTGCGACAGCGTCTGCAGATTGGCCGTGGTCAGGAAGTTGCTGTTGGTCACCTGGAAATAGGCGACCAACAGCACGGCGACGACGATGATGCTCGCCTCCCGCCAGCGCAGGAAGGCATGGACACTACGCATCGGCGGAGACCTTCAGCCGACGATCGGACCCTTGAGCACCACGATCTGCGGCGAGGCCGAATTGCCCTCGTAGCGGGTCTTGCTCTGGAGATACGGGGTCACGTTGCCCTTGGTCACGAATTTCAGCCCGGTGTTGATCTCGGCGGGGCCGACCAGGCCGCCGGAGACAAGGAAGGTGAACATCTCCATCACCGTGTACGAGCCCTGGATGTAGGGCTGCTGGTCGATGGTGAAGTCGAGGAAGCCCTGGTCGATCAGTTCGAGCGTGCGCGGCAGCAGGTCGTAGCCGCCGGCCTTCACGCCCTTCTTCGCGAGGCCGTAGGTGCGCATCGTCTCGGCGACGCCCTGCGTGCTGCCGGCATCGACGGCGAACATGCCCTTCACGTCCTGGTGGCCGAGATAGAAGGCATGGATCGCGTTCAGTTCCTCGTTCACCGTGGGACCGGTCGCGATCATCTGCAGGGTGATCTTCTTGCCGGATTTGGCGATCGCGGCCTTGGCCCCGTCGAAGCGCGGCTGGATGTTGAGTTGCCCCGGTGTCGCGATGAAGATCGCGACCAGGCCGGAATCGATCATGCCGGCGATGCGCGTCCCCATCTGGTAGCCGGACTGGTAGAGGTCCTGGCCGATATAGGCGAGGCGCTTGTTGCCGCTGCCGGTCGGCGCGTCGGCGTTGTAGGCGAATACCGGGATGCCGGCGGCAAGCGCGCGCTCGGTCGGCCCGTTGAACGCGCGGGGGTCGACGATGCAGACCGCGATCGCGTCCGCCTTCGAGGCGATCGCCGCGTTCATCGCGTTCACCATCTCGGCGGCATCCGAGGTCTGGCTGCCGGTCCACTGATAGTCGCAGCCGAGCAACGCACAGGCGTCGTGGATGCCGTACTGCGTGGGAACGAAGAACGGGTTGGTGGTGACGTGGTTGACGAAAACGAGCTTCCACCGCTTGTGTGCGGGGAACGGTCCGGCATCGGCCGCCTGCGCCGACCGCGCACCCGCCAGCAGTGCCAGCGCGCCGCCCGCGGCAGCCCCGCCCAGCATCGTCCGGCGCGCCACATCGTGCCCATCATCGTGCGTCATCGCGGTTCCCTCCCTCAGATTGGCGCGCACACTGCCCCGCGATCGCGCCGCCGCCAAGTCTATCTTGCGCAGTGGGCATCCCTGCTCCAAGGTTCGTGAGCAGAGGTGCCGCGAACGGCGCCCGTTCCGGGGGAGAGACTGTTCCATGCCGATCGGCCGCCGGCTCGCGCCGCTTGCCCTCGCCGCCTGCCTTGGCGCGCTGGCCGGCGCCCCCGCGCACGCCGCCGACAGGCACATCCAGCTCAAGCTCTCGCATTGGGTGCCACCGAGCCATCCGTTGCAGGCGGCGATCCAGGCCTGGGCCGACAGCATCAAGGCCGACAGCCACGGCAGCATCACCTCGGTCATCTTCCCCGCCGAGCAACTCGGAAAGGCGGTCGACCACTACGACATGACGCGCGACGGCATCGCCGATGGCGCCTACGTCAACCCCGGCTACCAGCCAGGCCGCTTCCCGATCATCGCCGCCGGCGACATCCCCTTCACCTTCTCCGACGCCGTGCGCGGCACCGAGGCGATCGACGCCTGGTATCGCCAATACGCAGCCCGCGAGATGCACGACGTCAAATACTGCTTCGCCTTCATCCTCGACCCGGCGACGCTGCACACCAAGCGCCGCGTCGTCGTGCCGGCCGACGTGAAGGGGATGACGCTGCGCCCCGCCGACGGCACCATCGGCACCTGGGTCACGCTGATGGGCGGCACCAACGTGCAGGCCTCAGCCCCCGGATCGCGTGACCTGCTGGAGCGCGGCGTCGCACAGGGCATCTTCTTCCCCTGGGGCTCGCTCGTGCTGTTCGGCATGGACCACGTGACGAAGTACCACATCGACGCGCCGATGTACGTCTCGACCTTCGTCTGGGTGCTCAACCAGGCGCGCTACGACAGCATGGCGCCCGACCAGAAGGCGGTGATCGACAACCATTGCAACGCGAAATGGGCTGACCGCTTCGCCGGACCCTGGGCCAAGTTCGAGGAAGCCGGCCGCGCCAAGGTCGCCGCCGAGCCCGGCCAGGTGCTGGTCAAGCTTACGCCCGCACAGCTCGCGCTCTGGAAACAATCTGCCGAGCCGCTGCACGCCGACTGGGCGCGGGGGGTGCGCCGCGCCGGGCTCGACCCGAAGCAGGTCTATGCCGGGCTGGAGGCGGAGATCGCCAAGCACAACGCCGGATACTGAGTGCGACCGCATCTTGCCGAGCGGGTGATGCTGGCGACGGAATGGGTGGCCGGCGCGCTGCTCGCCTTTGTCGCGGCACTCACGTTCGTGGCGGTCGCGCTGCGCTACATCCTCGGCTGGTCGATCCCCGACGCCTACGACCTCAGCCGCAATTTCCTCGGTATCCTGATCTTCTGGGGCATCGCGGTCACCAGCTTCCGCGCCGAGCACATCACCGTCGATCTGGTATGGACCCAGCTTCCCCCACGCGGACGGCGCGGGCTCGACCTGCTGGGGACGCTGTTCACCCTGGCGTGCATGGGCGCCTTCGCCTGGGCGATGCTGCAGAAGGTGCTCGACGAGCGTGCCTCGGGCGAGGAGACCTACGACCTTCATCTGCGCGTCTGGCCGTTTTACGCGATCGCCTGGATCGGGCTGGCAGTCTCGGTGCTGCTGCTCCTGGTGCGGTTGGCGCGGCAGATGCGGGCGCCGCTGACGGTCAGCCATTGAGGCGGCAGGATAGGCCAGGGGCTCTCCCCTTGACCCCGCTCAAGGCGGAGCCTTGAGAATCCATCCACGTTGCGGTTTCCAAAGGGCTGCTGCCCTTTGGCGGGTCTGGGCAGAGCCCAGCCTTGCTTCCTCGTGAGCGCCAGCCTCGTCGCCGGTGGCGGCTTCGCGGCGCTGTTCTCGCTGATGCTGCTGCGGATGCCGATCGGCCTCGCGATGGGCGCGGTGGGCGTCATCGGCTTCGGCGTGATGGGCGGCTTCACCCCGGCCTTCCACCTGCTCGCGCAGTCGCCGATCCGCACCGCGACGGATGCCGGCTTCGCCGTGATCCCGCTGTTCCTGCTGATGGGCACGATCGCGTCCGCCTCGGGGATGTCGTCCGAATTGTTCCACGCGGCCAACAGCTTCCTGGGCCACCGCCGCGGCGGTCTCGGCATGGCAACGATCGCCGCCTGCGCAGGCTTTGCCGCTATCTCCGGCTCCTCGGTCGCGACCGCGGCGACGTTCTCGGCCGTGGCCTATCCCGAGATGCGGCGCTTCTCCTATCCGCAGAGTTTTGCGACCGGCGTGATCGCGGCGGGCGGGACGCTGGGTGCGATCCTGCCGCCCTCGCTGGTGCTCGCGGTCTACAGCCTCATCACCCAGCAGGATGTCGGGCGGCTCTACATCGCCGGCATCGTCCCCGGGCTGCTCGCGGTCGGCATGTACATCACCACGATCGTCGTGCTCGGCGCGGTGCGGCCGGGTTTCCTGCCACGGGCGCCGGCGGCGCGCTGGGCGGAGCGCGCGGCAGCGCTGCGCGGCGTGTGGGCGATCCTGTTGCTGTTCGTGTTCGTCATCGGCGGCATGTACGGCGGCGCCTTCACCCCGACCGAGGCCGCCGCGATGGGTGCCGGCGGCGCGTTCCTGATCGCGGTCGCGCGCGGGCGGCTCTCGCCGGCGCAGTTCATGGACTGCCTGCTGCGCGCGGTGCGGACCTCGGCCGCGATCTTCGCGATCCTGGTCGGTGCCCTTCTGTTCGGCTATTTCCTGACCATCACCCAGACCCCGCAGCACGTGACCGAGTTCCTCACCGGGCTCGGGCTCGGCCGGTATCAGGTGCTGGTGCTCATCATGCTGATGTATCTCGTGCTCGGCTGCGTGATGGACGCGATGGCGATGGTGATCCTGACGGTGCCGATCATCTTCCCTGTCATCACCTCGCTCGGCTTCGACCCGATCTGGTTCGGCGTCATCATCGTGATGACGGTCGAACTCGGGCTCATTCATCCGCCGGTCGGGATGAACGTGTTCGTCATTAAGAGCGTGGTGCGCGACGTGAAAATCTCGACCGTGTTCGCGGGGGTCATTCCGTTCGTTGTGACGGATATCCTGCGGCTGGCGATCTTGATCGCGTTTCCGGTGCTCTCGACGTGGCTGCCGGGGCACATGTGAGGGCGGCCTCGTCCAGCGGGAAGAGACCGAGACAGCGTGATCTTGCCAGATTTGCAAAATTACGCAGTGATACAGCCGTCCGATGGAATGACCCCTCGTCAGCTCGGCGAAGGCCGAGCATCCACACCTTCCTTCGATGCCGCCGAGAAAGTCGTGGAAAGACTAACGGCACAAGGTCGGGCCTCACAGCCGTTGTGACAATCGACCGTCGTGGCTCGTGCTTCTCGCATGTGCAATCTCGACTGTGGGCGGCGGCGGTTTGCGGGCGTGTGTGGGTTAACCTTTCTCACAATTGTCTTCCGCGAACACCCCGTCCCACGCCCGTACCATCGCCGCCTGATCGAACACCCCCGCCACCCGTGCCAGGTTCGCCTCCCCCACCCGCGCCCGCAGCCCCGCATCCTCAAGCAGCGTCCGCGCGGCATCCGCCAGCGCCGCTGCCTCGCGCGCCACGACATACGGCGCCTGCTCCGGCGCCAGCACGGCGCGCACATCCCCCACGTCGGTCGCCACCACCGGCAACCCAGCCGCCATCGCCTCCAGCACCGAGAGCGGCATCTGCTCGGTGTCCGACGACAGCGCGAACAGGTCGAGCCCGCGCAACAGCGGCGCCGGCTCTCCGACATGGCCCGCGAACCGCACGCGCGGTCCGAGATCGGCGGCGTCCCGCTCCAGCGCCGCGCGCGCCGGCCCGTCGCCGATCACCAGCAGCCGCACCTCGGGCAGCCTCCGCACCGCCGCGATCAGCCGGTCGATCCGCTTCTCCGCCCGCAGCGTCGCGACCGTGCCGATCACCGGACCGGCGCCTTCCCATCGCTCGGCCGCCACCTCGAAGCGCGAAAGGTCGATCCCGTTCGGAAGATAGCGCACCTGCCGCGCGGGCAGGCGCCACACCTCGGTCGCGATCCGCGCCAGCGTTCGCGACGGCACCACGACCATACTGCCGCGCAGCACGATCCGCCGCGTCCACGCCCGGCGCGCCAATTGCCGCTCGCGCTCCTCCGGGCCGAACCCGTCCTCGACATGGACATGGCGGACGATGCGCGGCCGATTGGCCATCGCCCACTCGATGCTGCCCCAGTTGTAGGTGAGCAGCGTATCCGGCTGCAGCACCCGCAGCACCGCACGAAACCTCCGCCGGTTGCCGAGCATGTCGCCACGCGCGATTCCGACCGCGGGGAATGCGACCCCCAACGCCGGATCAAGCCGGGCGCGGGCCGCGAAATCGCCGTCCATCGCGACCACGGCGTGTCGGAAACGGTCGCCGAGCACGTTCGCCAGCGTCGCGAATCGCACCTGGGGGCCGCCGGTCGCGAACGTCGAGAAGACGTGGAGCAGGCGCCGCCGTTCGGTCATCCCACCGGCACAGATACCGCCTGCACGGGGGCCGGCTGTACGGGGGCCGCCTGCACGGGGGCCGCCTGTACGGCAATCGCGCGCGCCACGAACGCGGCACGGTCGGCGACCGGGTGCCAGCCGAGGTCCGCCTTCGCGTCGCTGCAGTCGAACGCCGCCTCCATGCCGCGGCTGCGCAGGTCGCGTAGTGTCGGCGGCGGCACGCGGCGCCCGGTCGCGCGCTTGATGCCCCATTTGCCGAATTCCTCGGCCAACATCACCTCCGCCCGCTGCGGGTGGAAGCGCAGCGGCCGACCGAGCGCGCGGGCCAGCTCCGCCGTGTACTCCCGCGCCGAGAGCCGGACGTCGCCCACAAGGTTATAGCAGCGCCCGTCGATCCCCGGCGCGCGGGCAGCGCGCAGGATGGCGTCGGCCACGTCCTCCACAAGCACGAAGGGCAGGGCATTGCGGCCGGCATTCCAGCCGAGGCAGTGCTGCTCGTTCTGGTAGAGGCCGACCCCGGAATGGAACGGCGATCCGCCCTCGCCCACGACCACGCCAGGCCGCACTATCACCAGCTTGAGCCCGTCGCGCGCGACCATGCCGAGCAGCGCGCGGTCGCACTCCGACTTGGCACGGGCGTAATCGCCGCGTTGGTCCGATTGCGGGTCGGGCGGCGTCGCACCCGTCACCGGCGCCGACTGCGGACCCAAATAGAGCGATGCGATCGAGCCGACATGGACCAGCCGCACACCGGCCGCCGCGCAGGCGCGGGCGACCGTCTCCGCACCGCCCACCATCGCCGCCCGGATCGCCGCATAATCCGCGCCGCCGCCGCCATGCGCGAGGTTGACGACCACCGGCGCGCCCGCGATCGCGCGCCCGACCGCCTCGGCATCGGCGATGTCGCCGCGATGCAGGGTCACGCGCGGATCGTGGAAGACGGCGGCCAGATTGCGCACCGAGCGCGCCATCACCGCGACCCGCAGCCCCGCATCCAGCGCCGCACGCACCACCGCCGCGCCGATGAACCCGGTGCCGCCCAGCACCGCCATGTCGCAAGCCGCATCCGGCGTCGACGGGGCGGGCTCGGAGGTCATCGCCACGGCCGGACGCTCGGCCGGAGCCGGCAGCGCTGCGTCGCGAAGTCGGTCGCAGACGCCCACCAGCATCGCGCCGAACGCGCCATCCAGCGGCGGCTTGATCCCGCCGTCGAGGGCGGCATGGAAGGCGCGGATGCTGCCGGCCATGCTGAGGAAGAAGGGATCGCTGCGGCCGCGCAGCTTGAGCGTCGAAAGCGCATAATCGGCGGTGTTGCGCAGGCTGTCGCGCGCCAGCGCCGCGGCGGCGCGGCTGCCGGAGACGGTCCCATCGATCGCCTCCAGCCAGCGCGAGCGGGTGAGCGTGAAGCAGCGGTTGGCGAGGATGTCGGCGATCGCCACGCCGTCGTCGCACACCACCGTGATCTGCCAGAACGGGAACCCGCGCCCGACCGCGAAGCGCAGACTGGCGGGCAGCCGCGCGCCGGCCAGCACCGCATCGAGGCTGGAACAGAACGGCACACCCGGCGACAGCTCGATGGCCGGGCCGCCAATCGCGCGGATCTCCCCCGGCGCCCCGGCAAGCGTCAGCACTTGCGACAGCGGATGCACCGCCTGTTCCAGCAGAATGTTGCCGGGAGAGGCGAACATCCAATGCCCGAACTGCCGCGCCTGGAGCTGGCGCAGGGCCACGCTGTAGGTGCAGGCGACATGGTCCGGCCGGCCGAGCACGCCGCCGTCCACGATCCGGCGCAGCTTCTCGAAGGCGGGGTGATAGACGAAGTTCTGATTGACCCCGAGCGCCACCCCCGCCCGCTCGGCGGTCGCGACCAGCGCGCGGGCCGCCTCGGTGCCGTCCGCGAGCGGCTTCTCCACCAGCAACGGCTTGCCCGCCGCGACCAGCGCGGCCGCGACCTCCGCATGGCGGTCCGGGGGCACCAGGACATGCGCCGCATCGAACGCATCCGCGGCGATCGCCTCGGCCACGCTCGTGAACTGCGCCGGAATCACGAAATCGCGCGCCAGCGCCGCCGCCGCCTGCGGCCGCGGATCGACGACGGCGGACAGCGTCACGCCGGGGATGCCCCGTAACGCCTCGGCATGGGTGCGCGAGATCGACCCGGCACCCACCAGACACACTCGTCTCACCCGCATCTCCCGCTCAATGCCGCCACCCGGCACGCGCGCATCTTCGCCCGGCGGGAGCCTGGGCCCGATCTCCTAAGGAAGCCGTGGCGAAACCTCAACCTCGGACCGTCCAGCGGGGCGCGGCCGCGGGTTTGGCCCCACCCCATCGCGTGGTAGCTTCCGGCCTTCCCCACCCGGAGCGCCCCATGTCGCACGCCCGCCTCGCGTACGCTGTCCTGCCCTCGCTCGTCTTCTCGACAGGGCTTGCCGTCCTGACGGCGCTCGCCGGCTGCGCCTCCATCTCCGCCTCCGCCTCCGCCCGCACCCTCTCGGTCGGGCCGCAGGCCGCCTTCCGCCGTCCGAGCCAGGCGATCGCGAGCGCCGGCGCCGGCGACACCGTGCTGATCCAGCCCGGCACCTATTACGACTGCGCCGTGGTCCATGCGAACAACCTCACGATCGCCGGCGCCGGGCCGGGCGTGGTGCTGACCGACACCACCTGCCAGGGCAAGGCGATCCTGGTCACCGCCGGCAACAACATCACCGTCCGCAACCTCACCCTGCAGCGCGCGCGCGTCGCCGACGGCAACGGCGCCGGCATCCGCGCCGAGGGCACCAATCTCACCATCGACGGCGTCCGCTTCCTCGACAACCAGGACGGCATCCTGTCGGCCGACGATCCGGCGAGCACGATCCGCATCACCAACAGCGACTTCGAGCGCAACGGCACCTGCGACCACGGCTGCGCGCACGGCATCTACGCCAATTCCCTCAAACTGCTCGACATCGAGCACACCCGCTTCTTCGATCAGCATGTCGGCCATCACATCAAGTCGCGCGCGGCGCGAACTGTGCTGATCGACGACGTCATCGAGGACGGGCCAAACGGCACCGCGAGCTACCTCGTCGACATCTCCAACGGCGGCGGCGTGCTGATGCAGGGCTGCACGCTGGAGAAGGGCCCGAACGCGCAGAACCACAGCACCGCCGTCACGATCGGCGAGGAAGGTGTCAACCAGCCGACCCCGTCGCTGATCTTCCGCGACAACCACTTCACCAACGACATGGCCTATCCGACGCTGTTCGTGCGCAACCTGACGGCGACGCCCGCGCAACTGATCGGCAATGTCTTCAAGGGCCAGATCAAGCCCCTCGAAGGCGACGGCTCGGTCCACTGACCGCAGCGGCGGTCATCACCCTCTCGCGGCTCGTCGACCTCGATCCGGTTGGTCGCGAATGGGAGGCGTTGGAGGCGCGCGCCGATGCGTCGTCGTTCTTCCAGACCTGGCGCTGGGTCGGCTGCCTCGGCGCCGAACGGTACGCCGGCGGCCGCGTGCTGCGGGCGGTCGCGGACGGCCGCGCGGTGGCGCTGGCGCTGCTCGGCACGCGACGCGGCTTTCACCTCAATGAGACCGGCGATCCGGCGCTCGACTGCGTCTTCGTGGAGCACAACGGCGTGCTGCTGGATCGCGACGCGCCGCCCGGACTGCTCGCGCGCTGCCTTGCCGCCGCGGCTGGGCGCGGCCTGACGCTCTCCGGGGTCGATGGGTCGCACCTCGCTGCGGCGGCCGGTCTGCGCGGCCGCGCCGTGCTGCTCGACGCGACGCGGCCGTCGCCGCTGGTCGACCTCACGTCGCTGCGGCAAGGCGGCACCGGGTTCCTCGACAGCCTCAGCGGCAATGCCCGCCAGCAACTCCGCCGCGCCACGCGCGCCGCCGCGCGGTCCGGGCCGCTCGCACTCGCGCGCGCGGCGGATGCCGGGGAGGCGCATGACTGGCTCGACCGCCTGGCAGCGCTGCACCAGGCCACATGGCAGGCCCGCGGCCGCCCCGGCGCCTTCGCCGCCCCGCATTTCGGCCGCTTCCACCACGCCCTGATCGACCGCGCCCACAAGCGCCGCGAGGTCGACCTGCTCCGCGCGACGGCCGGCACGCGCGTGCTCGGCTACCTCTACAACTTCCGCCACCGTGGCCGCGTGTCGACATACCAGAGCGGGTTCGACTACGCCGGCGCGGCACCGCACGAGAAGCCGGGCCTGATCTGCCACCACCTCGCGATCGAGGCGGCCCTCGCAGACGGCGCGGACAGCTACGACTTCCTCGCCGGCGACGCACGCTACAAGACCAGCCTCGCCAATGCCGGCGCGACGCTGCACTGGTGCCGGGTGGTGCGGGTCGGCTCGATCGCGTGGATGCTGGGGCGGTTGCGAGGGCTGGGAAATGGCAGGGGCTTGCAAACCGCGGATGAGTAAGGAGGCGCGCCAGGCGGTTGATATGAGTCTTGCCCCAGGCCGACCTCACCTCAGCGCCGGCAGCCGCCCGTGCAGGCCGGCGAACGTCACCGCGAGCCGGTCGCCGAGGCCGCGCGGCTGGTCGGCGCCGTCCCGCCGCAGGTCGCGCGCTGCCAGCACGCCCGGCAGCGCCGCCGCGATCGCGCGCCGCCCGAACCGCGGCCGCGGCGCCGCACGCAGCCACGCCCGCGCCTCCGCCGCCAACGCCCGCCGCACCGTCACCAGCGCTGCCGAAGCCGGTGCCGCGACGACGGCCTCCGGCGACAGCCCATAGGCTGCGAGCACGTCGGCCGGCAGCACGCAGCGCCCCTGCCGCGCATGAGCGGCGATGCTGCGCAGCACGCCGGCAGCACCATAGGCCGCGCCGAGTTCGCGCGCGCCCGCACAGGAAGCTGCGTCCGCCTCGAGCGCGCGGGCCGCCGTCCCGGCGAGCAGGCCCGCGCTGCCGACGAGATAGCTTCGCCAATCGGCGAGCGTTGCGATCTCCGGCGCCGTTTCCGGCTCGCGTCCGGCGACCAGTGCCAGCAGCGCGTCGCGGTCGAGGGCGCTCGCCGCGACCTGCGCCCGCAGCGCATCCGCGACCGGATGCCGCCGCACGGCCCCCTCCACGGCCTCCCGCCACCATTGCAGCCGGATCAGCGCGAGCGTCGCATCCGATGTCGCCTCCCGCGCGCGCGCGAGTTCGTGATTGAAGGCGTAGAGCGCGAACAGCGTCTCCCGCCGGTCCGCGGGCGCGAACAGCGCGGTGAGGAAGCGGTCGGGATCGTGCGTGCGTACGATCTCGCCGAGCGGGGAGAGCATCGCGCGCAGATGGCGCCAACGTGCCGGAGCCGCAAGCGCGCGCCCCGTCGGCCCCGCTTGACGCTCGGCGGCGGGAGCCATAGCTCAAGACGGCACGCCGCGAGGGTCGCGGCAACCTGCCCCCCGATCGCCTGCCGCGCGCCCCCGGACCTGCCATGCCCGCCCACAACGGAGAACGCATCATGGCCTTCGAGCTTCCCCCGCTGCCCTATCCGCACGACGCCCTCGCCGCCCGCGGCATGTGCCGCGAGACGATGGAGCTGCACCACGACAAGCACCATCAGGCCTATGTCACGGCATTGAACGGCTTCGTCGAGAAGGACGCCTCGCTCAAGGGCAAGTCGCTGGACGAGATCATCACCGCGACCCACAACGATGCCGCTAAGGCGCCGGTGTTCAACAATGCTGGGCAGCACTGGAACCACATCCTGTTCTGGCAGGCGATGTCGCCGCAGGGCGGCGGCATCCCGGGGCCGCTCGAGAAGAAGCTGTCCGCGGATTTCGGCGGCGTCGACAAGTTCAAGGAAGCATTCAAGGCCGCGGCCGTCGGCCAGTTCGGCTCCGGGTGGGCATGGCTCGTGCTCGGCCGCGACGGCAAGCTCAAGGTGACCAAGACACCGAACGGCTCCAACCCGCTTGCCACCGGCGACGGCACCGCACTCCTCGGCGTCGATGTGTGGGAGCACAGCTACTATCTCGATTTCCGCAACCGGCGCCCGGACTACGTGCAGAACTGGCTCGACAAGATCGCCAACTATGAGTTCGCCGCCGCGACGATGCAGTCCGCCTGACGAGAACTGGGCCGCCTGACGAGAACTGGGCTGGAG
>DATAYA010000037.1:0-3171 GCA_036272815.1 Acetobacteraceae bacterium
GTCGGTGGCGTGTCGGCCGGCGAGAGCGCGGGCGTAGCGGGGCATGACCTCCGGCATCATGGTCTCGCCCTCCGGGGGCCGCTCGACGCCGAACACGGCGCGCGGAAAGTCGAGCGGTTTCTGCACGGCCCAGATGGCGTCGTGCCGATCGGGCGGCAGGATTTGCGCCGGGTCGCCCACCGCGATCCAACCCAGAGGCACGACGGCGCCGGCGGGCAATTTCGTGCGGAGGTGGACGATGCCGTTGATCCGCACCTCCGCGCCGCGGCCGATTCGGGCACCATTGAACACGGTGCAGCCCGTCGCCAGAAATGCCTCGTCCTCCACGGTGCAGCCCGCGAGGTAGGCCCGCGGCCCGACCAGCACGTTGTCGCCGATCGTCAATGGCGCCGCGCGCACGCCACGCAGCACCGCGGTATCCATGACCACGCAGTTGGCACCCAACCGAATGGGACCGCTCTCCGCCACAAGCACCGCTCCAAAGCCGATGGAGCAGTTAGGGCCGATGATGACCTCCCCGCACAGGGTCGCGTTGGGCGCGACCCTGGCCGTGGGATGGACCAGTGGCGTGTGGCCGTCATGTTCCAGCAGCATCGTTCCACTCCCTGGTGTGAGGCGCCCCAATTCGCGCTGACCCGCGGCCGGGATTTTGGCGCGGCACGCGATCGCGCTACACGTTCGGACCATGCCCGAACTTCCTGCCCCCGTCCTCGCCGCCGCGCGCGACCTGCTCGGCGAGCGTCTTTCCAGCAACGCCAGCATCCGCGAGCAGCACAGCCACGGCGAGGACACCCAGCCGCCCTGCCCGCCCGACGCCGTCGCCTTCGTCGAGACCACGGAGGAGGTCGCAAGCCTGCTCGCCCTCTGCCACGCGCATCGCCTGCCGGTGACGCCGTTCGGCGCGGGGACGTCATTGGAAGGTCACGTGACACCGGTGCGCGGCGGCATCAGCCTCGACCTCTCGCGCATGGCACGCGTGCTCGAAGTGAACGAGGCCGACATGGATTGCCGCGTCGAGGCGGGCGTCACGCGCCAGGCGCTCAACGAGCATCTGCGCGCGAGCGGTCTTTTCTTCCCCGTCGATCCCGGCAGCGAATGCACGATCGGCGGCATGGCTGCCACCCGCGCCTCCGGCACCAACGCGGTGCGCTACGGCACCATCCGGGAGAACACGCTCGGCCTGACCGTCGCCCTCGCCGACGGCCGAGTGATGCGCACCGGCGGGCGGGTGCGCAAATCGGCGGCGGGCTACGACCTGACGCGGCTGTTCATCGGCTCGGAGGGCACACTCGGCGTCATCACCGAAATCCAGCTCCGCCTGCACGGCATCCCGGAGGCGGTCTCCGCGGCCGTCTGCCAGTTCGAAAGCCTCGAAGGCGCGGTCGAGACCGCGATCGCGGTGATGCAGACCGGCATCCCGGTCGCGCGGATGGAACTGCTCGACGACGTGCAGATGGGCGGCTGCATCGCGTTCTCGAAACTCGAAGGACTGGCACCGCTGCCGACGCTGTTTTTCGAATTTCACGGCACCGAGGCCGGCGTCGCCGAGCAGGCGGCGCAGGCCGAGGAGATCGCATCCGGCCTCGGCGCGCGCGGCTTCGCCTGGGCGACCGAGACCGAGGCGCGCAACCGGCTCTGGCGCGCGCGGCACGACGCCTACTGGGCGGGGCTGGCGCTGCGCCCCGGCCATCGCGGGATCGCCACCGACGCGATCGTGCCGATTTCTCGTCTGGCCGAGGCGGTGCTCGGGGCGAAGGCCGATATCGACGCCTCGGGCCTGCTCGCGCCCATCGTGGGCCATGTCGGCGACGGCAATTTCCACACCATCATTCTCGTGCCGTCCGAGCCCGACGGGCTGGAGCGCGCCTGGGCGCTCGACCGGCAGATCGTCGCCCGCGCGCTCGCATTGGGCGGCAGTTGCAGCGGCGAGCATGGCGTCGGCATCGGCAAGCGCGAGTTCCTGCAAGCCGAGATCGGCGACGAGGCACTCGCCGTGATGCGCTCGCTCAAGACGACGCTGGACCCGCGCGGCATCCTCAATCCCGGCAAGGTTTTCCTGAATTGATGCACCAGGACCCGGACACCGCCGGCAAGCGGCTTGGCGCCGACCCTGCCATCGACCCGACGGCCGACGTGCGCGATTGCCGCTTCGGCATCTATTGCGAGGTCGGCGCCCGCACGCAACTGCGCGAGAGCAGCCTTGGCGACTACAGCTACGTCGTCAACGACAGCGATATCATCTATGCCGAGATCGGCCGGTTCTGCTCGATCGCCTCGAACGTGCGGATCAATCCCGGCAACCATCCGCTCGACCGCGTCGCGCTCAATCACTTCACCTACCGCTCCAGCGCCTACGGCATGGGCGACGACGACGCGGCCTTCTTCGACTGGCGCCGGCAGCATCGGGTGACGCTCGGGCACGACGTGTGGATCGGGCATGGCGCGATCGTGTTGCCGGGTGTCGCGATCGGCACCGGGGCCGCGATCGGCGCCGGCACGGTGGTGACCAAGGACGTGCCGCCCTTCGCGGTCGTGGCGGGCGTGCCGGGGCGGGTGCTGCGGCCGCGCTTCCCGCCGGAGATCGTGGCCGCGTTGGCGCGCATCGCCTGGTGGGACTGGCCGCACGAGCGGCTGGCGGCGGCGCTGCCGGAGTTCCGCACCCTCGACGCCGCCGCGTTCTGCCGGCTGCACGATCCCGGCGCTTAACCCGGCGTCAACCGCCCGGGGTGCCTAATCCGCCCGAACCAGGACGGCGGCGGAGGCTCTCCCCATGACCACGACGATCGACGTCTCGACCGAGGCACAGCTCAACCAGGCGATCGCGACGGTCGATGGCGAGACCGCGGGCGACTACGTCATCCAGTTCGCGACGACGATCGCCGAGGGCACCGACAGCGGCGGCACGGCGGTCTTCCAGGGCACGACCGTCGATCTGCCGCAGGACCTCTTCGCGCTCAATCTCGTCGCCGGGGTGTCGCTGACGATCGACGGGGCCGGCAACACGCTCGACGGCAGCAACGCTTTTCGCGGCTTCCTCGCGTACGCGGGCGACATCACGATCGAGAACCTGACGATCACGGACGCGGACGCGGTCGGCGGCGCCGGCGCGTTCGGCGGCGGCGGCGGTGCGGGCCTCGGCGGCGGCCTGTTTGTCGCAGGCACCACACAGGG
>DATAYA010000038.1:0-10960 GCA_036272815.1 Acetobacteraceae bacterium
CCGCGCACATAACGGTTCGCGTAACTGACTTTGCCGGCCGCGAAGGAAAACTTGTGGATCATGCCGGAGCCGTCGAACCAGTGGCGGTAGCGGTCAGGTCCCCACTCGAACCGGCCTGGTCCCACACGCAACAGGGTACCGGTTAGCCAATCTGGAATACGGCCTTCAACGTCAAGCGCCGCGACTGACGTCTCGTTCTTCAACGTTTGGAACCCGCGCTGGTAGGCCGGAACAGAAACGTCACTCGCTTCACCGTAGGAGCTGAGACTCGTCATCACGATGTCCTTTACGCTACGTCAGCGCCGTCCCTGCCGTCGAGCGCAACGGCCACGTGAGCCGCCGCGCCAAGGCCGCTGCTCGCATCAGCCGAGGCCGCCGCCGTTACCGCCCCAGCGCGCCCTTTCGGCCGGTGTGGCCGTTGCCGCGAAATGGTCCGCGCATCCCATGGCCAACAGACAAGCGAACAGGACCAGGACGCGGAACATGACGATGGTGATCCCGGAGGGGCCACCTGACAATGGACGCGCGGCGCGCCGGTTCAAGCGCTCCCGACAGGCCCCGCCATCGCTGACGCCCGGCACTGCTGCGAGAGGGCAGCGGCGCGGGAACGGCAATCACATAGCCACGCCCTTGCAGCACCGCAGCTCGAGTGAGCAGTCCGGCCAATCGGGCAACCGTTTCGCGAGGCGGAAGGGGGGATGCATCCCTGCGCACATACCGTGCGAACAGACTGCGAACAACGCGCCGCGCTTGTCGCCGCTGCGCCACTTCCGCGCCTTGGCGTAGTCGAGTACCAGTTCAATCCTGCTCCGGAGCCGGGATGCCGTCTCGTGCTTGTCGTGCCAGATGGACTGGAGAGCACCGTGTCCGAATCAACCTCCGACACGCGGCGGTCGCCGATCTCAGGGAAGGTGTATTGCTCCAAGGTCGCGCGCCACTGATACCGGCGCTTGGCGTTCGCCGATCGTTTTTTGTCCTCGGCGATGTAGAGGGACTCGGCCTCTTGGAAGGCGGGCATCGCCGCCTCCGCGGCCATGGCAGCGCGTTCGGCCTCCCTGCGCGCCAGCGGTCCATGCCGTTGCGCAGCATCTGCCGGGCGGCCTGCGCGCCTTCCCGGGCCGCGGCCAGCGTGCGCCGCGCCGAGGCCCATGTGGCGGGGCTTGCCGTGCCAGACGTAGCGGAACAACAAGAACCGCCGATGTTCGTCGCGCACCTGCAACCAGAGGCCGCCGCGATCCCCGAACCGACCGGCCTTGGTCAGGCTCTCGACCTCGGGGGCGGTCAGCCGATTGAGACCGCGTGATCCGCCCATGAACACCTCCTTCGAACCGCCGGCCGACATGCCGGCCCAGCGTCACGAACGACCGATGCCAACGATGTTGCTATCGTCAAAGGATTTTCGAACGATGGCGAACCGCGGCGGTGGTCAGTTAGGCGGCCTGGCTCCACCACCGCGCACCAGCGCACCGCCACGCCGTCGCCCTCTTGCAGCACGATCAGCGGATTGATCTCCGCCGCCGCCACCTCCGGCAGGGCCGCGAGGCGGGAGAACACGGCGACCGCTCGCACCAGCATCGGCAGATTGCCCGGGTGCAGATTGCCCGCATAGAGCCTGCTCGTGAAACCCCGGCGCGTGCGCACGGGCCGACCGCACCGGCGCCCAGGCCTGCGCTGGCGACGGTGCGGATGCCGTCCGGGAAAGCGCGCTGCGGCTCGGAGAGCGCGAAATCCGATCCGGCTACTTCACCCGTTCGGGCTCGGCCAGGGTGCCGCAGCCGACATCGGTCATCGAAAATGTCACCTCGCCTGCGGGTCCGGGGATGCCGACGAAATCCTCGCCGCACTGCGCGAGAGTGCTGCGCCCATCCAGCGTGCCGCGCAGCCAGAAAATGCGCTGCATCCCGTTGTTCACCTTCGTCGTGGTGATGGAGAAGACGGTCATCCCGGCGCCCACGAGATCGGCGAGGGACTTGCCATTCATCTGCCACTCCCGAAGCGCATCCGCGTGCGCGGTCGCGGGACTCGCGACCAGCGGGGCCACGAATAGCGGCACGGCGAACAGCGGGGCGAGCAGCACGGCAGACGGGCTCTTGCGCATCGTTCTCTCCTATACGTGGTCGCAGCCTACACGGGATCCCAGGCAAACACCTCGCCGCTGCGGTCGAGCGGCATGAAGCTGCCGAGCAGCGCCGGCATCGCGTGCTCGGCAATGGCTTCGGGCGTCCAGCCCTCGCCGCGCTGCACGCCGCGCAGCGGGCGGCTCTGGCTCATCAGGAAGATCTCGTTGTGGCGGGTGGCAAACACCTGGCCCGAGACCGCGGCCGCCGCGTCGGACGCAAGATAGACCGCCATCGGCGCGTTCTTGTCCGGCGTCATCTGCGAGATCTTCGCGACGCGCGCCTTCTGCTCCGGCGTCTCGGCCGGGATCGAGCTGGTCATCCGGCTCCAGGCGAAGGGGGCGATGCAGTTGCTGCGCACATTGTAGCGCTGCATGTCGAGCGCGATCGACTTCGACAAGGCGACGATGCCGAGCTTCGCCGCCGAGTAGTTCGCCTGTCCGAAATTGCCGATCAGGCCGGACGTGCTGGTCATGTGGACAAAGGCGCCGCCTTCCTGCTTGCGGAAATGCTCGGCGGCGGCGCGGCTGACGAAGAAGCTGCCGTTGAGATGCACGCCGATGACGGCGAGCCATTCCTCCGCAGTCATGCGATGGAAAATCACGTCGCGCAGGATGCCGGCATTGTTCACCACCGCGTCGATGCGACCGAAATGGTCCATCGCCGCCGTGACGATGCGCCGCGCGCTGTCCCAGTCGGCGACGCTTTCGGTGCTGATCGCGGCGCGGCCGCCGGCCTGCTCGATGAGCTGCTTCGTCTGTTCGGCGGGCGAGGTCGAGCCACCCTCGCCGGTGAGCGAGACGCCGATATCGTTGATGAGCACCGCGGCGCCTGCGTCCGCCATCGCGACCGCGATCGCGCGGCCGATGCCGCCGCCCGCGCCGGTGACGACAGCGACCTTGCCCTCCAGCATTCCTGGCCGTGCCCCGTGCTGCGCCAACGCCGCCTCCGTCCCCGATCCCGTGCCTGCCCCGATCCCGTGGCTGCCCCGATCGCGTGGCTGCCCTGGCCGCCGCCACCCTATAAGGCTGCTGCGATCTTGTGAACCCGGCCCGTAACGGCTTGCCGACAGCGACGAAAGTCGGTGCGATGCACTTCATGATGAACCCGGATGCGGTCTATCTCTACCCGATCTGGACGGTCGGGCTGCTGCTGATCGGCCTCGCGGTCGGAGGGGCGGTCACGATCGAGCTGCTGGCGCGCCGCTTCCTGCCGCTCGCGCTGCGCCGCAGCCACAACGATGTGGCAGCCGCAATGTTCTCGGTCATCGGGGTCACATACGCCGTGCTCCTCGCCTTCGTGGCCATGCTCGCCTGGGAGACGTTCAACCAGGCGAAGGCCGCGAGCTGGGAGGAGGCGGGGGCGATCCGCATTCTCGCCGCCGCCACGATGGAACTGCCCGGTGCGGCGGCGGCGGGCGCACACGCCGCGACGGCCGCCTATGCACGCATGGTCGTCAACACCGAATGGCCAGCACAGGCGGCCGGCCGAGCGGCCGGCGGCGCCGGGCGCCTCCTCGATCGCGTCGCCCGGATCGCGGCCGGCGTGCCCGACGGCGCCGGCAAGTCGCGCATGCTCTCCGCGCTTGACGGTCTGTGGCGCGCGCGCCAGCTCCGGCTGCTCGCCGCGCAGTCCGAGGTCCCGGGGATCGTATGGCTGGTGCTGTTGCTGGGCGGCGGCCTCACGATCGCGTTCGGCTCCTTCCTCGGCTCGCCGAGTCTGGCGATGCATCTCGCGATGTCGTCCGCGCTCGCGGTCTCGGGCGCGCTCGTTCTGCTGCTGGTCCTGGCACTGGGCCACCCGTTCCGCGGCGATTTCCGCGTCTCGACCGCGCCCTACGTGGCGGTGCTGCGGACAATCACGCCGCCGCCGGGACCGGGCGCCAGGCCGGCGGCGGCGACAATACCTCAATAGCCAATAGCCCGGAGCCAATAGCCGCGCTATTTCGGCTCGCCGGCCTTCTTGCCCATCCGCTTCATCTCGTCGCTGGCCTTTGTGTCTTCCTGCCTGGTATGCTCGTCGGGCTTGCCGAACTCCTTCTTGTCTTCGAGCACGCTCTGCTTCGAAGTCGGCTTCTGCGGCTGATTGGACATTTCTGCTCGTTTGGGGTCGCACCCCTTTTTGCACACAGAGGCCAACGGACGGTTGCGCGGCATGGTTTGCCGTCGCAAGAGCTTGTGAGGTGGCCGGCGCTGGTTGAGGTGGCCGGCACGGGTGGCGCGGCCGGCGCGACGTGGGACCACCCCCTTGACGCTTCGCCGCCGCGGCCGCATCTGAAGGCAATCAGGACCGCGCTGGTCCGCAATGCAGCGGGTTGCGATGCTCAGGCTGTCCAAACTCACAGATTATGCGGTGGTCGTGCTCGCGCGCCTGTCGTGCGGGTCCGCGACGCAGACCTCGCCCGGCATTGCCGCGGCCACCGGGATCCCGGAGCCGACGGTGGCCAAGGTGCTCAAGACGCTGACCGCCGCCGGGCTGGTCGCCTCGCAGCGCGGCGCGCGCGGCGGCTACCGGCTGGCGCGGCCGCTGACTGCACTGCCGGTCGCCGAGGTGATCGAGGCGATCGACGGGCCGATCGCGCTGGCCGCCTGCGTCGACGGCGCGCTGGGCGGCTGCGACGTCGGCACAACGTGCCCGATGCGCGGTCGGTGGGACCCGGTGAATGCCGCCATTCGCGAGGCGCTCGGCGCGATCACGCTGGCCGACATGCAACCGCCGCCGCGTCCCGCGACGTTCTTCCTCAACCCCCCTAACGCGCATGATCTTGGCGCGATCGAGTGAGCCAATGCCAGCCGTAGCAGAGACCCTGGGCACCGTCCGCAGCCTGACCGAGAGCGGATACAAGTGGGGCTTCGAGACCGCGATCGAGATGGACATCGCGCCGAAGGGCCTGTCGGAGGACACGATCCGGCTGATTTCCGCCCACAAGCAGGAGCCCGAGTGGCTGCTGGCGTGGCGCCTCAAGGCGTATCACGCATGGCGGGCGATGGAGGAGCCGCACTGGGCGCGGCTCCACTATCCGCCGATCGACTATCAGGACATCCACTATTACGCCGCACCCAAGCGCGCCGCCGGTCCCGCGAGCCTCGACGAGGTCGATCCCGAATTGCTGCGCACCTACGAGAAGCTCGGCATCCCGCTGAAGGAGCGCGCGATCCTTGCGGGCGTGGTGGGCGCCGAGGGCGGCGAGCGCCGCGACGTCGCGGTGGACGCTGTGTTCGACAGCGTCTCGGTCGCGACCACGTTCCGCGCCTCGCTTGCCGAGGCGGGCGTGATCTTCTGCCCGATCAGCGACGCGGTGCGCGAGCATCCCGATCTGGTGCGGCGCTATCTCGGCAGCGTGGTGCCGGCGGCGGACAATTATTTCTCCGCCCTCAATTCCGCCGTGTTCACCGACGGCAGCTTCGTGTTCATCCCGAAGGGCGTGCGCTGCCCGATGGAGCTGTCCACCTATTTCCGCATCAATGCCCGCAACACCGGCCAGTTCGAGCGCACGCTCATCATCGCCGAGGACGGCGCCTCCGTCAGCTACCTCGAAGGCTGCACCGCGCCACAGCGTGACGAGAACCAGTTGCATGCGGCGGTCGTGGAGCTGGTGGCGATGGAGGATGCCAGCATCAAATACAGCACGGTGCAGAACTGGTATCCGGGCGATGCGAACGGTCGCGGCGGCATCTACAACTTCGTCACCAAGCGCGGCGCCTGCCGCGGCGCGCGGAGCAAGATAAGCTGGACGCAGGTGGAAACTGGCTCGGCGATCACCTGGAAATACCCGTCCTGCATCTTGCAGGGCGAGGACAGCGTGGGCGAGTTCTATTCCGTCGCCGTCACCGCCAACCATCAGCAGGCCGACACCGGCACCAAGATGATCCATATCGGCCGCGGCAGCCGCAGCACGATCGTGAGCAAGGGGATCAGCGCCGGGAAGTCGAACAACACCTATCGCGGCATGGTGCGCATCCTGCCGAAGGCGGCCGGTGCCAGAAACCACACGCAATGCGACAGCCTGCTGATCGGCGACCGCTGCGGCGCGCACACCGTCCCGTATATCGAGAGCCGCAACCCGACCGCCCGCATCGAGCACGAGGCGACCACCTCGCGCATCGCCGAGGACCAGCTCTTCTACTGCCGCAGCCGTGGGCTCTCGGAGGAGGACGCGGTCGGCATGATCGTCAACGGCTTCTGCCGCGAGGTGCTGAAGGAATTGCCGATGGAGTTTGCCGTGGAAGCACAGAAGCTGCTCGCCGTCAGCCTCGAGGGCTCGGTCGGCTGATGCTGGAAATCCGCGACCTCGAAGCCTCCGTCGAGGACAAGCCGATCCTGCGCGGTGTCACGCTGTCGGTGCCGACGGGCGAAATCCATGCCGTGATGGGGCCGAACGGCTCGGGCAAATCCACGCTCGCCTATGTGCTGGCCGGCCGCGAGGGCTACGACGTCAGCGGCGGCGAGGTGCTGTTCGCCGGGCACGACCTGCTGGCGATGGACCCGGAGGCGCGGGCGGCTTTGGGCCTGTTCCTTGCCTTCCAGGCGCCGATCGAGCTGCCGGGTGTGGGCAACGCCAATTTCGTGCGCACCGCGCTGAACGCGCAGCGGCGGGCGCGCGGCGAGACCGAGCTCGATGCCGTGCAATTCCTCAAGCTGGCGCGCGAGGCGACCAGGCGGCTCTCGATGTCCGACGACATGCTCAAGCGCAACGTCAATGTCGGCTTCTCCGGCGGCGAGCGGAAGCGCAACGAGGTGTTGCAGATGACGTTGCTGCGGCCGCGCTTCGCGATCCTCGACGAGACCGACAGCGGGCTCGACATCGACGCGCTCCAGATAGTGGCCGCCGGCGTCAATGCGCTGCGGGGGCCGGACTTCTCCGCGCTCATCATCACCCACCACCAGCGGCTGCTCGACCACATCGTGCCGGACCGCGTGCATGTGCTTGCCGGCGGGCGGATCGTGCGCTCGGGCGGCCCGGACCTCGCGCGCGCGCTGGAGGCGCATGGCTACGCGCAGGTGATCGCGGAGGCCGCGTGACCGCCGTCGTCCCGCACGCCGCGACCGCCAGTGCGACGCAGTCCTTCCTTGCGCGCTTCGAGGGGTTGCGGGACCGCCTGCCCGGCGAGCGCGCGGCCCGCGCCGCCGCCGCCCGTGCGTTCCGCGCGACGGGGTTGCCCGGGCCGCGCGACGAGGCATGGAAATACACTTCGCTGCGCCCGCTGACCGATGCAGCCTTTCAGGAGCCGCTAACCAGCATCACACCGCCGCCGGACATCCTCGGGCGGCTGCCGGCGCTCGACATCCCGCGTCTGGTGTTTCTCGACGGGCGCTGGTGCGAGGACCTCTCGGTGCTGCCCGAGGCGGCGGCGTTCTCGCGCTTCGTCACGACGCCGGATTTCGGCCGCCTCGCGCGGCCGGAGGAGCAGCCGCTGGTCGCGCTGAACACGATGATGGCCGAGGACGGCGCGCAGCTTCGCGTGGCCGATGGCGCCGATGGCGGGACGGTGCTGCTGGCGAGCCTCGCTGCCGACCTGCACGGCCGCCCCGTCGCGTTCCATCCGCGGCATGCGATCCATCTCGGCGCCGGCGCGCGCCTCACGCTGATCGAGATTGCCGCCGGCGAGGGCATCTATCTGCATAATCCCGTCACCGAGATCGTGCTCGGCGCCGACGCGGTGTTGGCCCATGTGCGGCTTCAGGAGGAGGATCTGCGTGCGTTCCACCTCGCCACGGTCAATCTCGAACTCGCCGAGCGGGCGCGGTACCAGGCGACGTGGCTTGGGCTTGGCGCGCGCCTCGCGCGGTGCGAGCTGCATGCGCGGCTGCGCGGCGCCGGCGGCGCGCTCCGCGTGACGGCCGCTCAGCTTGGCCGGCTGCAACAGCATTCGGATCTGACCAGCGTGATCGCGCATGACGCACCCGGCTGCGCCTCCCGCCAGCTCGTGCGCAGCGTGCTCGCGGGGCGCTCGCGGGGCGTGTTCCAGGGCCGCATCGAGGTCGCCCGCGCGGCCCAGAAGACCGACGGCTATCAGATGAACCAGACGCTGCTGCTCTCCCCCGACGCGGAGAGCGACAGCAAGCCCGAGCTGGAAATCTTCGCCGACGACGTGAAGTGCAGCCACGGCGCCACCGTGGGCGAACTCGACGCCGAGCAGCTTTTTTATCTGCGCAGCCGCGGCATCCCCGTCGCCGAGGCGCGCGCGATCCTGGTCGGCGCGTTTCTCCAGGAGGTGCTGGAGACCGCCGAGGACGACGGTGCGCGGGCGATGCTGGAGACGGCGGTGGCGCAATGGCCCCTGAAGGATGCGGCATGATGGACGTGCAGCGCATCCGCCGGGATTTCCCGATCCTGTCGCAGACCATCCGCGGCAAGCCCTTCGTGTTCCTCGACAGCGCCGCCTCGGCGCAGAAGCCGCGAGCCGTGATCGATGCGATGTCGGCGGCGATGGAGACCCAGTACGCCAACGTCCATCGCGGCCTGCACTGGATGAGCGAGCGCACCACCGACGCCTACGAGGCCGCCCGCCGTGCCTGTGCCCGCCTGCTCGGCGCCCGCGACGAGGCGGAGATCGTGTTCGTGCGCAACAGCACCGAGGCGATCAACCTCGTCGCGCACAGCTACGGCCGGCACCTGCTCCGCCCAGATCAGGCAGTGCTCATCAGCGAGATGGAGCACCACTCCAACATCGTCCCCTGGCAGTTGCTGCGCGACGACCGCGGCATCGAGCTGCGCGTCGCCCCGGTGACCGACCAGGGCGAGCTGGACATGGCCGCGTACGAGGCGCTGCTCGCCGACGGCCGGGTGGGGCTGGTCGCGATCACGCATATGAGCAACGTGCTCGGCACCTGCACGCCGGCCGCCCGGATCGCTGCGATCGCGCACGCGCACGGCGCGCTGGTGCTGTTCGACGGCAGCCAGGCAGCGGTGCATCGCCGCGTCGACGTCCAGGCGATCGACGCCGATTTCTACTGCTTCACCGGCCACAAGCTCTACGGCCCCACCGGGATCGGCGTGCTCTGGGCGCGACGCGGCCTGCTGGACGCGATGCCGCCCTTCCTCGGCGGCGGCGAGATGATCGCAACCGTCAGCTTCGAGCGCAGCACCTGGGCCGAGGTGCCGCACAAGTTCGAGGCCGGCACGCCCGCGATCCTGGAGGCGATCGGCCTCGGCGCTGCGATCGAATACGTCGAGGCGATCGGCTTCGACGCCATCACCGCGCACGAAGCCTCGCTGGTGGAGCACGCGGCGGCGATGCTGGGGGCCATGCCGGGCCTGCGCGTGCTCGGCGCCGCGCAGGACCGCGGCGGCGTGTTCTCCTTCGCGATGGAGGGCGCGCACGCGCATGACGTGGCGACGCTGCTCGATCACCAGGGCATCGCGGTGCGCGCCGGCAATCACTGCGCCGAGCCGCTGATGCGCCGCTTCGGCGTCGACAGCTCCGCCCGCGCGAGCTTCGGCCTCTACACGACGCATGAGGAAATCGACGCGCTCGCCGGCGGGCTGGCGCGCGTGCGGGAGTTCTTTGCGTAGTGTTCGACGATCTGCGCGACCTCTACCAGGAGGTCATCCTCGATCACGGACGGCGCCCGCGCCACGCCGGCCGGCTGGCGGCGTTCGACGCCTCGGCGAAGGGCGACAACCCGATGTGCGGCGACCGCGTCGAGGTGTTCGTACATCTTGCGCCGGACGGCACCATTGCCGATCTGGGGTTCGAGGCGCGCGGCTGCGCAATCAGCGTGGCGTCGGCCGACCTGATGGCTGAAGTTGCGCGCGGCCGCACGCCCGATGCGGCGCGCGCCCTGTTCGCGCGTTTCTCCGAGATGGTGCGCACGGGGGAGGGCGCGGACGACCCGGAGTTGGAGCGCCTGGCACCGCTCGCGGGCGTGCACGAGTTCCCATCGCGCATCAAATGCGCGACGCTGCCGTGGCACGCGATGGCCGCGGCCCTCGATGCTGCAAAGGATGCCGCGAAGGACGCCGCGGCAAAGGAGACTGGCCGTGGATGATGTGACAGCCGCCCCGGTGCACGGCGCCTGGACGCCCGAGGGCGAGACCGAGCCGGCGCCCACCGAGGATGCAGTGATCGCCGCGATCGGCACCGTCTTCGATCCGGAAATCCCCGTGAACATCTACGAACTCGGCCTGATCTACGCGATCGAGCTGGGCGACGACGGCCGCGTGAAGGTCGAGATGACGCTGACCGCGCCCGGCTGTCCGAGCGCGCAGGAACTGCCGGTGCAGGTGCGCGAGGCGGTGATGTCCGTCCCCGGCGTGTCCGACGCGGACGTGCAGGTGGTCTGGGACCCGCCGTGGGACCCGAGCCGCATGTCCGACGAAGCCCGCCTCTCCCTCAACATGTATTGAGCCAGGATTATGAGCACCACCACCGCCGAACCCCGTACCCGCCGCGCCCTGCCGCCGCTGATGCAGCTCACTGATGCCGCCGCCGACCGGCTGCGCGCGCTCTATGCCAAGGGCGAAACGGCGGGCGGCCAGGAGGGGATGCTGTTGCGCATCGGCGTCAAGACGAAGGGCTGCTCCGGCATGTCCTACGAGATGAGCTGGGTCGAGGCGCCGGGACCGGGCGACGAGGTGGTCTCCGATCGCGGCCTCACCGTTCTGGTGGACCGAAAGGCGACGCTGTTCCTGATCGGGACGGTGATGGACTACCAGACCCACGCGCTCGAATCGGGGTTCACCTTCACCAATCCCAACGAGAAGGGGCGGTGCGGGTGTGGGGAGAGTTTTCACGTCTGATACCTGAGACGCTGCGTTCGCCGCCGACGAAGCCGCTCCAGGTGGCACAGCTTGCCGTTGCGCCTTGAATGATATCGAGCCGAACCGTCAGGCCACGGCC
>DATAYA010000039.1:0-2181 GCA_036272815.1 Acetobacteraceae bacterium
GCGCGGCGCGGAGGTGGTGCTGGAGGTGCCGGCGCCGCTGCTGCGGCTGCTCGCGCGGATGGAGGGCGTGGCGGCGGTGGTCGCGGCCGGCGAGAGCCTGCCGGGCTTCGACCTGCACTGCCCGATGATGAGCCTGCCGCTCGGCTTCGGAACGACGGTCGAGACCATTCCGGCGGCGGCGCCCTATCTGCGCGCCGAGCCGGGGCCGCGTCCGCCGGGCGCGGGCCTGCGCGTCGGCCTGGTCTGGGCCGGTGGCGCGCGGCCGGGGGAGCCGCGGGCGTTTCACGCCGACCGCCGCCGCTCGATCCCGCTGGCCGCCCTGGCGCCGCTCGCGGCCATCCAAGGCGTGCGGCTGGTCAGCCTGCAGGCCGGGCCGCCGGCGGCGGAGGCGGCCGGCGTCGCATGGGTCGAGGACGCGATGGCGGGGGTGCGCGATTTCGCCGACACCGCCGCGGTCGTGGCCGGGCTCGAGCTGGTGATCGCGGTCGATACCGCGGTCGCGCACCTTGCGGGCGGGCTCGGCCGGCCGGTCTGGCTGCTGTCGCGCTTCGATGCGTGCTGGCGCTGGCTGGAGCGGCGGGAGGACAGCCCGTGGTATCCGACGATGCGGATCTTCCGGCAGGGGCGGCCAGGGGATTGGGCGGACGTGATCGCGCGCGTGGCGGCGGCGCTGCGACACGCCTCGCGCCGTTGCCGGCCGGCGGCGTGAGCTTCGCGCGCGGTCCGGCCTGACCGCCGGCCCGCCGGCATTACGGCTTGTCTTTTCTTCTCCCCTGCGCTCGACTGTTCCGGGCGGCGCAGACCGCAGGGCCGGGAGGAGACGAGGGCATGGGACTTCCAGGATTGCGCACGGTGCGCCGCTTCGGACTGGCGCTCGCGCTGGCCGCGTCGGCGTTGCTGCTGCCGCGCGCCGGACGCGCCGACACGGTCCGCGTCACCGTCGCCTATTACAGCGCGGCGACCGGCCCGTATTTCGACCAGATGGCGCGCGCGTTCGAGAAGGCCAATCCCGGCACCACGATCAAGATCGAGGTGGTGAACTGGGACGACCTGCTGCAGAAGCTGCAGACCGACATCTCCGGCGGCTCCAATCCCGACATCTCGATCGTCGGCACGCGCTGGCTGCTGGATTTCGTCAAGAACGGCATCGCCGAGCCGCTCGACAGCTACATGACGCCGGCGTTCAGGAGCCGTTTCGTCCCCGTCTTCCTCAAGCCCGCGGACATCAAGGGCCACACCTACGGCCTGCCGATCGCAGCCTCGGCGCGGGCGATGTTCTATAACAAGGCGATGCTGACGAAGGCCGGGTTCCCGAACGGCCCGGCGACCTGGGACGACGTCGTCGCGGCGGCGAAGAAGATCAAGGCGGATGGCGGCGAGGGCTTCGGCCTGCAAGGCAAGGCGATCGAGACCGACGTCTATTGGTACTACGCGCTGTGGAGCTATGGCGGCGACGTCGTCGGGCCGGATGGCAAGGCCGCGTTCGATTCGCCGGCCGGCGTGAAGGCGCTCACTCTCTACAAGTCGATGATCGACCAGGGGCTGACCCAGCCCTCGCCCACCAACTACACGCGCGAGGACGTGCAGAACCTGTTCAAGCAGGGCCGCGTCGGCATGGTCATCACGGCACCCTTCCTCATCAACCAGATCGCCAAGGAGGCGCCCAAGCTGCAATACGGCATCGTCCCGGTGCCGAAGGGCACGACATCCTCGACCTATGCCGTCACCGACAGCGTCGTCATGTTCAAGAACTCCAAGGTGAAGAAGTCGGCGTGGAAGTTCCTCGATTTCCTGTTCACCAAGCAGCCGCGCGTCCTGTTCAACAAGAACGAGGGCTTCCTGCCGACCACCAAGGCGGCGGCGCAGGACCCGTATTTCGCCGACAACGCGCGGCTGCGCGTGTTCGTCAAGATGCTGCCGACCGCGCATTTCGCGCCCACCATCACGGGTTGGGAGGACACGGCCAAGGCGGTGTCGGACGCCGTGCAGTCGGTCTATCTCGGCAAGGCGCAGCCGGCGGCGGCGTTGAAGCAGGCCACGACGCAGGCGAACCAGGCGCTCGGCCAGTGATGACAACCCGACCCGTGAGCTCGCGGCAATAGTCACGGGCGTCGAGGCGGCCAGCGGCGCCCGTGCGACCGGGCGCCGCGTCCGGACCGCCAGCCGCGGGCGCGCGGCCGC
>DATAYA010000040.1:0-15571 GCA_036272815.1 Acetobacteraceae bacterium
GCTGCGGCATGAGCGGCGAGGCGCTCTCCCGCACCGTCACCATCTGCAACAAGCGCGGCCTGCACGCCCGCGCCGCGGCCCGGTTCGTCACCCTCGCCGAGCGCTTCGGCGCCTCGGTCGACGTGCTCCGCGACGGCCAGACGGTCTCTGCCCGCTCGATCATGGGCCTGATGATGCTCGGCGCCGGACCCGGCGCGGCGCTCGAGCTGCGCGCCGAGGGCTGGGATGCGAAGGAGGCGATCGACGCACTGGCCGCCCTCGTCGAGAGCGGTTTCCATGAAGACGATTGAGGACCAGGCACGGGCCGAGGCCCCGGCGCGGTCCCAGCCGCGGCCGGAGCGCCGCTTCCTCGGCATCGCGGTCTCCGCCGGCATCGCGATCGGCCCCGTCCACCGCGCGATCGAGGCGCCGGAGACCGTCGCGCGCCACCGCATCCATGCCGCCGACATCGGCGCCGAGACGGCGCGGCTGGAGGCGGCGATCGTGCAGTCCCGCCGCCAGCTCGCCAAGTTGCGCGCCCGCCTCTCGGTGCTGCCGGAGGACGCCCACGCCGAGATCGCGCCGCTGCTCGATGCCTACATGCAGATGCTCGGGCCCTCCCGCCTGGTGCGCGGCGCCCGCAGCCGCATCGCCGAGGGCCTCGTCTCCGCCGAGACCGCGATCGCCGACCAGTCCGAGGCGATCGCCGCCGCCCTGCTGGCGATCCCGACCGACGACGAGGCCGGCCAGCTCCGCCGCGCCGAGGAGGTGCGCGAGATTGCCCGCCGCGTGGTGCGCAACCTGACGCGCGCGCCGTTCCGCAATTTCTCCGCCCTTCCCGCCGGCGCGGTGCTCGCCGCCGAGGCGCTGCGCCCGGCGGACGCGGCGCTGGTCGAGCCCTCCCGCATCGCCGGCGTGATCGCGGACGAGGGCGGGCCGGACGGGCACACCGCGATCATGCTGCGGGCGCTGGGCGTCCCCGCCGTGCTCGGCGCGGTCGGCTTCACCGCCGCCCTCTCGGCGGGCGACCTGGCGGTGGTGGACGGGACGGCCGGCACCGTGACCCTCTGCCCTTCGGCCGGGACGCTCGCGCACGCGCGCCGCGCGGTCGCCGGCTTCGCGCGCGAGCGGCAGCGCCTCGCCCGGCTGCGGCCGCTGCAATCGGTGACGCTGGACGGTGTCGCCATCGAATTGCAGGCCAATCTCGAACTGCCGGCCGAACTGCCCCTGGTGGCGCAGTCCGGGGCGACCGGGATCGGGTTGCTGCGAACGGAATTCCTGTTCATGAACCGCGAGGGCCTGCCCGACGAGGACGCCCAGGCCGAGACCTACACCGCCGTCGTCGAGGCGATGGACGGCGACGCCGTGACCATCCGCGTGCTCGACTGGGGCGGCGAGAAGGAGGTCGACGCGCTGGAGGCCGAGGGGCTGGTGCCGCAGGCGACGGAAGCAAATCCGGCGCTGGCGCTGCGCGGCATCCGGCTGCTGCTGCGCCGGCCGGAGCTGCTGGAGACGCAGCTCGCCGCCATCGTCCGCGCCGGCGCCGCCGGGCCGGTCCGCGTGCTGCTGCCGATGGTGACCAGTCTGGCCGAGGTGCGGGCCACGCGCGAGATCTACGCCCACGTGCTGCGCCGCCTGCGCCGCCGCGGCGAGCGGATGCCCGACCTGCCGCCGCCGCTCGGCGTGATGATCGAGACGCCGGGGGCGGCGCTCTCGGCCGATGCGCTGGCGCTGGAGGTCGACTTCTTCGCGCTCGGCACCAACGACCTGGCGATGTACACGCTCGCCGTCGACCGCGCGGCGAGCGAGGTGGCGCATCTCTACGACCCGCTGCACCCGGCGGTGCTGCGGCTGGTGCAGTTCGCGACCGATGCGGCGCGGCGGATGCGGCTGCCGATCTCGGTGTGCGGCGAGATGGCGGCCGACCCGCGGCTCACGCGGCTGCTGCTCGGCCTCGGCCTGCGCAGCTTCAGCATGACGGCGGCCGCGGTGCCGCGGGTCAAGCAGGCCGTGCGCGGCGCCAGCATCGAGGAATGCGGCTGCCTCGCGCGCGCGGTGATGGCGGAGAGCGACCCCGTCCGCATCCGGGCGCTGGCGACCGGCGCGGAGCCGCCGCGGTAGGAAGGCCAGCGGGAAAAGGCCCAGGGCGCGACCTCGACACGGAAACGGCAGCGCCGGTCATTGGCGGCGGCTGGATCCCGTGGATCAACGTCGTGGCCGAAATCGTCGCGCGTGCGGCCGCCGACGGCAGGCCCGTCACCGGAGCATGTTCGTCAACTCGATAATCGGGGCGAATTCGGTGCCGTCGTTGCCGCGTTCATGCGGGGGAGCGAGCCGGCGTCGGCGTCTCCGCCTGTCCCTCAAAACTTCGCCGACACCGCCAGCGATCCGAAATTGAACAAGCCGCCCTTCTGTCCCTGGAACTCCTGCGTCTGCCAGGTCTGTGTGTAGGTGATCCGCACCCCATGCCAGATGATCCCGATGCCCGCCTCCAGTTCGCCCACATACCATTTCTTGTGCACATGCGGCTGGTCGGTGTTGAACGTGCCGCCGTCCAGCGTTGCGTCATGCGCCACCGCCTGCCCGTCGCCGCCCCCGAACACGTACCACACCAGCGGCTGCGTCGCCGTGTAGGCGTCCGCCCCGCTGATACCCGGCTGGATGCGGGGCGCGCCGAAATCGCTGTCGAGCCCCTGCCCGATCCGCAGGATCGCGCCCGCCTGCGCGTCGGTGCGGATGCTGCCGGCCTGCCCTTGCAGCGACGGCAGCACATCCGTCTCGACCCCGCCGAAGCCGCCGGTCGGCACCCGCCAAATGCGGCCGGCCGTCAGCCCCATCGCCGGCTCGTTGCGAAGCTGGAAGCCCCAGCCCTTGTTGCTCTTATCGCCGATCAGGCTGTGGAATCCGTTCTGCGTCTCCTCCCCCTGCGCCGCCGGCCCGAGCACGCCGAGCGTCAGCGTCAGCACCGTGCGCGCCGTGTCAGTGTCGTGCAGCAGGCTGAAATTGCCGACCAGATAGGCGGCATAAGGCCGGTCATGCGGATCGGGCGGCGTGATCTGGGTATTGCGCGGTGTGAACAGGGATTGCTGGATGTCGAAGGCGACGCGGTCGATGCCCGGGCCGCCCGAGATCGCGTTGGCGAGACCGGCCAGCCCGTGCGGCGTCTGCGCCGGTGTCGAGGTGAAGCCGAGCCGCAACCCGGAGGTATAGTACTGGTCGGAGGTGCCGCTCAGGGTCGAGACCGCGTCGTTCTCGACCTGAAAGGTCCAGATCGGGGCATCATCTGGCGACGACGCGGCGTTTGGCGGCGAGGCGGCCCGCACCGCCGGCGTGGCACCGAGGAGCAGGGCTACGCCGAGCAACGCCATTCGGGTTCGGTGCATGGGCCGGCCGCTACTGTTGATCCAGTACCGTGCGAGGTTCACGAACGCCACGCAATCCTGGCCGAACGCACAGCTTCGCGATCCGGTGGGGCACGGGCGGCGCCCGACATCCGGCCCGTGCCACCCCCTGCACGATCAGTCGGCGGCCAGCGCCATCGCCTTGCGCGAGAGCGCGCGGCCGACGTGCTCTTCCAGCGCGTCCGCCACCGTCTCGGCGTGGCCGGCGAAGACGTGGTCGGCGCCGGGCAGCACGCGATAGTCCACATCCACGCCCTTCTGCGTGTTCAGCTTCTCGACCAGCTTCCGCACCGCGGGCTCGGGCACCATGTCATCGGCATCGCCGTGCAGCATCAGCCCGCCGCAGGGGCAGGGTGCGAGGAAGCCGAAATCGTAGTGGTTCGCCGGCGGGGCAACACTGATCCAGCCGGAGATCTCCGGGCGGCGCATCAGGAGCTGCATGCCGATGAAGGCGCCGAACGAATAGCCGGCGATCCAGAGCCCCGAGGCGCCCGGATTGACCATCTGCATCCAGTCGAGCGCCGCGGCCGCGTCGCCGATCTCGCCGATGCCGCCGTCATAGCGGCCCTGGCTGCGGCCGACGCCGCGGAAGTTGAAGCGCATCACCGAGAATCCCAGGCCCTGGAAGGACTGGTACATCCGGTACGCGATCCGGTTGTTCATGGTCCCGCCATGCAGCGGGTGCGGGTGCAGGACCAGCGCAAGCGGCGCGCCGGGGTCCTTGCTGTGGTGGTAACGGCCCTCGAGCCGGCCGTCCGGGCCGGCAAACATCACCTCAGGCATGGCGTTCCGAATGTCCTTCCGTCCCGGCGGCATGCGCCAGGTTCACTAGAATCCATTATCGTTCCCGCTGCCGCGCGAACGACCCTTTCCCCCCGACATCGGCCCAGCCGCTCCGTGGACCCTGGCCGAATCCTCCCCTTCAGCCCGCGTTCTACTACCGCCGCGTCGTGCCCGGGAACCGTTGCCGGGCTTTCTTGACTGCCCAATTCGGCAATGCCTAACTGGGTTGCAAGACCCGTCGCCCATGCCCAAACAATATGCGGTCGGCTTCGATCTCTCCTGTCGGCCCGACGCTGCGGTGCCCCGCTGGTGCGGAGCGGCCGCGGCGCCGAAGTCGTGAGTATAGGCTGCCCCGCTCTGCGCTTCATAACGGAATTGTCGCATGGCCTTCATGTCCCTGAGGGAGAGCATCGCAGCCTATCGGGAGCGTGATCCCGCCGCGCGATCCTCGGCCGAGATCTTGTTCTGTTACCCTGGGTTGCACGCCGTCCTGTTTCATCGCGCAGCGAGTTGGTTGTGGCATCACCGGGCGCCATTGCTTGGCCGCTTCCTATCGCATCTCGGGCGATTCCTCACGGGAATTGAGATCCATCCCGGCGCGCGCATCGGCCGGCGGGTGGTGATCGACCACGGGATGGGTGTCGTGATCGGCGAGACCGCAGAGGTCGGCGACGACTGCACGCTCTACCATCAGGTGACACTCGGCACGACGACCACGGAGCGCGGCCGCAAGCGCCACCCGACGATCGGCCGCGGCGTCATCATTGGCGCCGGTGCCAAGGTGCTCGGCGCCTTCACGGTCGGCGACAATGCCCGGATCGGCGCCAACGCGGTCGTCGTCGAGCCGGTGGCGGCGGGCACGACGGTGGTCGGCATCCCCGCCCGGGCGGTTGCGCGCGCGCCCTCCCGCCCGTCCTTCGAGACCCCCGCCTTCGACGCCTACGGCACCCCCGGCGACTGCGCGCTCGACCCGCTGCTGCGCGAGATCGAGACGCTGCGGGCGGAGCTGGCCCAGGTCGAGCAGCGGCTCGCCGCCCTCGCCCACCAGCCGGCGGCGGAATGACCGACCGTCGGCCGCCAGCCGGCGGCGGAGTGACCGACGGCCGCCAGCCGGCGGCGGCGTGACCTACCTCGACGCCAACGCCAGCGAACCGCTCCGGCCCGCCGCCCGCGCCGCGGCGGTGGCGGCGATGGCGGCGGCCGGCAACCCGGCCTCGATCCACGCCGCCGGCCGCGCCGCGCGCCGCATCCTGGAGGACGCGCGGGAGGCGATCGCGGCCCGCTTCGGCGCCGCCGCCGCCGGCGTGGTGTTCACCTCCGGCGCGACCGAGGCCGACGCGCTGGCGATCGCGGGCCTTGGCGCCGGCCGTCGGCTGATCGTCGGCGCCACCGAGCACGATGCGGTCCGGGCCGCGGCCGCCGGCGCCGCCGTGCTGCCGGTCGATGCCGAGGGGATCGCCGACCTCGCCACCCTCGACCGGATGCTGGCCGAGGGCGGTCCGGCGCTCGTCTGCCTCATGGCGGCCAACAACGAGACCGGCACGATCATGCCGGTGCCCGAGGCTGCCGCGATCTGCCGGCGCCACGGCGCCCTGCTGCACGTCGATGCCGTGCAGGCCGCCGGGCGGATGCCGCTCGACCTCGCGGCGCTCGGCGCCGACAGTATCGCCCTCTCGTCGCACAAGCTCGGCGGCCCGATGGGCGCGGGCGCGCTGCTGCTGGCGGCGGATCGGCCTCTGCCGCCGCTGATCGCGGGCGGCGGGCAGGAGCGCGGCCGCCGCGGCGGCACCCCGGCGCTGCCGGCGATCGCCGGTTTTGCCGCCGCGGCTCGGGACGCGGCGCCCGCGTCCGCCGCCCGGCTCGCACCGCTGCGGGACGCGATCGAACACGCCGCGACCTGCGCCGGTGCCATGCCGCTCGGCGCCGGGGCCGCGCGGCTGGCGAACACGACCTGCCTCGCTCTGCCCGGCGTGCGGGCCGAGACGCAGGTCATCGCGCTCGATCTCGCCGGCGTCGCGGTCTCGGCGGGCTCCGCGTGCAGTTCCGGGCGCGTGGCACGCAGCCATGTGCTCGACGCGATGGGCGCGGGGACACTCGCCGGGCAGGCGATCCGCATCTCGCTGCCCTGGTGCGCCGATGCGGCCGACATGCGCGCCTGCATTGCCGCCTATGCCGCGATGGCGGAGCGGCTTTCGCGGCGCGCCGCCTGATCCCACATCCGCCTGATGCGCCCGAACCGTCCCGTCTACCTCGACAACCAGGCGACCACGCCATGCGACCCCCGCGTGCTCGCGGTGATGCTGCCGCTGTTCTCCGAACAGTTCGGCAACCCGCACAGCGTCGAGCACGCGATGGGCCGCGCTGCGGAGGCCGCGACGGAGACCGCCCGCGCCGAGGTCGCCGCCCTGATCGGCGCCGAACCCCGCGAGATCATCTTCACCTCGGGTGCCACCGAGGCGAACAACCTCGCGATCAAGGGCGCCGCCCGCCACGCAGCCTGGATGGGCAACCCGCGCCGCCGCATCATCACCGTCGCGACCGAGCACAAATGCGTCCTCGAAAGTGCCGCCGACCTCGCGCGCGAGGGCTTCGAGCCGGTCGTGCTGCCGGTGCGGCCGGACGGCACGCTCGACCCGGCGGTGCTGGCAGCGGCACTCGCCGAGCCGACGCTGCTGGTCAGCGTCATGGCGGTCAACAACGAGACCGGCGTGATCCAGGACGTCGCATCGCTGGCGGCACTGGCGCATGCCGCCGGTGCGCTGTTCCACACCGACGCGGCGCAGGCGGCCGGCAAGATCGGCCTCGATGTGGCGGGGCAGACGCTCGATCTGGTCTCGATCAGCGGCCACAAGCTCTACGGGCCGAAGGGCGTGGGCGCGCTCTATGTCCGACGCCGGCCGCGGGTGCGGCTGGCCCCGCTGCTCTCCGGCGGCGGCCAGGAGCGGGGCCTGCGCTCCGGCACGCTGCCGGCGCCGCTGCTCGCGGGCTTCGGTGCGGCGTGCCGCATCGCGCGCGCCGAGATGACGGAGGACGCCGCCCGGATCACCGGCCTGCGTGGGCGCCTGCTCGCCGCGCTTGGCGCAGCGGTGCCCGACCTCGTCGTCAACGGCGATCACGCGGAAAAAATCCCCGGCAGCCTCAACCTCACCTTCCCGCGCCGGGATGCGGCGGCGCTGATGGCGGCTTGCCCCGATCTCTGCGTCTCCACCGGCTCGGCCTGCTCCTCGGCCGCGGTCGAGCCCTCCTACGTGCTGCGTGCGATGGGCCTGGACCCGGCCGCCGCCGGCCGCAGCTTGCGCATCGGGATCGGACGCTTTACCTCGCCGGCCGACATCGACTATGCCGCGGCCGCGCTGTCGGCCGCCCATAATTCCGAGACGCCCCATCCCGTGATGCCCGCTTCACCGATGATCGAGGCCTGACGTGCCGAAGATGACCTTCATCGAGCGCAACGGCGCCGCGCGCGAAGTCGAGGCGCCGCTCGGCCTCTCGGTGCTCGAAGTCGCGCACAAGCACGGCGTCGACATCGAGGGCGCGTGCGAGGGCTCGCTCGCCTGCTCGACCTGCCACGTCATCGTCGATCCCGCCTGGATCGGCAAGCTCGCCCGCGCCACCGAGGACGAGGAGGACATGCTCGACCTCGCCTTCGGCCTGACCGACACCTCGCGCCTCGGCTGCCAGATCGTCATCACGCCCGCACTCGACGGGCTGGTGGTGAAGCTGCCGGCGGGGACGCGCAACATGCTCAACGAATGAGCAGGCCAGGGGCGCCGCCCCTGGGCCCCGCCAAGGGCAGTCGCCCTTGGAACCCTTCACGAAGGGGCAGAACCCGTTGAGAATCCTGGCCGCCATGTCCGGGGGCGTCGACAGCAGCGTGGTCGCGGCGCTGCTGCACGAGGCCGGGCATGAGGTGATCGGCGTCACCCTCCAGCTCTACGATCACGGCGCGGCCGTGGGCCGCAAAGGCGCCTGCTGTGCCGGGCAGGACATCCACGACGCCCGCCGGGTGGCCGATGCGCTCGGCATCCCGCATTACGTGATCGACGCCGAGGCGCGGTTCCGCAGCGCCGTGATCGGCGCCTTCGCCGACGACTATGCGGACGGCCGCACGCCGGTGCCCTGCGTCCGCTGCAACCAGCACCTGAAGTTCGGCGACCTGCTGACGCTGGCAGGCGATCTCGGCTGCGAGGCGATGGCGACCGGCCATTACGCGCGCCGCATCGACACACCGGGCGGCCCGGAGCTGTATCGTGCCGCCGATCCGGCCCGCGACCAGACCTGGTTCCTGTTCGCGACCACGCGGGCGCAGCTCGCGCGCACGCTGTTCCCGCTCGGCGGGATGCCGGACAAGGCGGCGGTGCGGTCGGCGGCGGCGCGGCTCGGCCTTGCGGTCGCGGCCAAGCCGGACAGCCAGGACATCTGCTTCGTCCCGAGCGGCTCGTATGCGGAGGTGGTGGGCAAGCTGCGGCCGGATGCGATTGCACCCGGCGAGATCGTCGATGCAGGCGGTGCGGTGCTGGGCCGCCATGCCGGCATTGCAGGCTACACGGTCGGCCAGGCGCGGCGGCTCGGGGACGCGGCGGCCCCCGGGCGCGTGGTGACGGCGATCGACGCCCCGCGGCGGCGGCTGGTGGTCGGGCCGCGCGCGACCGGCGCGCGCAGCGTGATGCTGCGGGAGCTGAACTGGCTCAGCGAGCCGGGCCTCCGCCGCTGCACGGTCAAGCTGCGGGCACGCGAGGCGCCGCAGCCGGCGCTGGTCACACCCTGCCCGGATGACCCGGACGGGGCCGAGGTGCTGCTCGACGCGCCGGCGCTCGCGGCACCCGGGCAGGCCTGCGTGTTCTACGACGGCGACCGCGTGCTCGGCGGCGGCTTCATCATGCCGCAACCGACGCCCGCGCCGCCGGCCGGCATTGCGCGAGCGGCAGCCGGAGCGTGACGGTCGTGCCGGCGCCCGGCGCGCTGGCGGTGGTGACCTCGGCGTCGAGCTGGGCCGCCAGCGCGCGGACGATAATGCTGCCGAGCCCGGTCTGCGGCGTCGGCTCCGCCGGCAGGCCGCGCCCGCCATCCTGCACGACGATCTCCAGCACCGAGGCGACGGCGGTCGCGCGCACCCCGATCACGCCGCCGGCCCCCGGCGGGAAGGCGTGGCGGAGCGCGTTGGTGAGGATCTCGCTCAGCGCCAGCCCGAGCGGGATCGCCTGCTCCGCATGAAGTTCGACCGGCGCCAGGCGCTCGGTGCGGATCGTGACGGCGGGGTCGAGCACGGCGAGCCGGGCGCACAGGTCGGCAATCATCCGGTCGGCGGCGATCACGCGCAGGTCGGGGCTCTGCTGCAACGCGAGATGCGCGTCGGCCACCGAATCGACGCGCAGCACCGCCGCCTACAGCGCCGCCCGCGCCTGCGGATCGGCGACCCGGTCCGCCTGCAGCCGCAGCATCGCGACCACGAGCTGCAGCGAGTTCTTGATCCGGTGGTCCGCCTCGCGCAGCAGCAACGTCCGTTCGTCGAGTTCCCGGCTGGCCGCCTCCTCGCGCATCCGGCGGTCGGTGATGTCGCGGGCGACCCCGAACCTCTGGCCGGTATCGGGCAGCTTGGCGCCGCGGACCACCAGCCAGCGCCGCTCTCCCTGCACGGTGCGGATCGCGATCTCGGCCGCACCGGGCTCGCCTTGCACGGCCGCGCAGTCGAACACGGCGGCACGGTCCTCCGGGTCGAAGAAGCGCCGCATGTCCTCGCGCGTCAGTTCCGTGGCCGCGGCGGGAAGGCCGAACATCGCGGCCATCGTCGCGTCGCAGCGCATGCGGCGGCTCGCGACGTCGATCTCCCAGGTGCCGAGCGCGCCCGCCTCCAGCGCCGCCCGCAGGCGCAGTTCGGCCGCGACCCGGTCGCTCACGTCGAACGCCATGCCCACCGCGGCGACGATCCGGCCCTCGGCGTCGCGCACCGGCCCGGCATGAACCTCCAGCTCCACAACCCGCCCGTCCGGCCGGCGATAGCGCAGGCCCTCGCCATCCGTCACCTCGCCGCGCAGCAGGGCGCGGGCGATCGGATAATCCTGCGGCGCATACGGCCGACCATCGCGATGCACCCCGCCATGCGCGCCCAGCGCGTCGAGGTCGCCAAACGCCGGGGTGGGCCGGCCCAGAATGCGCGGCAATTGCTCGCTGCGCGTCAGCAGCTCCCCGGACGGGGCGGTGATGATCGCAGCGGCGGCCGGCACCTGGCGGAACACCTCCGCCAACCGCGCCTCCGCGGCCGCGGCACGAGCGCCCTCGCGGCGCAGCATCCGGATCGCGGCCAGCATGACGGCGGCACCGAGCACGAACAACACGTCGCCGAACAGCTGCGAGACGGGCTGGCCGGGGTACAGCACCGGCGCGGCGCCGGCCTCGGTGAGGGCCGCCACCGTCCCCGACAGCGTGCCCCAGAGTGCCGCGGCCACCGCAACCGCCGGCAGCAGCACCAGGAACAGACCCGATCCGGGTGCCACGTCGGCCAGAACCGCGCGCACCAGCAGGCCGAGGGCGGCGAGCGCCACCCCGGCGGGCACGGCGAAAACGGCGCGGCCAGCCAGGGGAAGCCGCGCCGCCGAGGTCGTGACAGACGCCATGCCGTCCATACTGCCTCAAGGGGCGTCGGGCCGCGAGAGAAAGTTCCGGTCGTGCAGCGGATGACGCGGGGAAGTTTCTTCCGTCGCGGCCGCTCTCGCGCGCCAATTGCGATCGCGCTGACCGGGCCTTGCATCCGCCGCGCGGCTCTCTAGAACCCGCGCACGATGACCACCGTGCTCCTGATCCTGCATCTGTTCGTGACTCTGGCGCTGATCGGCGTCGTGCTGATCCAGCGCAGCGAGGGCGGCGGGCTCGGCATCGGCACCACGCAGGGCATGGGCAGCTTCATGACCGGGCGCGGCACCGCCAACCTGCTGACCCGCGCGACCGCGGTGCTGGCGACGCTGTTCATGGCGCTGGCACTCGCGCTGGCGCTGCTCAACCGCGGCACGTCGGGGATGGGCAACTCGCTGCTCAACAATCCGCCGCCGATCGTCAACCCGGCGGGTCCGGCGGGCATGGCAGTGGCGCACCCGCCGGCGGCCAAGCCCCAGGCGACCCCGGCCGCGCCGCCGGTGAGCCCGGGCACGCCGCTGCCGGCGGCACCGGCCACCCCCGCCGCCCCCGCCCACTGAGCGGATTTCGCGGCGACTCGGCAGGCGGGGTTCGCCCCGGTCCCGCTTCAGTGTATGCTGGCCGCCCATGACCCGGTTCGTTTTCATCACCGGCGGCGTGGTCTCCTCCCTCGGCAAGGGCATCGCGTCCGCCGCCCTCGGCACGCTGCTGCAGGCGCGCGGCTATTCGGTGCGGCTGCGCAAGCTCGACCCCTATCTCAACGTCGATCCGGGCACGATGAGCCCGACCCAGCACGGCGAGGTGTTCGTCACCGACGACGGGGCGGAGACCGATCTCGACCTCGGCCACTACGAGCGCTTCACCGGGGTCGCCGCCACCCGCGCCGACAACGCGACGACCGGACGCATCTATTCCGAGGTGATCGCGCGCGAGCGGCGCGGCGACTATCTCGGCGCCACCGTGCAGGTGATCCCGCACATCACCGACGCCATCAAGGAGGCGATCGTCCGCGACCTCGACGGCGTCGATTTCGCGCTGATCGAGATCGGCGGCACGGTCGGCGACATCGAGAGCCTGCCGTTCCTGGAAGCGATCCGCCAGCTCGGCAACGAACTCCGCCCCGAGCGGACGATGTTCGTCCACCTGACGCTGGTGCCGTTCATCCCCTCGGCGGGCGAGCTCAAGACCAAGCCGACGCAGCATTCGGTGAAGGAATTGCAGAACGTCGGCATCCAGCCGCAGATGCTGCTGTGCCGCTGCGACCGGCCGATCCCGCAGGCGGAACGCCGCAAGATTGCCAATTTCTGCAACGTCCGCCCGGAGGCGGTGATCCCGGCGCTGGATGTCGACACCGTCTACGCCGTGCCGGATTCATACCACGACGAGGGAATGGACCGCGAGGTGCTGCGGCATTTCGCGCTGCCGGAGGGAGGCGAACCCGATCTCGGCCCGTGGCAGCGCCTCGTCGCCGCGATGCGCGCGCCGGAGGGCGAGGTGCGGATCGCGGTGGTCGGCAAATACACGAACCTTCTCGACAGCTACAAGAGCCTCAACGAGGCGCTGGCGCATGGCGGGATCGCCAACCGGGTGCGGGTGCAGCTCGACTGGGTGGACAGCACGATCTTCGAGCGGCCGGACACCGTGGCGCGGCTCGAAGGCGTGCACGGCATCCTGGTCGCCGCCGGCTTCGGCGAGCGCGGCACGGAGGGCAAGATCGAGGCGGTGCGCTTCGCCCGCGAGCGCCGCGTGCCGTTCCTCGGCATCTGCTTCGGGATGCAGATGGCGGTGATCGAGGCGGCACGCCACCTCGCGGGGATGCCGGAAGCCTCCAGCACCGAGTTCGGTCCGACCGCGACGCCGGTCGTGGGGCTGCTGACCGAATGGGCGCGCGGCAACGAGCTGGAGCGGCGCGAGGTGGGCGGCGATCTCGGCGGCACGATGCGGCTCGGCGCCTATCCCGCGATGCTGCGCGAGGGCTCGCTCGTGCGCAGCATCTATGGCGGTGCGGCGGAGATCAGCGAGCGCCACCGGCATCGTTACGAGGTCAATCTGCGCTACCGCGACGCGCTGGAGGCGGCCGGGCTGGTGTTTTCCGGGATGTCGCCGGACGGCGTGCTGCCGGAGATCATCGAGTATCCCGACCATCCGTGGTTCGTCGGCGTGCAATACCATCCGGAGCTGAAATCGAAGCCGCTCGCGCCGCACCCGCTGTTTGCCGGGTTCGTGGCGGCGGCGGTCAGGCAGGCGCGTCTTGTCTGAACAGCGCGTCGTGCGGGTCGGCGAGGTTTCGATCGGCAACCATCTGCCGTTCGTGCTGATCTCCGGGCCGTGCCAGATCGAGAGCCGCGATCACGCGATGGAGGTCGCCGCGGCACTCGCGGAGATCGCGCGGGATGCGGGCGTTCCGCTGATCTACAAGAGCAGCTTCGACAAGGCGAACCGGACCAGCCTCGGGGCTGCGCGCGGGGTCGGGCTGGCGGCGGGGGTCGCGATCCTGGCCGAAATCCGCGAAAAGTTTGGCATCCCCGTGCTGACCGACATCCACGAGCGCGCGCACGTCGCCCCGGTCGCCGCGGCGGTGGACGTGCTGCAAATTCCCGCCTTCCTGTGCCGCCAGACCGACCTGCTGATCGCCGCCGGCGAGAGCGGGCGGGCGGTGAACGTCAAGAAGGGACAATTCCTAGCCCCCTGGGACATGGCCAACGTCGCGGCCAAGGTCGCGGCCACCGGCAACGATCGCATCCTGCTCACCGAGCGCGGCACCAGCTTCGGCTACAACACGCTGGTCTCGGATTTCCGCGGGCTGCCGGTGATGGCGCGCACCGGCTGGCCGGTGGTGTTCGACGCAACCCATTCGGTGCAGCAGCCCGGTGGCCTTGGCGGAGCATCCGGCGGCCAGCGGGAGTTCGCACCGGTGCTGGCGCGCGCCGCACTGGCGGTGGGCGCGGCGGCCCTGTTCGTCGAGACGCATCCCGATCCGGACGCAGCCCCGAGCGACGGGCCGAACATGCTGCCGCTGCGCGCGATGGCGGGACTGGTCGCGGGGTGGAAGGCGATGGACGCGCTCGGCAAGTCGCTGGCCGTCGCTATTTGACCCCGCCCACCATCAATCCCTCGACCAATCGCCGTTGCAGCAGGAAAAACACGATCGCGACCGGCAGCGTGGCGACCAGCGTCGCCGCCATCACCTGGTTCCAGTCCACGTCGTAGCGGCCGGCGACAAGGTTCACCACCCGCAGCGTCACCGTCATCTTCGACGGATCGCGCAGCATCGTCAGCGCCACCACGAACTCGTTCCAGCCGCTGACGAACGTCACGGTCGCGGTGACCGCGATCGCCGGCATCGCCAGCGGCAGGAAGATGTGCGCCACCGCCCGCGCCCGCGTGCAGCCGTCGAGCCATGCCGCTTCCTCGAGGTCGCGCGGGATGGTCGCGAAATAGGCGGAGAGCATCCACACGGCGAAGGCGATGTTGAAGGCGGCGTAGATGACAATGACGACCAGCCGCGTGTTGACCAGCGAGCCGCCGAAGAACGGGATCGACGCCGCCATCCGGAACAGCCCGAGCACCAGCAGAACCGGCGCCAGCATCTGCGTCACCAGCAGGAACATCCGGTACGGTCCGCCACCGGCAAACGGCAGCCGGCCCAGCGCATAGGCCGCCGGCACCGCGACCAGCAAAGCGAGCAGCGTCGCCGCGATACTGATGCCGAAGCTGTTGACGATCGCGGAGCCGAAATCCGAGGCCCGCCACATCGCGGCAAAATTGCCCCACGCGACATGCTGCGGCAGCCAGCGCGGCGGATAGGCGAGCACCTCGGCATCCGGCTTCAGCGCCGTCGACAGCATCACCGCGAACGGGAACAGCACCAGCACGATGAGCGGCGCCAGCACCAGCCAGCAGAGCGCGCTTTTCCGCAGCATCCGCGCCCTCATCATGCAGCACTCCGGCCCTGCAGGCGGATGTAGACGGCGGTGAAGACGAACACGATCGCCAGCATCACCAGCGAGATGGCCGCCGCCGGCGCCGGACGGCCGAGGCGGAACGACAGCTCGTAGAGATAGGTCACCAGGATGTGCGTCGTGTTGTCGGGCCCCCCTTGCGTCATCACCCAGATGATCGGGAACGACGCGAACACGTAGATCACGTTCAGCACGACCGCGATGCCGATGAAGGGCTTGAGCATCGGCAGCGTCATGAAGCCGAACTGCTGGACGCGTGTCGCGCCGTCGATGCGCGCCGCCTCGTAGATGTCGCCCGGGATCGACGACAATCCGCCGAGCAGGATGGTGGAGGTGAACGGGATCGAGACCCAGATGCCGACCGCGATCTCGACCGGAAAGGCGGTACCGGCGCGCGCGGTCCACTGCACCGGATGCGCGATCACCCCGATCTGCTGGAGCACCGTGTTGACCATGCCGTGATCGCCGTTGAACGACCACAGCCACACGATCGCCGCCATCGGCAGCGAGACCGCCCAGGGCAGCATGACGATGGTGCGCGCAAGCCCGCGCCCCCAGAACCGCTGGTTCAGCACGAGTGCCACGGCGACCGACAGCACGATCGTGCCGCCGACCACGGTTGCCGTCCAGACCAGGGTGCGCAGGAGGATCGCGACGAACACCGGGTCGGCGAACACCGCGCGGAAATTGCGCAGACCGACGAAGCCATGCACCTGCCCGAAGCGCGACACGTCGTGCAGCGAGAGGATGACGATCTCGTAGAACGGGTAGAGCACGATGCCGCCCGCGAGCACCAGGCTCGGCAGGATCAGCAGC
>DATAYA010000041.1:0-4635 GCA_036272815.1 Acetobacteraceae bacterium
CATCTTCAGCCTCAACCCCATCGACGAGGCGCGCCTGCTGGCGGTCGGCTTTCACCGGCTGATCGAGCGGCTGGTTCAGGCGGATATCCCGATCGTGCTGGTCGCATTCCCCCGCTTCGCGACAGATCCCGACTATCTGCACCGACAACTCGCCCCTCTGCTGACCGCCGACATCACGATTGCGCAGCCGCGCGACGCTCATGCTGCGGCGTTCAGGGCCGCGAACGTCAGGGTGGGGCGTGAACTCTCAGGCGAGGATGGCGTGGCGAGCGCTGTGGTCGGCGGGTTGCTAGGCCCAGCTCTGCAAGCGCTCGACGGTGCTGCGCTGAAGCGCGAGGTGAATCGCCTGCGCGGTCAATTGAACGAGGCGGTGGCGCAGGGCGAGGCGTTTGTCCGGGAACGGAATGAGCTCGCCAACGAGGCAAGCCGCTTGCGGAGCGAATTGCGCGAGGCGACCGCACTGCGCGACGCGCTGGCGCAGGAACGGGACGCGCTGTGTGACCGGCTTGCGCGTGAGGCGAAGAGCTTCCGTGTCGAACTGGACGAGGCCGAGATGCGCTGCGACGCACTCGCGCGGGAGCGGGACACGATCCGAGACCGGCTTGCGACTGAGGTGGGTAGCCTCCGCCATCGATTGCACGAAGCAGAGACGCAATGCGCCGCTGTTGCGCAGGCGCGGGACGGGCTGAGCAATCAGGTCGAAGTTCAGGTGGTCCGCACGGCAGAGTCGGAGCTGGGCCGGACCACGGCGGAGGGCGAGCGCGACGCGCTACGTGAGCGCCTTGAACATCAACATGATGAGCAAGCCCGGCTGGTCCAGGAAATCTTTGCGCTTCGCGTGAGCCGGTCTTGGCGTGCGACACGACCGCTGCGTGCGCTGGCATCCATTCTCAGGGCTGGTTTCCGCCGGTGATGTCCGGGCGTTGAACTTCGCCCAACTCCTCCAGCGGCCACCGCGGCCGGGGCGCGGTATCTAGTCCGCTCGCCAGCCCCGCCCGCAGCCGCTCGATCCCCGTCCACGCCACCATCACCGCATTGTCCGTGCAGAGGCGTGGCGGTGGTGCCACCAGTTCCACCTCGGCCGCCTCGGCAACCACCGCCAGCGCATGCCGCACCGACGCATTCGCGGCGACCCCGCCCGAGACCACCAGCAGCCGCGCCTGCGGCATCATCGCGAGCGCGTTTGCGGCACGGTCGGCCAGCACCTCGGCCACGGCCGCCTGGAACCCGGCGGCGATGTCGGCCGCCGTCTGCCCTGGCAGCGGCCCGGCCGGGAAGCGGCCGACGAGCTGCGCCACCGCCGTCTTGAGCCCGGAGAAACTGAAATCGCACCCCGGCCGCCCGAGCATCGGGCGGGGAAATGCGAACACGCCCGGATCGCCGCCGGCCGCCAGACGTTCCAGCGCCGGTCCGCCGGGCCAGCCCAGCCCGAGCAGTTTTCCCACCTTGTCGAATGCCTCGCCCGCCGCGTCATCCACCGTGCCGCCGAGCCGCCGGTAGCGCCCGAGTGCCTCGACCGCGACGCATTGGCAATGCCCGCCCGAGACCAGCAGCAGCAGATACGGAAACGGCGCGCCATCGGGAGAAAGCCCGGGCAAGCGCGGCGTCAGCGCGTGCGCCTCCAGATGATTGACGGCGACGAAGGGGAGGTTCTGCGCAATCGCCACGCCGCGGCCGAACAGGCTGCCCACGATCAGGCCGCCGATCAGCCCCGGCCCGGTCGTCGCCGCCACGCCGGCGAGGTCGCCGAAGCCGATCCCAGCCTCCTCCAGCACGGAGGCGACCATCGCCGGCAGATGCGCGAGATGCGCCCGCGCCGCGATCTCGGGCACCACGCCGCCATGCGGCGCGTGCTCCGCCATCTGGCTGCGCACCGCCTCCGCCAGCACACGGCCGTCGGCGTCCAGCACTGCGGCGGCGGTCTCGTCGCAGCTCGTCTCGATCCCGAGCACCGGGCCCGGCCTGAAAGTCATCCGCCGCTTCCCTCGCCTGCCGCCATCTCATAGGACACGGACATGCCGATCGCCCACCCGGAACCGGCCGTCCTGAAGGTCGGCACCCGCCCCTCGCCGCTGGCGCTGATCCAGACCCGCACCTTCCTCGTCGCCCTGGAAGCGGCAGGCGCGCTGGACAACACTTTCGCCGGCGCCGAGGAGCACGTCATCCGCACCACCGGCGACGCGGTACAGGACCGCAGCCTGGCCGATATTGGCGGCAAGGGCCTGTTCGCCAAGGAGATCCACGGCGCGCTGCTCGACCGCCGGATCGACCTCGCCGTGCATAGCCTCAAGGACCTGGAGACCATACTCCCTGACGGCATCGTGCTCGGGTGCACGCTGCCGCGCGAGGACCCGCGCGACGCGCTGATCCTGCCCGGGAGCACGGCGGCGCCGGACCCGGCCGAGCCGTGGAGGGTGCTGCCGCATGGGGCGACGGTCGGCACCAACTCGGTCCGCCGCCAGGCGCAGCTTCTGCACGCGCGGCCGGACCTGCGGATCGCGAGCCTGCGCGGCAATGTCGGCACCCGGCTCGACAAACTGGCGGCCGGCGCCTGCGATGCGACATTGCTGGCGCTCGCCGGACTGCGGCGGCTCGGCATGGCGGAGCGGGCGTCGGTCGTGCTGGACCCGGCCACCATGCTGCCCTCCTCCTGCCAGGGGATCCTGGGCGTGACGGTGCGGGCCGGCGACGCGGCGCTGCGGACGCTGTTGGCGCAGGTCGAGGATGCAGCCGCGCGCGCCGCCGCCGAGGCCGAGCGGGCGTTGCTCGGCGCCCTCGACGGCTCCTGCCGCACGCCGATCGGCGCCCATGCGACGCTGCTTGCGGATGGGACGCTGCACCTCGCGGGTCTCGTCGCGCGCGGGGACGGCAGCTTTCTGCTGCGCCGCTCACTGGCCGGGCCGGCCGTGGATGCCGCCCGGATCGGGAGGGCGCTCGGCGCGGGCCTGCGCGCCGACAGCCCGGCGGATTTGTTCGCCTGACGCGAAACCGCGGTTGACGGCGGCAGCGGCGTGGCGATGCTGGCCGGCGCCATTGCGGGACGGGACAAGAGATGGGCAGCATGATCGAGCTGAAGGCGGCCGACGGGCACACGCTCGGGGCTTACGTCGCGGGGCCGGCGGATGCCCGGCGGGCGCTGGTGGTGATCCAGGAGATCTTCGGCGTGAACCACCACATGCGCGCGGTCTGCGACGCGTTCGCCGCCGCCGGCTATGCCGCGATCGCACCCGCTCTGTTCGACCGCGTGGAGCGCAACCTCGAACTCGGCTACGAGCCGCCCGACGTCGCCAGAGGCCGCGACGTGCGCGCGAAGGTGCCGGAGGCGGGCACGATCGCCGATATGGAGGCGGCCGCGGCGCATTTCGCGGGCCGCCGGCTCGGCATCGTCGGCTATTGCTGGGGCGGCACCGTCGCCTGGTGGGGGGCGACGCGCAGCCACAGCTTCGCGGCTGCCGTCGGCTGGTACGGCGGCGGAATCGCCGCGACCAGCGACGCGCCGACGCATTGTCCGGTGCAGCTGCATTTCGGTGAGAAGGATGCCTCGATCCCGATGGCGGACGTGGACGCGATCCGCGCCGCCCAGCCGGGCGTCGAGGTGTTCGTCTATCCCGGCGCACAGCACGGCTTCGGCTGCGACGAGCGCCCCAGCTACAGCGCCAAGGATGCGGAGCAGGCACAGAAGCGCACGCTCGCATTCTTCGGCAAGCATCTCGGGGGGTGACCGGACGCCCTCCCCCTTCCGGGAGAGGGCCGGCCCTGCCTCATGCCGCCTTCAGGAAGTCCACCAGCTTCACCGCCGCGGTCGCCTTGTCGGTCTGGTCGAGGGCGGCAAGCTCGGCCGCGAGCCGGTCCATCGCAGCCTCGTAGATCTGCCGCTCGGAGAAGCTCTGGTCAGGCTGGCCCGAGTTGCGGTGCAGGTCACGGACCACCTCGGCGATCGCGAGCGGATCGCCGGAGTTGATCTTCGCCTCGTATTCCTGCGCCCGGCGCGACCACATCGTCCGCTTGATCCGAGCCCGTCCCCGCAGAATGCCGAGCGCCTCCTCGAACATCTTGCGGCTGGCAAGCTTGCGCAGGCCGGCGGTGCGCGCCTTCGCGACCGGGACGCGCAGCGTCATCCGGTTCTCCTCGAAGGTGATGTGGATCAGCTCCAGCTTCTGGCCGGCGATCTCCTCGGTCGCGATGCGCTCGACCTTGCCGACCCCGTGCGTCGGATAGACGACGTGATCGCCCTCCACGAAGTTCTCTTCGCGGGCGGGCGGGCGCGGCGGCGGCATCTGGCGCAGCGGGCCGATCGGGATGCCGCCGGCGGAGGGCGGCGGCGCGGGCTGCGCCACATCGGCTGGGACGGGCCTCACGGCAGCGGGCGTCGGCGGCATGGCCGGTTCGGGGGGCCGCTGCGGGCTGGGCCGCACGGCGGAGGCGGGCTCGGCCGCTCGCGCTTGTGTCGGCTCTATCGCCTCGGACGCGGCCGGCGCCTCGAACGCGGCCGGCGCCTCGGACACGGCCGGCGCCTCGGACGCGGCCGGCTTTCGTGGAACCGGCGCGAGCCGGGGCGTTCCGGCCAACGGCTGGACGTCGTTCGCGGCGACCGGCTCGGCGGCACGCTCCTGATCGGCGGGCTCCTGAACCGAG
>DATAYA010000042.1:0-3876 GCA_036272815.1 Acetobacteraceae bacterium
CTGGTCACCGCGGGGGTCGAGATGGACGTGCTGGGCATCGCCTATTCGGACTACGCCGACACCGAGCGGGGCGCGGTCGTGCAGGCGCATCCGCGCGACGAACACTTCAAGGAAGACATCATCGGAGCCTTCTACGACGGCATGAAGCACAGGCCTGACAGCACGTTCGGTACCGTCAACGACGACGTCCTCGCGGATAAGGACCCCACGTTCAAGCGGATCAACTTCTGCAGCGTGATCCGCTTGTCGGCCTGGGCCGGCTGACTCCGGTCGCGGATGATAGGACGGCATGGCTCGCTTGAGGCCGGGAAGTTAAACTGGGACACTGCCCCCCGCAGGAGGGGGATCAGCATGACCAGCGCCGAGACGGGACCGAACACAGAGGCACTGCGGCAGCGCCTCGTCGACGCCGTCGCGGCGCAGGCGAAGCTCGCACAGGTGCTCAACGACAGTCTTTTCTCCTATTCCGAACTGGGCTTCCAGGAGACCGAGAGCAGCGCCCTGCTGGCCCGCACCCTGGAGTCGGCGGGTTTCGCGGTCGAGCGCGGCACCGCCGGCATCCCGACCAGCTTCGCCGCGCGCTGGGGCGAAGGCGGCCCGCTGATCGCCCTCGGCAGCGACATCGACGCATTGCCGAACGTCTCGCAAAAGCCCGGGATCGCTTGGCACGAGCCGCTCGTCGAGGGCGGCCCCGGTCACGGCGAGGGCCATAATTCCGGCATGGCGGTTTGCGTTGCCGCCGCCATCGCGCTGAAGGACGTGATGCAGCGCGACGGCATCGCCGGCCGCATCATGGTCTGGCCGGGAATCGCCGAAGAGCTGCTCGCCGGCAAGTCGTTCCAGGTGCGCGCGGGGATGTTCGCGGGCGTCGATGCCTGCCTGTTCACCCATGTCGGCAGCAACCTCGAGACCGGCTGGGGCGAGGTGCAGGGCCAGGGGATGATCTCGGTCGAATACACCTTCCACGGCGAGAGCGCGCACGCCGCCGCCGCCCCCTGGCGCGGCCGCAGCGCGCTCGACGCGGCCGAGCTGATGAACATGGGCTGGAACATGCGCCGCGAGCATCTGCGGCCGCAGCAGCGCAGCCACTACGTCATCACCTATGGCGGTGAACAGCCCAACGTCGTGCCCTCGCTGGCGCGGGTCTGGTACTACATCCGCGAGACCGACAACGAGAATCTCCGCCGCAACTTCGAGATCGCCAACCGCATCGCCGACGCGGCGGCGCAGATGACCGACACGCGCGTCGAGCGCCGCGTGCTCGGCACCGCCTACACCCGCCACTACAACCGCCCGATCGCGGAGGCGATGCAGGCGCAGATCGAGCGCGTCGGCCTCCCCGCCTGGACCGCCGACGACCAGGACTTCGCTCGCGCAGTCCAGCGCGCCGCCGGCGGCGAGCAGAGCGGGCTCGCCACCACGATGCCGCCGCTCGCGACCAGCATGACAAGCGGCGGCAGCGACGACATCGGCGACGTGTCGTGGACCGTGCCCACCGTGCAGCTCCGCTATCCCGCCAACATCCCGCATCTGCCGGGCCACCACTGGTCCTGCGCGATGGCGATGGCCACCCCGATCGCGCATCGCGGCATCGTCGCGGGGGCGAAGGTGGTGGCGCTGACCGCGCTCGAATTGATGCTGCGGCCTGGTCTGGTCGCGCAGGCGCGGCGCTATTTCACCGACGTGCAGTGCAAGGATGCGGGCTACGTGCCGTTCCTCGATCCCGCCGACCCGCCGCCGGTGCACATGAACCGCGACCCGATGGCCCGGTTCGCCCCGGCGCTGCGGGCGCTGCACTACGATCCCGCGCGGTTCGAGACCTATCTCGACCAGCTCGGCGTGCGCTATCCGATGCTGGCGCCGGAGTAGCCGCCCCGCACTTGCGTCGCCCCGGACTTGCACCGCATCAACCGGATGCCATATCTCCGCGGGATATGACATTTGGGGAGACGGTGGCGATGGACACGGCCAAGGTCTTCTGGTCCGGCCGCTCGCAGGCGGTGCGCCTGCCCAGGGCGTTCCGGTTCGACACCGACGAGGTCCGCATCCGCCGGCATGGCGACGCGGTGATCCTGGAGCCGGTGGCGCATGACTGGGCGTGGCTCGACGCGCTGGCGGGGCCGCTCGATGCCGACTTCGTGGCGGCCGCCTCCGAGCAGCCCGCGGCGCAGGAGCGGCCGGCGCTCGCCTTCTTCGAGTGAAGTTCCTGCTCGATACCAACGCGGTCATCGGGCTGCTGCGCCGAGACGAAAAGCTCCAGGCGGCGATGCGGAGCCACAAGCCGGACGATTTCGCGATGCCCGCTCTGGCCGCGCATGAGCTGTATTACGGCGCCTACAAGAGCCGGCAGTCCGCGCGGAACCTCGCCCTCGTCGAAGGTCTCCGCTTTGCGGTGCTGGAGTTCGACCGCGAGGATTGCCGGCACGCCGCCGAGATCAGGGCGGCGCTCGCACGGGCCGGGACGCCGATCGGCCCCTACGACGTGCTGATCGCAGGCCAGGCGCGGGCGCGCGGCCTCACGCTGATAACCCACAATGTCGGGGAGTTCTCGCGCGTGGACGGCCTGCGCATCGAGGACTGGGAAGCCTGACCGCGGCCGTAGCCCCGACCCGCCCTCCGCCTATATCCTGCGCCATGCCCGACGGAACGCCCGACCTCACCCTGACCCTGCACGCCCGCATCGCGGAGATCGACGCCGCCGAATGGGATGCCTGTACCGGGGACGACAACCCCTTCGTCAGCCATGCTTTTCTGTCCGCGATCGAGGACAGCGGCTCGGCCAACGCCCGCACCGGCTGGCTGCCGCAGCACGCCGCCCTGCGCGACGGGGAGGGGCGGCTGGTCGCGGCGGCGCCGATGTACGCGAAGTCGCACTCGTACGGCGAATACGTCTTCGACCACGGCTGGGCGCATGCCTTCGAGCGCGCCGGTGGCAGCTACTACCCGAAATTGCAGGTCGCCGTGCCGTTCAGCCCGGTCCCCGGGCCGCGCCTGCTCTGCCATCCGGGCTGCGGCATCCCGGCGGCGGCGCTGGCGGCGGCGCTGGTGCAGGGCTGCCGCGAACTCGATCTCTCCTCGGTGCACGTCACCTTCTGCGCCGAGGCCGAATGGCAGGCGCTGGGCGAGGCGGGGTGGCTGCAACGGCTCGGGATGCAGTTCCACTGGGAGAACGCCGGCTATTCCACGTTCGAGGATTTCCTCGGCGCCCTGTCGTCACGGAAACGAAAAGTGCTGCGGCGGGAGCGGCGGGACGCGCAGGCGTCGGGGCTCGCCTTCCGGGTGCTGCGCGGGTCGGAGATCGGGGCCCGCGAATGGGCCGCGTTCTACGGCTTCTACACCGCGACGGTGGACCGCAAATGGGGGTCGGCGTACCTGACCAAGCGTTTTTTTCCGCTGCTCTCCGAACGGCTCGGCGACCGGGTGGTGCTGATGCTCGCCGAGCACGCGGGCCGTCCGGTCGCGGGCGCGCTCAATCTGATGGGGCGGGAGGCGCTGTACGGCCGCAACTGGGGCTGCCGCGGCGAGTGGCCGTTCCTGCATTTCGAGCTTTGCTATTACCAGGCGATCGAGTTCGCGATCGCGCACGGGCTGCGGCGGGTCGAGGCGGGCGCGCAGGGACAGCACAAGATCCAGCGCGGCTATCTGCCGCAGCCGACCTATTCGGCGCACTGGATCGCGCATGGCGGGCTGCGGCGCGCGATCGACGCATTCCTGCGCGAGGAGCGGCCGGCGATGCTGGCGCAGATCGCGGCACTGGCGGAGCAGTCGCCGTTCCGCGACGCCGCGCAAGGGCTCTGCCCTTGACCCGCTGGGGCCGTTGGCCCCAGACCCCGTTTCCGAAGTGATGGATTTCAAAGGCCATGCCTTTGATGGGGT
>DATAYA010000043.1:0-8031 GCA_036272815.1 Acetobacteraceae bacterium
CTCGAGGCGGCAAAGTCGCCGGCCGCGTCGGCGCCCACGCCTGCCGCGCCCACTCCTGCGGCGCCCACTCCTGCGGCGCCCACTCCTGCGGCGCCCGGCCCTGCAACGCCCGGCCCTGCAACGCCCGCAGCCCCGGCACTCGCCGCTGCGGCGCCCGCAGCCTCGGCGCCCGCGGCCCCAGCGCCCGCGCAGGCGGCGCCCGCGGCCTCAGCGCCCGCGCCGGCGGCGATGGCTCCCGCGGCGGCTTCGGCCGCGCCCGCCGTCGCCGTCCCCGCCGGCAACCGGCAGGTGCAGCTTTCGGCGATGGCGAGCGAAGCGGAGGCGGATGCCGAGTGGCAGCGCCTCGTGAGCCACATGCCCGGCCTGCTCCGCGGCCGCACGCCGATGGTCCAGCGGGCCGATGTCGCCGGCCGCACCGTCTGGCGGCTGCGCACCGGCGGCTTCGCCTCGATCGCCGAGGCGACGCGGTTTTGCCAGCAGGTCCGTGCCCAGGGCGCCGGGTGCTCCATCGCCTCGTTCTGAGGGGGTCGGCATGAGCGGGTCGTGATGAGGGCGGCGATTGCCGGCGTCGCGGGCCTCACGCTCCTGGCCGAGGAGGCGGCGCTGCTGCGGCGGGCCGAGCCCGCGGGCGTCATCCTGTTCGGGCGCAATGTCGCCGACCCGGCCCAGTTGGCAGCGCTCGTCGCAGAGCTGCGCCGCGTGTTGCCCGAGGGCGCGGTGCTGCTGGTCGATCAGGAGGGCGGCCGGGTCGCGCGCCTGCGGCCGCCGCACTGGCGGGCGCATCCGCCCGCGGCCGCGATCGGCGCCCGTTTCGCCGCCGATCCCGCGGCCGGCCTGCGCGCCGCGTGGCTCACCGGCGCCCTGATCGGGCTCGACTGCGCGGCGGCGGGCTTCGACGTGGCCTGCGCGCCGGTGCTCGACCTCGCGCATCCCGGCGCCCATTCCGTCATCGGCGACCGCGCCTTCGGCGCCGATCCGCGCGCCGTCGCCCGGCTCGGCGGCGCGCTGGCGGCGGGGCTGCTCGCGGCCGGCATCCAGCCGGTCGCCAAGCACGCGCCGGGGCACGGGCGGGCGCTGGCCGACAGCCACGAGGAACTGCCCGTCGTCGCGGCATCCGACCTCGCCGACGATGTGATGCCGTTCACCGAGAATGCCGGCCTGCCCTGGATGATGACCGCCCATATCGTCTATGCGGCGGTGGATCCGGCGCACCCCGCGACCTTGTCCGCCCGGGTGATTGCGGGGATGGTGCGGCGGCGGATCGGGTTTGATGGAGTGCTGGTGACAGACGACCTTTCCATGCGGGCCCTTGCCGGGCCGCCGGCCGCCTCGGCCGTCGCGGCGCTCGCTGCCGGCTGCGACCTCGCCCTCTATGGCGCCGGCGACTTCGCGCGGACGGCGGCGCTGCTCGACGCCTGCCCGGCGGTGCGGCCGGAGACCGCGGTGCGGCTCGCCGCCGGTGCGGCGCTGGCGCAGAGCCGCCGCGTCGCACTCGACGGCGCGGCGCTGGCGGCCGAGCGCGCCAGACTGCTGGCGTGATGGGCCTGCTGGCGTGATGGGTCTGCTCGCGTGACCGGACTGCTGGCGTGACAGGACTGCTCGCGTGAACGGGCTGCTGCTGCAGATCGTGGTTGCGGCGGTGCCGGCGATCCTGGCGATCACGATGCACGAGACGGCGCACGGCTATGCGGCGCTGGCGCTGGGCGACGACACGGCACGACGCATGGGCCGCCTCTCGCTCAATCCGCTGCGGCATATCGATCGCTTCGGCACCATCATCCTGCCCGGCGCGCTGCTGCTGCTGCAGCTCGCCACGATCCATCGGGTCGCCTTCATGTTCGGCTGGGCGAAGCCGGTGCCGGTCGATGCGACGCGATTTCCCGATCCGCGGCGGGGGATGATGCTGGTCGCGGCGGCCGGGCCGGCGATGAACTTCCTGCTGGCCTGGCTGGGCGCGCTCGGCTTCTACGGGACCGGGCTGCTGCCCTATGCTTGGGCGCGGATCGGCGGACTGATGCTGGTCTATTTCGTGCTGACCAATCTCGTGCTCGGGCTGTTCAACCTGCTGCCGATCCCGCCGCTCGACGGCGGCCGGATCGTGGTCGGGCTGCTGCCGCGCGGGCTGGCCATGCGCTGGGCGCGGCTGGAGCAGGCGGGCATCCTCATCGTGCTGCTGGTCGTCTTCGTGCTGCCCACTGCGCTGACCCAGCTCGGCATCCATTTCGACCCGGCGGGGGCGGCGCTCGGCCGGGTCGTTCCCTGGGCATTCCGGCTGGTGCTGATGCTGGCCGGCCACGGCGACGCCGCGGCGATCTCGCGCAATGTCGGGATCTGAATCGTCTGCGGCCGAGGCGGCTCCGCCGCCGGTGGGCTCGGGGGCGGCTCCGCCGCCGGGCGACAGCCTGATCCTGCGGCTGGACGGGTTCGAGGGGCCGCTCGACCTGCTGCTCGACCTCGCGCGCGGGCAGAAGGTCGATCTCGCCCGCATCTCGATCCTGGCCCTGGTGGAGCAGTATCTCGCGATCGTCGAGGGCGCGCGGCGGGTGCGGCTGGAGCTGGCGGCGGACTGGCTGGTGATGGCGGCGTGGCTCGCCTGGCTCAAATCGCGGCTGCTGCTGCCCGAGGAGCCGGAGGCGGAGGGCGAGGGCGAGCAGGCGGCGGGTGCGCTGGCGGCACGGCTCGCCGAGCTGTCGGCGATGCGCACCGGCGCCGCCTGGCTCGGGGCGCGGCCGCAGCTCGGGCAGGACGTGTTCGCCCGCGGCGCGCCGGAGACGCTGGTGGCGGTCGACCGCTCGGCGCTGGCGCTCGACATGCCCGGGCTGCTGCGCGCCTATCTCGGCGCCGTCCGCCGCGCCGGGTCGCAGCGCCGCTATCAGCCGGCGGCGGTGACGCTGTGGACGGTGCAGGATGCGTTGGGGCGGCTCGGCGGCATGCTTGGCCGGATGCCGGACTGGAGCAGCCTGGAGCGGTTCCTGCCCGACGATCTGCGCGCCCCGCTGGCGCACCGGGCGGCGCTGGCGAGCACGCTGCTCGCCGGGCTGGAGATGGCCCGTGGCGGCGCGCTGATGCTGCGGCAGGACGAGGCGTTCGGCCCGATCCTGCTGCGCCGGCAGGAGGCGGCGGCGTGACCGATGGTGCCGAGGAGGCCGACGTCCCCGAGGAGGTTGGCATTCCCGAAGCGGCCGACGTCCCTGAGGAGGTGGGCATTCCCGAAGCGGCGGGCATACCCGAGAACGCGCTGCGGCTGGCCGAGGCGCTCGTCTTCGCCAGCGCCGAGCCGATCACCGCAAGGGCGCTGGCGCAGCTCCTCCCCGACGAGATCGAGCCCGAGGCGGTGATGGCGGCGCTGGCGCAGCACTATGCCGGGCGCGGGGTGGAGCTGGTGGAGGCCGCCGGCGGCTGGCAGTTCCGCACCGCCCCCGATCTCGCGCCGCGGCTGCTGCGCGTCGTGGTGCAGCCGCGGCGGCTGCCGCGCGTCGCGATGGAGACGCTGGCGATCATCGCCTATCACCAGCCGGTGACGCGCGCCGAGATCGAGGAGATCCGCGGCGCCGCGCTCTCGCAGGCGACGCTCGATGCGCTGCTGGAGGCCGGGCTCGTGGCGCCGCGCGGGCACAAGGAGGCGCCGGGCCGGCCGACGCTCTGGGGCACCACGCCCGCGTTTCTGGCGCGGTTCGGGCTGGCCGATCTGGGCGGCCTGCCGCGGCGGGAGGATCTGCTGGTCGAGCCGCCGGGGCCGGCGGAGGCGGGCGGCCGATAGCGGATCGTGGCGACGGAGGTGGCCGGCACCCCTGACTTCGTCCTCGTTTCCTGCTAGACCGCGGCGATGTTCGATTTCGCCTGGTCCGAGATCGCGCTGATCGGCGTGGTCGCCTTGATTGCCATTGGTCCCAAGGACATGCCGGGGGCCCTCAAAGCCCTGTCCGGCGGGATCAAGAAGGCGCGGAAGATGGCTTCCGAGTTCCAGGGCCATGTGGACGAGCTGGTGCGCGAGGCGGACCTGCACGAGGTGCGCGACCACATCAACGAGCTGCGCAGCTTCGACCTGCGCGGCCATGTCGAGCGCGCGATCGACAGCGACGGTTCGATCCGCCGCACCTTCGAGGACGACCCGTTCCATCCGGCGACGCCCGCCGCCGCCGACGCGGCGGCGGAAATTGCCTCCGACGGCGCCTTGCAGACGATCGCGCCGCCGTACGAGGACGCCGCCTGGCAGGCGCCGCTGCCCGCGACGCACCCGGCCGGCGACGCGCCCGCCTTCATCCCGCCGCAGCTCGCGGTGCCGCCGAAGCCGGCGCCGGCCTTCATTCCGCCCGACGCGGCCCGGGCCGCGATGCGCGCCCGCCGCGGCTGATCCCCTCTCGCTGACAGGTTCCCGACCGTGGCTCCGCGCGACGTCAACACCCTGCCCGACGAAGACCCGATCGACGACAAGCCGATGCCGCTGCTCGATCACATCATCGAGCTGCGGCGGCGGCTGATGTGGTCGATCGCCGGCTTCATGATCGCCTTCTTCGTCTGCTACTATTTCTCCAGCAGGATCTATTTCTTCCTGGCGCAGCCGCTCGCCGCCATCATGCACCAGCGCGGCGAGCAGCCGCATCTGATCTACACGGCGTTGTACGAGGCGTTCTTCACCTATATCCGGGTCGCGGTCTTCGGCGCGGCGTTCATCTCGTTTCCGCTGATCGCGAGCCAGATCTACCTGTTCGTCGCACCCGGGCTCTATCGCAGCGAGAAGCGCGCGATCGTGCCGTTCCTGATCGCGACGCCGGTGCTGTTCGTCGCCGGCGCGGCGCTGGCCTATTATTTCGTGTTCCCGTTCGCGTGGCGCTTCTTCCTGAGCTTCCAGACGCCGACCGGGGGGGATGGCTTGCAGATCACGCTTGAGGCGAAGGTCAGCGAATATCTCTCGCTGGTGATGAAGCTGATCTTCGCGTTCGGCGTCGCCTTCCAGCTGCCGGTGCTGCTGACGCTGCTCGCCAAGGTCGGCATCGTCAGTTCGGCGTCGCTGAAGAAGTTCCGGCGCTATGCCTATGTCGGGATGTTCGTCATCGCGGCGGTGCTGGCGCCGCCGGACGTGCTGACGCAGACCGGCCTCGCTGTGCCGCTGGTGCTGCTCTACGAGATCTCGATCGTCTGCGCCCGCTTCGTCGAGCGGAAGCGGGTCGACGTCTGATGCACGACATCCGCGCGATCCGCGCCGATCCGGCGGGCTTCGACGCCGCGATGGCGCGGCGGGGCCTGCCGCCGGTGGCCGATGTGCTGCTGACGCAGGATGCCGGGCGGCGGGCGGCGCTGACGGCGGCGCAGGACCTCCAGGCGCGGCGGCGCGCACGGTCGCGAGAGATCGGCGAGGGCCGCCGCGCCGGCGCCGATACCGCGGCACTGGAGGCGGATACGGCGGCGCTGCGCGACGAGGCGGAGGCGCAGGAGGCGCAGGCCGCGGCGTTCGATGCAGAGATGCGCGCGGTGCTGGAACGGCTGCCCAGCATTCTCGATGCCGACGTGCCCGACGGGGAGGACGAGACCGCCAACGTCGTGATCCGGCAGGTGGGAGCGCCACCCGCCTTCGATTTCCCGGCCCGCCAGCATTTCGAGTTAGGCGCATCGCTCGGGCTGATGGACTTCGAGGCGGCGGCGAAGCTCGCCGGGTCGCGCTTCGTGGTGCTGAAGGGGGCACTCGCGCGGCTGGAGCGCGCACTCGGGCAGTTCATGATCGACCTGCACACCGCCGAGCACGGCTACGAGGAGGTTTCTGTTCCTCTGCTCGTCAACGCCACGACGGCCTACGGCACCAATCAACTCCCAAAATTCGAGGACGATCTCTTCAAGACCACCGACGGCCGCTACCTGATCCCGACCGCGGAGGTGCCACTCACCAATCTCGCGGCCGGAGAGATTATCCCCGAGGCACGCCTGCCGTGGCGGCTCGCCGCACTCACCGACTGCTTCCGTTCCGAGGCGGGAGCCGCCGGCCGCGACACCCGCGGGATGCTGCGGCAGCATCAATTTCGAAAAGTGGAGATGGTCTCGATCACTCACCCTGACGCCAGTGGCCCCGAGCAGGAGCGGATGACGCGCTGCGCCGAGCTGGTGCTGGAGCGGCTCGAATTGCCGTATCGCCGGGTGCTGCTCGCGGCCGGCGACACCGGCCCGTCCTCGGCGCGGACGTTTGATCTCGAAGTCTGGCTGCCGGGGCAGGGGGCGTGGCGGGAGATCAGTTCCTGCTCGAATTGCCGCGACTTCCAGGCGCGGCGGATGAATGCGCGCTTCCGCGCGACCGAGGGCCGAGACGTCGGTTTCGTCCATACGCTGAACGGATCGGGCGTCGCGGTGGGCCGCGCGCTCATCGCGGTGATGGAGAACCGGCAGCAGGCGGACGGATCGGTCGTGGTCCCCGCCGTGCTGCGGCCCTACATGGCAGGGCTGGACAGGATCGGACCCACCTGATGACGGGACTCGCGATCGGGTGGACCCATGCCGGCACCTCGGCGCTGGCGGCGTTTCTTGCATCCCTGGTGGAGTTCACCGAGGCGATGACGGTGGTGCTCGCGGTGGGGGCGGTGCGCGGCTGGCGCGGGGCGGTGATCGGCAGCATTGCCGGGCTGGCGGCGCTGCTGGTCCTGGTGGCCGTGCTCGGGCCGGCGCTGACGCGCATCCCGCTCGGGCTGGTGCAGGTCGCGGTCGGCGGGCTGCTGCTGCTGTTCGGCCTGCGCTGGCTGCGCAAGGCGGCGCTGCGCTCGGCCGGCGTGATCGCGCTGCGCGACGAGACGGAAATCTACGCCACGCAGACGGCGACGCTGCGCGCGCACGGGGTGGCCGCCGGCGGCTGGGACCGGGTCGCGGTCTCGACCTCGTTCAAGATCGTGCTGCTCGAAGGCGTCGAGGTGGTGTTCATCGTGGTCGCGGTCGGCGCCGGCGGCGGCTTGCTGCTGCCGGCCTCGGCGGGCGCGCTGGCGGCGCTGGTGGTGGTCGTGCTGCTCGGCCTGGCCCTGCACCGGCCGGTGGCGAGCATCCCGGAGAACACGCTCAAGTTCCTGGTCGGCGTGCTGCTCTCCGCCTTCGGCACGTTCTGGCTGGGCGAGGGCATCGGCGCCGCGTGGCCGGGCGCGGATTGGAGCCTGCCGGCGCTGATCGTGGGCTATCTCGCGGTCGCGATCGGGGCGGTGGCGCTGGCGCGGATGCAGCGCGGGGCCGCGGGCGGGGTGGCGGGCAAGGTCGGGGGCAGGGTCGGGGGCAGGGTCGGGGAATGAACGCGATCCGGGCCGGGTTCGCGGAGCTGGCCGGGCTGTTCGTCGACGACGGCAGCCTGGCGTTGCTCGCCGTGATCTGGGCGGTGCTGGTCGGGCTCGGGCTGCGGCTGCTGCATGTGCCGCCGGCCAATCTGGCCGGCATCGTGCTATTCGCGGGTCTGGCCGCGCTGCTGGCGGCAAGCGTCTGGCGGGCCGCGAGGCGCTGAGGCGGCCGCAGACCAGCCGCGCGGGAACCCGACTCCGGCGCGGTACTTTCGTATTCGAGGGCGGGGGCAGGTCCGCCGTGCGGGGGAGGAGTTGCGCATGACGGACGAGTACCGCGATCGCGTGGAGCGGCGGGCCTACGAGTTGTGGGAGCGCGACGGCCGCCCCGAGGGGCAGCGTGACAGGCATTGGGCAGAAGCGGAGCGGCAGGTCGCAGCCGAGGCTGCCGGCCAGCAGACCGGCGGCGCCGGGAGCGCACCGGGCGCGGGGATGGCCGCGAAGGAAGTGGGCGCCGCGAAGTCGCCGAGGCCGGCACGGCAGGCGGCCGCCGCCCGGCCGCCGCGCAAGGCGGCGCCCGGCAAGCGCTAAGGTTTGGCGCCCGATGGAATGATACCAAGCGCTGCCGCCGAGAAAGTCGTGGATGGCCGGCCTTCGCCGGCCATGACGGGAACGACGAGTACATAGGGCACTTGGAATCGCTTCTCGCACGCCCCCTCGTCATGCTCGGCCCACCGGTCGGCCAAGGCCGCCCGAGGACAGGCGATGACAGGAAGGATCAGGGCGCAGGGCG
>DATAYA010000044.1:0-2024 GCA_036272815.1 Acetobacteraceae bacterium
TCCGGCGTCGGGACCTCCGGCTTTCGCACGCCCATCCGGGTGAGGTCGCCCCGGGCGAGATCGCCCTTCGACATGGCGCATTCCGACGCCGCGCACTGGGCCAGCACCTCGGAGGCCGAGGCGATGTATTTCCGCCCGGCCGCCGTCGCGTGCTCGACGCACTCGCCGAGCGTCTGGCTGCCGCGGCATTTGGCGAGCTTGACCAGCATCGGCAGGTTGACGCCCGCCAGCACCTCGAGCTTGCGGCCGTTCATCATCGAGATCGCGAGGTTGCTGGGCGTGCCGCCGAACATGTCTGTCACCAGCACGACGCCGTCGCCGGTGTCGACGCAGCCGATCGCGGCTAGGATGTCGCCGCGGCGGCTCTCCATGTCGTCGTCGGCGCCGATGCAGACCGTCGCCACGTTCCGCTGCGGGCCGACGACGTGTTCCATCGCCGCGCGCAGTTCGTCGGCAAGCCGACCGTGGGTGACCAGGACAAGACCGATCATGGGTTGGGGTCAGGCCTCCTGTGCCTGAACTTCGCGCGGCGCGGCGGCATGGGGCGATCGGGGATCGGCCGCCTCCTCCTGCCGTGCCAGTTCGCGGTGGGTCACGGTGAGCCGCCAGCCGCCGCCCTCGGGGGCGCGCAGATGGGCGGCGAGAGCCTCGATCAGGCTGACCGAGCGGTGCCGCCCGCCGGTGCAGCCGATCGCGATGGTGGTGTATTTCTTGCCCTCGTGCACGAAGCGCGGCAGCACCAGGGCGAGCAGGCCGCGCAGGGTGGCGAGGAAGGCGGCGTAATCGGGGTCGGCGGCAATGTAGGAAGCGACCTCCGGATCGAGCCCGGTGTGCGGCCGCAGCACCGGATCGTAATGCGGGTTGCGCAGGAAGCGGGCGTCGAACACCAGGTCGGCATCGCGCGGCAGGCCCGCCCGATAGGCGAAGGAGACCAGCGAGACGGTCATCCCCTCGGGGCCGAGACCGGCCTCGCCGAACCGCGTCTCGATCAGGCGGCGCAGGCCGGCGAGCGGCAGGTCGGAGGTGTCGATCACCAGGTCGGCCGCCTCGCGTAGCGACGCGGTCAGCGCGTCCTCCGCGGCGATGCCGTCGCGGACCCGGCCCTCGGGGGCGAGCGGGTGGCGGCGCCGGCACTCCGTGTAGCGGCGCATCAGCACCCCGTCCTCGGCCCAGACATAGACCAGCTCGGTGCGCGGCGCGGGGCCGGCGCGCAGCCGGTCGCGGGCGGCGAGCACGGAGGCGGCGTCGAAGCCGATCGTCCGCGCGTCGATGCCGATCGCGATCTTGCGCCCGCCGGCCGCGACCAGCCGGTCGACCAGCGGCAGCGGCGGATTGTCGACCGCGGCATAGCCAAGATCCTCGAGCGCGCGCAGCACCGAGAGCTTGCCCGCGCCCGACAGGCCGGTGACCAGCAGGACGCTCTGACAGCCGGCAGCCTCGAAGCCGGCGTCGGGGCAGCCGCCGCCCTGCGACCCGCGGTTCATGCGAAAGCGCCCGCGAGCTGCGGGATGCGGCCGGTGGCGCAGCCGAGGGCGAGCGCCACCCGGGACGGCGCCGAGGCGGCAGCGGCGTCGAGCGCGATCACCGGCAGGCCGATGGCCGCATCGCGCACCGGATTCGGCAGCCGCTCAGGCGCGCCGCCGCCGAGGCGGACGGCGAGGGCGAGCCGCGCCTCGGCCGCGTGCGGCAGGCGCACGATGCCGAGGCCGCGCACCTCCAGCAGCCCGGCCAGGCGTGCCGGCGGGCGTGCGACGCCGTCCTCGATCTCGACCCTGTCATCGGCAACCAGCATGAACCCGCAATCCAGCAGACGCAGCGCCAGGTCGGATTTGCCCGACCCTGGCGGCCCCAGCAGCAGCACGCCCGCGCCATCGCGGACCACGCAGCTCGCATGGATGTGCATCGGGACGGCAATGTGGTGCGGCGCGGCCGGAAAAGAAAGCGGGGTGTACGGCCCCACAGGTGCAGAGGCTTGTGCCGGCGGGGGGCCCGTGGCAGCGTCCGGCCGATCATGCCGGACCGTG
>DATAYA010000045.1:0-6731 GCA_036272815.1 Acetobacteraceae bacterium
GCCGACGCGCTCTCGATCGACCGGACGCTGGCCGAGCGCGAGGCGGCCCTCGCCCCGCTGCCGCTGCCCGCGCCCGCCGCGGCCGCCGCCGCCGCCGCTCCGGCGTCCCCGGCTCCGGCGGCACCGCCACCCGATGCGAACGCCTCGACCGCGACGATGCCGGCCAGCACGCCGCCGGCAGCACCCGCCGGGGCCACCCCGGCAGCACCCAAGGTCGCAGCGATCCCGGCAAGCGTCGCCAGCGCCGGACCGCCGCCCACGATTCCGGCGGCACCGCCATCGCCCGCGAGCATCCCCGGTTTCGCGGTGCCGACCGAGCCGCCGCCGCTCGTGCTCCGGCTCGGCACCGCGCCCGCAGCCACGCCGGTCCCGCAGGCCGCGCCGGGCCTCGTGCCGATCGCGTTCGCCGCCGGCTCCTCGGTGCTGCCGCGCGACGCCTATCTGGCGCTGCGGGCGCTGTCCATGGCGCGCCATGGGCGGACGATCGACGTGACCGGCCGCGGCGAAGCGCCGTCGAGCCTGCCCGCCTTGCAGGCCGCCGCCCTGCAACTCGGGCTCGAGCGGGCACAGGCGATCGCGGCGGCGCTCAACGTCGCCGGCGTGCCGCCGAACGCGATCCGGCTGCACGCGGCGGCGGCGGGTCGCGGCGGCTGGGCGCGTCTGGTAGGTTGATCTTCGATTCTCCCCGGGGCGCAGCAGCATGTGCGATGAGCTTCTGATGCACGCCGACCGAAGGCCAGTGGCGCCCCCGGACCCGAGAGCCAAGGGTTCCAAGGGCCTCGCCCTTGGCGGGGTCCAGGGGCAGCGCCCCTGGCCTTGGGCTTGAACCCGCTCCGCATCGGCATAGCCGGCCTCGGCACGGTCGGCACGGGGGTCCTCCGCCTCCTGCACGACAACGCCGAGATCGTCGCCGCCCGCGCCGGCCGCGCGATCGAGGTCGCTGCCATCTCCGCCCGCGACCGCGGCCGCGACCGCGGCGTGCGCCTCGACGGCATGCGCTGGCACGACGATCCGATGACGCTCGCGACCACCAACGGGATCGACGCCGTGGTCGAGCTGATCGGCGGCGCCGAGGGGGTGGCGCGGCATCTGGTGGAGGCTGCCCTCGGCGCCGGCCGCCCGGTGGTGACGGCGAACAAGGCGCTGCTGGCGGTGCATGGCGCGGAGCTGGCCGCGCTGGCCGAGCGCCGCGGCGCGGGGCTCGCCTTCGAGGCGGCGGTGGCGGGCGGCATCCCGGTCATCAAGGCGCTGCGCGAGGGGCTGGCCGGCAACCGGATCGACGCCATCGCCGGCATCCTGAACGGCACCTGCAACTACATCCTGACCACGATGCACCGGCAGGCGGGGCGCGAGCAGGGCGGCGACTTCGCCGAGGTGCTCGCCGAGGCGCAGCGCCTGGGCTACGCGGAGGCCGATCCGGCCTTCGACATCGACGGGATCGACGCCGCCCACAAGCTCGCGATCCTGGCGGCGCTGGCGTTCGGCCGCCCGGTCGCGTTCGAGGCGGTGCATGTCGAGGGCATCGGCGGCGTGAGCGCGCTCGACATCGGCTTTGCCGCCGAACTCGGCTACCGGATCAAGCTGCTCGGCATCGCGCGGCGCACCAGGGCGGGGGTGACGGCGCGGGTGCATCCCTGCCTGGTGCCGCAATCGGCGCCGATCGCCCGCGTCGATGGCGTGTTCAACGCGGTGGTGGCGGAGGGCGATTTCGTCGGCCGGATCATGCTGGAGGGACGCGGGGCGGGCGGCGGACCCACCGCGTCGGCCGTCGTCGCCGACCTGATCGACCTCGCGCGCGGGCGGGCGACGCCGGTGTGGGGGGCGGCATCGGGTGCGCTCTCCACCCTGCCGTCGGTCTCGATCGCGGCGCATGTCGGGGCGTACTACCTGCGGCTGATGGTGGTGGACCGCCCGGGCGTCATCGCGGACGTCGCCGCCGCGCTGCGCGACGAGGGCGTCTCCCTCGAGAGCATGATCCAGCGCGGCCGGGCGCCGAGCGAGGCGGTGCCGGTGGTGCTGGTCACCCACGAGACGGCGGAGACGGCGATGCGCGGCGCGCTCGCGCGGATCGCCCGGCTCGATGCGGTGCTCGAGCCGCCGACGCTGATCCGGATCGAGTCCGGTTGAACAGGAGCACGACGATGGCCGACACCGCCTCCTATCAGAGCGACCGCAACCTGGCCCTGGAGCTGGTGCGCGTGACCGAGGCGGCGGCGCTCGCCGCGAGCCGCTGGATGGGCCGCGGCCGCAAGAACGAGGCCGACGGCGCCGCGGTCGAGGCGATGCGCAAGGCGTTCGACAGCGTCGCCATCACCGGCACAGTGGTGATCGGCGAGGGCGAGATGGACGAAGCGCCGATGCTCTTCATCGGCGAGCGCGTCGGCGCCGGCGGCCCGGAGATGGACATCGCTGTCGATCCGCTGGAGGGCACGGTGCTCACCGCCAAGGGCGCGCCGAACGCGCTCGCGGTCGTGGCGCTGGCGCAGAAGGGCAATTTCCTGCACGCGCCCGACATCTACATGGACAAGATCGCGGTCGGCGGCGGGCTGCCGGCGGGCGTGGTCGATCTCGATGCACCGATGGCGGAGAATTTGCGCAACCTCGCGCGCGCCAAGAAGCGCGACATCGGCGATTTGGTGGTCTGCCTGCTCGATCGCGACCGCCACGGCGAGCACCTGGCGCGGGTGCGCGAGGCGGGCGCGCGGGCGATGCTGATTAGCGACGGCGACGTCGCCGGCGTGATCGCGACGACGCAGCCGGAGAGCGGCGTCGATCTCTACGTCGGCGCCGGGGGCGCGCCCGAGGGCGTGCTGGCGGCGGCGGCGCTGCGCTGCGTCGGCGGCCAGATGCAGGGCCGCCTGCTGTACGAGAACGACGTGCAGCGGGAGCGCGCGCGCGGCATGGGGGTCGCCGACCTGTCGCACAAATACACTGCCGAGGAGATGGCGCGCGGCGATGTGCTGTTCGCGGCGACCGGCGTCACCGGCGGCCCGATGCTGCGCGGCGTGCGCCGCTTCGGCAGTGGTGCCACGACGCATTCGCTGGTCATGCGCAGCAAATCCGGCACCGTGCGCTCGATCGAGGCGCAGCATAATTTCGCGACCAAGACCTGGTCGCCGGCCTAGGTCGCCGGCCTGGGTCGATGGCGAAAGTCCCGGGACTGCCATGCAAGCGCGAGCTGGTCCGATGACGGCTCGCGGCTGAGGCGATGCCGGACGGAGCGATCCCGGCGCCAGCGCAGCCCGACGCGGCGCTCGGCGTCGCGCGCAGCCTCGGCGGGCGGCGCTGGCTCTGGCGCGAGGGCGAACCGCGCGACGTGGCGGCGATCGTGCAGCGTCATGACGTGCCGGAGATCGTCGCCCGCGTGCTGGCGGCGCGCGGCGTCGATGCCGAGCGCGCGGCGGACTTCCTGGCACCGACGCTGCGGGCGCTGCTGCCGGACCCGTCCTGCCTCGCCGACATGGACGCCGCGGCGGCACGGCTCGCGCGCGCGGTCGCGGCCGGGGAGACCGTCGCGGTGTTCGGCGACTACGACGTCGACGGCGCGTGCAGCGCCGCGGTGATGGTGGTGCTGCTGCGCGGCCTCGGCTGCGCCGTGCTGCCTTACGTGCCGGACCGGATGACCGAGGGCTACGGCCCGAACGCGCCGGCCTTGCAGGCGCTCGCCGCGCGCGGGGCGAGCCTGTTCGTCTGCGTCGATTGCGGCACCGCGGCGGCCGAGCCGCTGGCCGCACTTGCCGGGCGGGCGGACGTGATCGTGCTCGACCACCACAAGGCGGAGGGCATCCAGCCGGTGCTGGCGACGGTCAACCCGAACCGGCCCGATTGCCGCTCCGGTCTCGGCCATCTCTGCGCCGCCGGCGTCGCCTTCCTGGCCGCCGTCGCGACCCTGCGGGCGCTGCGTCGGCAGGGCTGGTTCGCGCATCGCGCCGAGCCCGATCTGCGCACGCTGCTCGACCTCGTGGCGCTGGCGACGGTGTGCGACGTGATGCCGCTGACCGGGCTCAACCGCGCGCTGGTGGGGCAGGGGTTGCGGGTGATGTCACGGCGGGCACGGCCCGGGATCGCGGCCCTGCTGGAGCTGGCAGCGAGCCGGGAGGCGCCGACCGCCGTCACCTGCGGCTACGGGCTCGGGCCGCGCATCAACGCGGGCGGCCGGATCGGCGAGGCCGGTCTCGGCCTGCGGCTGCTGCTGGCGACGGATGCGGCGGAGGCGCGGACGCTGGCCGAGACGCTGGACGGCGTGAACCGGCAGCGCCAGACCGTCGAGGCCGGGATGCTGGATTGCGCGCTCGCCGAGGCGGCGGCGCAGTTCGAGGCCGGGCGGGCGGTCGCCTGCGTGTTCGGGCCTGAGTGGCATCCCGGCGTGGTCGGCATCGTCGCCGGCCGGATCAAGGAGAAATTCAACCGTCCGGCCTGCGTCGGCGGCATCGCGGAGGGTCGCATTCGCGGCTCCGGGCGGTCGGTGGCGGGGCTCGACCTCGGGGCCGCGGTGATCCTCGCGCGGCAGCGGGGCATCCTGGACACCGGCGGCGGCCACGCGATGGCGGCCGGGTTCTCGCTGCCGGTGGCGGGAGCAGAAGCGTTCCGGGCGCTGCTGGAAGAACGACTGGCGGCGGCGCGGCTGCTGCCCGGGGCGGCGGACCTGCTGGTCGAAGGCACGGTCGCGGTGGCGGCGGCGACGGTCGGGCTGGCCACGGCGCTCGACCGTCTCGCACCGTTCGGCCACGCCAATGAGGAACCGACGCTGGTGCTGCCGCGGGTGCGGGTGGTGCGGGCCGACCGGGTCGGGCGCGAGGGCGGCACGGTGCGGGCGCATGTCGCGGGCGAGGACGGGCTCGGCCGGCTCAAGGCGATGCTGTTCCGCGCCGGCGACGGCGCCCTCGCGACGGCGCTGCTGGCGCGGCCCGGCGTGCCGCTGCATCTGGCAGGCCATCTGCGGGCGGAGGCATGGAACGGTGCGGTCGCGCCGTGCCTGACGGTGCGCGACGCGGCCCTTGCCTGACCGCCCCGCTTGACCGCCTGGGGCCGCGCCGGTAGGTCCACGCCCGCTAGTCCGGCGCGCCGTCCCGTTCGTCTAGTGGCCCAGGACTCCAGCCTTTCACGTTGGCAACACGGGTTCGAATCCCGTACGGGACGCCACTCCCGAACAAAACTGGGCACCAGGCCACCTGCGGCCGGAAGCGAGCCCGTGGCAGCAGGCTTCGCCAATGCAGCGGCCGGTCCGCGCATCCGCATCCCTCAACCACCAACGATAGCACAGCCGGCGCAAGCGTAATAGCGGGAGCGGCCACTCTTGCCGGTACGCAGGGCTATGCCCGAGCCGCAGGTGCCGCAGCGCGCGATGCCGGTGAGAAGTGTCGGGCTGCCCACTATTCGGGGCAGCACGCGCTTCGTCGGCATCGCCAATCTCATATCAGGGTCGCAGCGGATTGAAGTGCTCCACCGCCACCGTCGTCGGGAGCTGGGCGGTATTCCATCCGCCGCCGAGCGCCTGGACCAGCGCCACACTGGCGAGGAGCCGGCTCTGCTGGATCGACAGCGCAGTCTGCTGGTCGGTGAGCAGCAGCTCCTGCTGGGTAATGACGCTGGTATAGGCGACCGTGCCGGCGGTGTACTCGTTCAGCGTTACATCTAAAGCCTGCTGTGCGGCGGTAACCGCCGTGGCCTCGGCCGCGGCCTGGTGCTTCAGGATCCGCAGCGCCGCCAGCTCGTCCTCGACCTGCTGAAAGGCGGTCAGCACGGTCTGCCGGTAGCTCGCCACCGCCGCGTCGTAGTTGGCACGCGCCGCCTGCACGGCGGCCGGGCGCAGGCCGCCTTCAAACAGTGTTTCGCTCGCCGCGGCGCCGAGTGACCACACCCGGTTCGATACGGTGAACAACTGTCCGAGTGGGTTGGCGACGAAGCCGCCGAGCGCCGAGAGGGAGATATCAGGGTAATAGGCGGCGACCGCGACGCCGATCAGCGCGTTCTCTTCCTGCATGGCCCGTTCTGCGGCGGCGATGTCAGGCCGGCGCTCAAGCAGCGTCGAGGGCAAGCCGGGCGGCACCACCGGCACCGCGGCGGCCAGCACGCCGGGCGGGATCGTGAGCGCGGCCGGCGGGCGGCCGGTCAGCACGGCGATCGCATGTTCAAACTCAGCGCGCTGCACGCCTGTGCCGGCCAGTTGCGCGATCACCGTCTGGAGCTGCGCCTGTGCGGTCACCACGTCGGCACGCGAGATTGTTCCCGCGTTATATTGGTTTTCGGTGATGTGCAGTGCCTCGCGGAAGGCGACGACCGTTTGCTGCAGCAACGTGGTCAGTGCATCTGTGGCGCGCAGATCGAAATAGTCCGCGGCCAAGGTCGCCTCGGCCGACAGTGCGGCGTTCGCAAGATCGGCCGCGCTGACTTGCGCGGCCGCGGCTTCGCTCTGCACCTCGCGGCGGATCCGGCCCCAGAGGTCGGGAGTCCAGTCGGCGGTGCCTTCCACCGTGTATTGCGTGAACGCGCCGCTGCCACCGCCGCCAATACTGCTGCCGCCTGCGTTGGGGATGCTGCTGCTGCCGCGACTGCTGCCAAACGCCGAGCGGGTGACCCCCGCGTTGAGCCCAAGGGTGGGGAACAACCCGGCCTGCGCCTCGTGGGTCAGAGCGACCGCGGCCGCGTACTGCGCCACGAATTGCTTGATCGTCTGGTTGTTGACGATCACCCCTTGTTGCAGCGAATCCAGCAAGGGATCGTGATAGATC
>DATAYA010000046.1:0-18283 GCA_036272815.1 Acetobacteraceae bacterium
AAGGACCACATCAAACATCGCGCCGAGTGAAGGCCGCCCAGCCGGTCACGGACGCCTTCGTTGATGATCCGGTAGTACTCGGCCGAGCTTTCCCAGCTCATGCCGCCGATCAGCCCGATCGACCTCTGCGACACAGATCGTCCCTACGCGGCACTGGCGGAGCGTCGCCGCGGCGCCGGCAGCGGACGCGGCTGCGCCTCCTCGGGCGGGACCAGTGCCGCGACCAGCGCCTCGCGCAGCTTGCCGAGCTTGCGCTCGTTCTCGACCTTCAGCCCGAATATGTCCTTGATGTAGAACACGTCGACGGCCCGCACGCCGTAGGTCGTGACGTGGGCGGAGGCGATCTGCAGTCCCTGCTCGGAGATCGCGGCGGTGACGTCGTGCAGCAGGCCGGGGCGGTCGCGCCCGTTGACCTCGACGACCGTGTGGGTGTTGGAGGCGCGGTTGTCGACAACGACGCGCGGCGGCACGTGGATCGCGCGCATCCGGTTCCCCAGCAGAGCCTTCGAGACGCGGCGGATTTCGGCTGCGAGCCGCAGCCGGCCGGTGAGCGCCTGCTCGACCAGCACATAGAGACGCGCCAGCCGGTGCGGTGCGTCGAACACGCCCCCTGCCGCGTCCTGGATCCAGAACGTGTCGAGCGCCATGCCGTTGGTCAGCGTGTGGATGCGCGCATCGACGATCGAGGCGCCGGCGACCGCGAGCGCGCCGGCGATGCGGCTGAACAGGCCGGCATGGTCGGCGGTATAGACCGTGACCTCGGTCACGGCGCGCGCCGGCAGCACCTCGGTGTTGACGGTGAGCGGTGCATGACGCGCCTCCGCGCCGCGCACCAGGCGCGCGTGGCGGGCCTGCGTCTCGGGATCGAAAGCGAGCCAGTAGGAGGGATAGCCGAGCGCGAAGAATTCCGCCCGCGCCGTGTCGTCCCAGTCCGGCAGGAGCGCGGTCACGGCCTCCTTGGCGCGCGCGGTGCGGGTGTCGCGCTCCGTCGTGGCGAGGCCGCCGGCCAGCACCTCGGCCACCCGCGCGTACAGCTCGCGCAGCAGTGTCGCCTTCCAGCCGTTCCAGACCCGCGGCGAGACCGCGCGCATGTCGGCGACCGTCAGGATCAGCAGCAGCTTCAGCCGCTCCGGCGACTGGATCGTGTCGGACAGGTCGAGGATGGTCTTGGGATCGTCGATGTCGCGGTGGAATGCGGTCTGGCTGAGCAGCAGGTGGTGCAGCACCAGCCAGGAGACGGTCTCGGTCTCCTCGGCTGAAAGTCCGAGCGTCGGGCCGACATCGAGGGCGATCTCGGCGCCGATCTCGGAATGGTCGCCGCCGCGGCCCTTGGCGATGTCGTGCAGCAGCATCGCGACGTAGAGCGCGCGGCGCGATTGCAAATCCTCGACCAGGCCCGAGGAGACGGGTGCGACATCCGCCAGCTCGCCGCGTTCGAGCGCGTTAAGTACGCGCACCGCCTCGATCGTGTGCTCGTCGACGGTGAAGACGTGATAGGTGTCGAACTGCATCTGCCCGACGATGCGCGCCCAGTCGGGGATGAAGCGGCCCAGGAAGCCGGTCTCGTTCAGGATCGAGAGCCAGCGCGCGCCGTCCGAGCGGATGTGCTCGGCATCGCGCCCGCACAGCAGGTCGAGGAACAGGGCGGCGGCCTCGGGGTCGCCGCGCAGCGACATCGCCCCGCGCACGTTGCGGATCAGCGCCCGCAGCGACAGCGGATGCAGCGCCAGGTCGCGGTCGCGCGCGATCTGCAGCAGCCGCAGCATCTGCACCGGCTCGTCGCGGAAATCCCGGACCGGCGAGGGCATCAGCTTCCCGTCGGCGAGCACGAAGCCGGCGCGCAGCAGAGCGGGGTCGGTCTCGGCCGCGAGCGCCGGCGGACCCAGCGCCACCCGCACGATCGCCGGCTCCAGCACACGGGTGAGCCGGGTGATCTCGCGCGCGGTCAGGAAGTAGTGGCGCATGAACCGCTCCACCCCGTCCTGCCGCCCGTGCCGCGTATAGCCCATGCGCGCGCCCACGACCGGCTGGAGGTCGAAGGTCAGCCGCTCCTCGGCGCGGCCGGCGATGTAGTGGAGGTGGAAGCGCACCGTCCAGAGGAACGACCAGCAGCGCCGCGCGAGCTGCGCCTCGTGTTCGGTCAGCAGGCCGCCGCCCGGGCTGTCAGGGCCGACGAGCTGGCTCATGACCTGCGTGCCGAAGACGTAGCGGCTGAGCCAATAGAGCGTCTGCAGGTCGCGCAGCCCGCCGCGGCCTTCCTTCACGTTCGGCTCGACGAGAAAAGGACTGTCGCCGAAACGGCGGTGGCGGGCGTCGCGCTCGGCCTGCTTGGCGGCGATGAAGCCGGCAAAGCCCGCGGCCTCGCAGGCGGCGCCGTAGCGGGCCTCGAACTCCGCATAAAGCGGCGCGCTGCCGGCGATCTGGCGGGCATCGATCAGCGACGTCCGGACCGTGGTGTCGCTGGCGGCTTCGGCGGCACATTCGGCGATCGAGCGGGTGGCGTGCCCGACCTTCAGCCCGAGGTCCCACAGCAGATAGAGCATGAATTCGACCGCCTGAAGGACCCGCGGTCCGGGCTCGGCGGCGGTCAGGAACAGCAGGTCGATGTCGCTGAACGGCGCCAGCACGCCGCGCCCGTAGCCGCCGGTGCCGACCATCGCGAAGGGCTCGGCGTGGCCGGGGATGATGGTCTCCACCGTGTAGTCGTGCAGCGTCCGCAGCATCCCGTCGATCAGCGCGCCGAGCAGCCGTGCAGCCTGAAGCCCGCTCAGCGCGTTGGCCTCGAAGCCCGTCTGGACGTGGCTCTGGATGCGCGCGAGGTGACGGCGGAAGGCGCCGAGCGCCTGGTCGCGCGGGACGATCCCGGTCGCCTCGGCCAGCTCCCGCAGCGAGTCGGTCAGCAGGCAGGTCGCGGCCTCTGGAGCCTCGGGGAGCGGGATCGGGCTGAGCATTGCAGTTCATCGTAGTGGTTCGCACGCGGATGTCACGGCACACAACGATTTGAGGCGATAGAGCGCTTCGATCGCTTCACGCGGCGTAAGGGTGTCCGGGTCAAGCTCCGCCATCGCGGCGTGCAACGGGTCCGCAACTTCATGAGGCGGCTCGGCGAGAGTGGCAGCCGCCGCGAACAGCGGCAGGTCTGCCGCGGCGGTGAGCGGGCCGGCCTTCTCCAGCTCCGCCAGAAGGGCGGCGGCGCGACGCACCACCGGCGCCGGCACGCCCGCAAGCCCCGCCACATGCACGCCCCAACTGCGGCCGGCCGCCCCCTCCGCAACCTCGTGCAGGAAGACGACGCTGCCCTTCCACTCGCGGACCCGCATCGTGTGCGGCCGCATCCGCGGCAGGGTTGCCGACAATCGGGCGAGTTCGTGGAAATGGGTCGCGAAAACCGTGCGGCAGCCGGCCCGGTGCAGCGCCTCCAGCACCGCCCAGGCGATCGCGAGGCCATCGAGCGTCGCGGTGCCGCGGCCGATCTCGTCGACCACGACGAGGCTGCGGGGGCCGGCCTGATGCAGGATCGCGGCGGTCTCGACCATCTCCACCATGAAGGTGCTGCGGCCGCGGGCGAGATCGTCGGCCGCGCCGACCCGGGAGAACAGGCGATCGATGATGCCGATCTCGGCGCGGCGTGCGGGCACCGGCAGTCCTGCCTGGGCGAGGATCGTGATCAGCGCGTTCTGCCGCAGGAAGGTGGACTTGCCGGCCATGTTCGGCCCGGTGAGCAGCAGCAGCCGCCGCTCGGGCGAGAGGTCGCAATCGTTGGGAACGAAGGCGGCGGTGCCGGCCAGCGCCGCCGCCACCACCGGATGCCGGCCGGCGATGATGCAGAAGCGACCGTCCTCGGCGAGGCTCGGCCGGCACCACTCGCCGCCGGCCGCCAGGGCCGCGCAGGATTGCGCGACGTCGAGCATCGCCAGCGCCGCCGCGCAGTCGGCGAGTGCCGCGGCCTCGGCATCCACCGCGGCGACCAGATGGGCGAAGACGGCGCGCTCGCGGGCGGCGGCGCGCTCGTCGGCCTCCAGGATGCGGCGGCTCAAATCGGCCAGCTCCGGCTGGGTGAAGCGGGCGCCGCTGGCCATGCCCTGCCGCAGCGTCAGCTCGGGATGCGCCCGCAGCGCCTCGACCGCGGCGACCGGCGCCTCCAGCACGTAGCCGAGCTGCGCGTGGTGGCGGATGCGCAAGGCGGCGACGCCGTAGCGCTGGGCGAGATCGCGCTGCAGCGCGCCGAGCACGCCGCGGCTGTCGTCGCGCAGCCGCCGCTCGGCGTCCAGCTCGGCATCGAAGCCCGCGGCGATCGCACGCCCGTCCTCGATCCGCGCCGGCGCGGGTTCGGCCAGCGCGGCGGCGAGCCGGGTGCGAAGGCCGGGCGCAGCGGCGAGCGCCTCGCGTGCGGCGGCCAGCAGGGTCGGAGGGTCGGCGCCGAGGAACACGGCGGCCGCCTCCGCCGCGGCGAGCGCATCGCGCACCGCGGCGAGGTCGCGTGGCAGGCCGCGCCCGAGCGAGAGCCGGCCGAGCGCGCGGGCGAGGTCGGGGGCGGCGCGCAGCGCGGCACGCAGAGAAGCCGCCGCCTCCGGCTGTGCCACGAGGAAAGCCCACGCATCCTGCCGCGCCGCGATCGCGATGGCATCGGTGAGCGGCGCGGCAATCCAGGCGCCGAGCAGCCGCGTGCCGGCGGCGGTCAGCGTGCGTTGGACGGCGGCCAGCAGCGTGTGCGCCGTGCCGCCGTCGCGGGCGCGGGTGAGTTCGAGGCTCGCCCGCGTCGCCGCGTCGAGCGCCATCGTGCCTGTCTCGCCCTGTGGCGCCGGGCGAGACAGGCGCGGCAGTCGTCCGGCCTGCGTCGCCCGCACCGCATCGAGGGCGAGGCAGGCCGCCATCGCCTCGGCGTCGGTGAACGCGCCGAACGCATCGAGGCTGGCCGCCCCGAACGCCTCCGCGACCGCGCGGCGCGCGGCGAGCGGCGGTTTGGCGGCCGCCTCGGGCGCGCGCCGCGGCGCCCAGTCGGCAAGGTCGAGGTCGGAGGGTGCGACGATCTCCGCCGGATCCAGCCGCCCGAGCAGCGCCGCGAGGTCACCCGGCGGCACCGGCGCGGTCTCGAACAGCCCGGTCGAGATGTCGAGCCAGGCTGCCCCCAAGGTCGCGCCGGCGACGGCCAGCGCCAGCAGCAGGTTCGGCCGCACGGCATCCAGCAGCGCGTCCTCGACCAGCGTCCCCGGCGTCACCAGTCGGACGACCTCGCGGCGGATCGGCGCGCGGCCCTTCCGCGGCGGCTCCATCTGCTCGACGACCGCGACGCGGTGGCCGCGCCGGATCAGGCGGGAGAGATAGAGTTCCGCGGCCGCAACCGGCACGCCGCACATCGGGATCGGCGCCCTGTCATGGGCGCCGCGGGTGGTCAGCGCGATGTCGAGGCTGGCCGCCGCCGCCTCGGCGTCCTCGAAGAACAGCTCGTAGAAATCGCCCATGCGGAAGAACAGCAGTGCCTCGGGATGCACGGCTTTGAGCGCGAACCACTGCGCCATCGCGGGCGTTGCCGAAACGGGAAGGGATGCGCTGGCCGGTTGCGGCGGCGCGTCGCTGGCGGGCAGGCGGTTCATCCGGCCAGCCTAACGGCGCCGGGTCCGCCCGCGAAGGGTTGGGTTCCGCTGGCCCGCGGAGCGGGCGGGTTCCATCTGGCCCGCGGAGCGGGCGGGTTCCCATCTGGCCCGCGGAGCGGGCGGGTTCCCATCGACGCCGAGCGCTGTCTTAATGCGGCCAAGAAATACGAGAGGAACGAAGCCATGGCCGACGGCGGCACCGAGACCAGGACCGCGCGCGTCTCCAGCGAGGAGGCGCTGGCGATGCATGCCTCCGGCCGGCCGGGCAAGCTCGAGACGCGCATCACCAAGCCGCTGACCACGGCGCGCGACCTCAGTCTCGCCTATTCGCCGGGCGTCGCCGAGCCTTGCCTGCACATCACCCGCGATGCCAGCCTCGCCTACGACTACACGACCAAGGGCAACATGGTCGCCGTGATCTCGAACGGGACCGCGGTGCTCGGCCTCGGCAATCTCGGCGCGCTGGCGTCCAAGCCAGTGATGGAGGGCAAGGTCGCGCTGTTCAAGCGCTTCGCCGATATCGACGGCATCGATCTCGAGATCTCCACCGAGGACGTCGACGAGTTCGTCAACTGCGTCCGCTTCCTGGGCGCCGGCTTCGGCGGCATCAACCTCGAGGACATCAGGGCGCCCGAGTGCTTCATCATAGAGCAGCGGCTGCGCGAGGTGATGGACATCCCGGTGTTCCACGACGACCAGCACGGCACGGCGATCGTTGCCGCCGCCGGGCTCATCAATGCCTGCCACCTGACCGGGCGCGCGCTCAGCGACGCGCGGCTGGTGGTCAATGGGGCCGGCGCCGCCTCGATCGCCTGCGTCGAGCTGTGCAAGGCGCTCGGGATGCGGGCCGAGAACATCCTCATCTGCGACACCAAGGGCGTGGTCTATCGCGGTCGCACCCAGGGGATGAACCAGTGGAAGAGCGCGCATGCAGTCGAGACGCGCGCGCGGACGCTGGCCGAGGCGCTGGACGGGGCGGACATCGTCTTCGGCCTGTCGGTCAAGGGCGCGATCACGCAGGAGATGGTCCGCAGCATGGCATTGCGGCCGATCATCTTCGCGATGGCCAACCCCGATCCCGAGATCACGCCGGAGGACGCGCGCGCGGTGCGGCCGGAGGCGATCATCGCCACCGGGCGCAGCGACTATCCAAACCAGGTCAACAACGTGCTCGGCTTCCCGTATATCTTCCGCGGCGCGTTCGATGTGCGCGCGAGCACGATCAACGAGGCGATGAAGGTCGCGGCCGCCGAGGCGCTGGCGCAGCTCGCGCGCGAGGACGTGCCCGACGAGGTGCATTCCGCCGGCACCGGCCACGGCACCCGCTTCGGCCCCGACTACATCATCCCGAACTGCTTCGACCCGCGGCTGATCTCCCGCATCCCGCCCGCCGTCGCGCGCGCGGCGATGGAGAGCGGCGTCGCGCGCCGGCCGCTGCCCGATCTGCGCCGGTATGCGCGCGAACTCTCCGGCCGGCTCGATCCGACCGCGAGCGCGCTCGATGCGATCAGCGAGCGGGTGCGGGCGAACCCCAAGCGCGTCGTCTTCGCCGAGGGCGAGGAGGAGAAGGCGGTGCGCGCCGCGGTCGCGTTCCGCAACGCGGGCTATGGCACGCCGGTGCTGATCGGCCGCGAGGACCGCGTCGCCGCGACGATGACGGCGATGGGTCTGGGCGAGGTGGACGGGATCGAGATCCACAACGCGCGCCTGTCCGGCCAGAACCCGCGCTATGTCGACTACCTCTATCGCCGGATGCAGCGGCTCGGTGCGTTGCAGCGCGACTGCCAGCGCATGGTAAACCAGAACCGCAACGTCTTCGCCGCCTGCATGGTCGCGACCGGGGACGCCGATGCGATGGTGACCGGCCTCACGCGCGCCACCGCCGTGTGCCTGGAGGACATCGATCGTGTCATCGACCCGGCGCCGGGCCGCATCGCCTTCGGCCTGACGTTACTGCTCGGCCCGCACGGCACGATGTTCGTCGCCGACACACTGATGCGCGAGCGACCGACGTCGGAGGAGCTGGTCGACATCGCGATCGGCAGTGCGGCGGCCGCGCGCGAGATGGGCCACGAGCCGCGCGTGGCGCTGCTGTCGCATTCGACCTTCGGCAATCCGCTGCACCGCACGGTGCACGGCATCCGCGAGGCGGTGAGACTGCTTGAAAGCCGTGGCGTCGATTTCGAGTTCGACGGCGACATGAGCCCGGATGTGGCTCTGGAACCGGGCGTGCGGGCGCTGTTCCCGTTCTGCCGGCTGACGGGAAACGCCAACGTGCTGGTGATGCCGGGACTGCATTCGGCGCACATCGCATCACGCCTGGCACCGAGGCTTGGCGGCGGTGGCACGATCGGGCCGCTGCTGCTCGGGATGGCGAAGCCGGTGCAGCTCGTGCGGCTCGATGCGTCGGTCAGCCAGTTGCTCGATACCGCGTGTCTCGCGGCGCATCAGGCGATCGCCCCGTGACCGGACTCACACGGAATCGCACCGTTGCGTTGCGAGATTATTCGGTGGTCTCGGCCCGCGCCGGCTCGAACGGCACGCGGCTGCCCTCGGGCACCGGCATCTCGGCGACGTTCAGGATCAGTGCGACAAGCGTGTAGTACCCGCACAGGGCAGTGAGTTCGATCACGCCGTGTTCCCCCCACGTCTCCCGCGCCGTGGCGAACGTCGCGTCGTCGACGGCGCGGCTCGCGTGCAGACTGGCCACGAAATCGTGCGCGAGGCGCAGCGCCGGCGACGCATCCTCCGGTGTCTCGCCGCGCCCGATGGCGGCGATGACGGTTTCCGGCACGCCGGCGGAAGCGGCGAGCGGCGCGTGCGCGTGCCACTCGAACTGCGCCCGGCAGGCGCGTGCCGTCACCAGGATCGCGAGTTCGGTCACGTCGCGCGGCAGCGCCTTGTTGAAGCGCAGGTGTGCGCCGAGGCGCTGCACATGGTCCGCGAGCGCCGGGCTGCGCAGCAGAGGCACGAACGGCCCACGCAGGCTGCCACGTGGGCCGGCCAGGATCGCCTCGACCACACGGCGCTGGTCGGCGGACAGTTCGGCATCGGGGATGGCGGGAAAGCGTGTCATGGCGGGATGGCCCTCCGGTTCAATCACGGACTATAGTGGAGAGCCGCAGGGGGGACGAGACCGATGCCGACGCTGCGCACCGATGACGCCGCGCGCCTGCACTACCACGAGGCTGGGAGCGGCACGCCGGTCGTCTTCGTCCATGAATTTGCGGGTGACGCCCGCAGCTTCGAGCCGCAGTTGCGGCATTTCGCGCGGACGCATCGCTGCATCGCCTACAACGCGCGCGGCTATCCCCCCTCCGACGTGCCGACCGAACCGGCGCGCTATTCGCAGGATCGCGCCCGCGACGACATCCTCGCCGTGCTGGACGCGCTCGGCATCGAACGCGCGCATGTCGCGGGGGTGTCGATGGGCGGGTTCGCAACGCTGCATTTCGGCCTCGCCTACCCCGACCGCGCGCTGTCGCTCGTGGTCGGCGGCTGCGGTTACGGCGCCGAGCGGGACCGCGCGGCACAGTTCCGCGCCGAGGCCGAGCAGACCGCGTCCGGCATCCGCGCGGAGGGCATGGAAGCCGTCGCCGCGCGCTATGCGATGGGGCCGACGCGCGTGCAGTTCCTCAACAAGGATCCGCGCGGCTTCGCGGAATTCCAGGCGCAGCTTGCGGAGCATTCGGCCGAGGGCTCGGCGCTGACGATGCTGGGCGTGCAGCGGAGGCGACCGTCGCTGTACGACCTTCGGGAGCGTCTCGCGGCAATGGTCGTGCCGACGCTGGTGATCACCGGAGACGAGGACGAGCCATGCCTCGATCCCGGCCTGATGCTCAAGCGCACGATCCCGACCGCGCGGCTCGCGGTGCTGCCGGGCACCGGACACGCGCTCAACCTTGAGGAGCCGGCCCTGTTCAACCAAATAATCGGCGACTTCTGGCATTTGGTGGAAAGCGGGCGCTATGCGGCGCGCGATCCGCGATCGGTGTCGGCGAGCATCCTCGGCGACAAGCGGTGAGGGCGCGGCGCGGACGACCGGCGGTCGAAGACACGCACGCGTGATCCTGACGAGACGCCCGTGTCGCCGGGCGACGAGGCGAGAGACTGGTTGAGAGCGGGCCGCCTCGCCACAAACTGTTCAACAAAGCCGCTTGCGACACGGTATACGCTATGTGGAGCGGCCTGCGTGATCGCTGATGCCCAGCCGGAGGGGAACGAGAGTGGAACACGATCTCGACCGCCTGTCGATCGACACGATGCGCACGCTGGCGATGGATGCCGTGCAGAAGGCCAATTCAGGCCATCCGGGCACGCCGATGGCGATGGCGCCGGTCGCCTACACGCTCTGGCAGGAGCGGCTGCGCTTTGATCCGGCGGACCCGCTCTGGCCCAACCGCGACCGCTTCGTGCTGTCCTGCGGCCACGCCTCGATGCTGCTCTACTCGCTGCTGCACCTGACGCAGACCCGCGCGGTCGCGAAATACGAGGTGCTCGACAAGCCGACGGTCACGCTGGATGACATCAAGAAGTTCCGGCAGCTCGACAGTTCCACGCCCGGCCATCCCGAGTACCACCTCACCGGCGGCATCGAAGCGACCACGGGCCCGCTCGGGCAGGGTGTCGGCATGTCGGTGGGCATGGCGATCGCCGAGCGGTGGCTGGCCACGCGCTACAACCGGCCGGGAAAGGCGCTGATCGATTACAGCGTGTTCGCGCTGTGCAGCGACGGCGACATGATGGAGGGCATTTCCGGGGAGGCGGCCTCGATTGCGGGCCACCTCGGGCTGTCCAACCTGTGCTGGATCTACGACAGCAACCGCATCTCGATCGAGGGCTCGACCGACCTTGCGTTCAGCGAGGACGTGGGTGCGCGGTTCCTCGCCTATGGCTGGAACGTCCGGCATGTGCGCGACGCGGAGGACCGCGCCTCGCTGCGCGCGGCGCTGGCGGCGTTCGACCGCGAGCAGAGCCACCCGACCATGATTATCGTGCAGAGCCATATCGGCTACGGCGCACCGCACAAGCAGGACACCAAGGAAGCGCATGGGGAGGCGCTTGGGGAGGACGAGGTTCGCCTGACAAAGCGCGTCTATGGCTGGCCGGAGGATGCGCATTTCCTGGTGCCCGACGGCGTCTACGACCGCTTCGCGCAGGGCATCGGTGCGCGCGGCGCTGAGCTGAACAAGGAATGGCGGGCGCTGTTCGATCGCTACCGCGCCGAGCATTCCGACCTCGCCGCCGAGTTCGACCGGATGCAACGTCGCGAGCTGCCCGAGGGATGGGAGAGCGCCATTCCGAGCTTCCCCGCCGACGAGGGCGGCCTCGCGAGCCGCGACTCATCCGGCACGGTGCTGAACAAGCTCGCCGAGGCGATCCCGTTCCTGCTCGGCGGTGCGGCGGACCTGTCGCCGTCGACCAAGACGAACCTCAAGTTCAAGGACGCGGGCGACTTCGAGGTGGACAACTATGCCGGGCGCAACTTCCATTTCGGCATCCGCGAGCACGCGATGGGAGCGATCTGCAACGGCATGGCGCTGTCCAAGCTGCGAGCATACGGTTCGGGCTTCCTGATTTTCTCCAGCTACATGCGGATGCCGATCCGTCTGTCGGCGCTGATGGAGCTGCCGACCACGTGGATCTTCACCCATGACAGCATCGGCCTCGGCGAGGACGGCCCCACGCACCAGCCGATCGAGCAGCTCGCGGCCTTGCGCGCAATGCCGGGGATCAACACCATCCGCCCATGCGATGCGAACGAGGTCGCGGAGGCCTGGCGCGTCGTGCTCAAGCTCGAGCACGAACCGTGCGCGCTGATCCTGAGCCGGCAGAAGCTGCCGACGCTCGACCGCGCCAAATATGCGGCCGCCTCGGGCCTCGCACGCGGCGCCTACGTGCTCGCCGACCCGAAGGATGGCCGCCCGGAGGTGATCCTGATCGGCACCGGCAGCGAGGTCTCGCTGTGCGTGCAGGCGCACGAGGCACTCGCGAAAGAGGGCGTGCGCAGCCGCGTCGTCTCGATGCCGTGCTGGGAAATATACGAAAAGCAGGACCAGGCGTATCGCGACAGCGTGTTGCCGCCGGACATTCTCGGCCGTGTCTCGGTCGAGCAGGCGGCGGCGTTCGGGTGGGAGCGATACGTCGGCATGAACGGCACGATCATCGGGATGCGCAGCTTCGGTGCGTCGGCGCCGATCAAGATGCTGCAGGACAAGTTCGGCTTCACGCTGGAGAAAGTCATGGATGCCGCCCGCACGCAGCGCGAGCGCACGCGCGCGCGACGCCAGGCCGCCGAATAGGGGATTGCAGATGAACCCGCTGAAGCAACTGGAACAGGTCGGTCAGTCGCCGTGGCTCGACTACGTCAAGCGCAGCCTCATCGAGAAGGGCGAGTTGCGGACGCTGATAGAGCGCGACGGGCTGAAGGGCGTCACCTCCAACCCGTCGATCTTCGAGAAGGCAATCGGCGAGAGCGAGGAATATGCCGGCGCCCTGAAGGCATTCCAGGCGAGCACGGATCACGGTATCTCGGCGATCTACGAGCATCTCGCGATGGCTGACATCCGCGCCGGTGCCGACGTGCTGCGGCCGGTGTGGGAGGCGAGCGGCGGCCGTGACGGCTACATCAGCCTCGAATGCTCGCCGTATCTCGCGAACGACACCGAGGCGACGATCGACGAGGCGCTGCGGCTGTGGGCGGCGGTCGATCGGCCGAACCTGATGGTCAAGGTGCCGGGGACGGCCGCGGGTATTCCGGCGATCCGGCAACTGATCGGGCGCGGGCTCAACATCAACGTGACGCTGCTGTTCTCGGTCGGCATGTATGAGCGCGTGGTCGACGCCTACATCTCGGGACTCGAGGACCTCGCCCGCGCGGGCGGCAATGTCGGCCGCACCGGCAGCGTCGCGAGCTTCTTCGTCAGCCGCATCGACGCGATGGTGGACAAGGCGCTTGACGGCGCGAAGGACCGTGCGGCCGCCGACCGGCTGCGCGGCAAAGTCGCAATCGCCAACGCCAAGCGTGCTTATGCGCGCTACAAGGTGCTGTTCTCCGGCCCGCGCTGGGACGGACTGGCGGCCGCAGGCGCCAAGACGCAGCGCCTGTTGTGGGCGTCGACCAGCACCAAGAACCCGGCCTATCGCGACACGCTCTATGTCGAGCAGCTCATCGGCCGCGACACGGTCAACACCATGCCACCCGCGACGATGGACGCGTTTCGCGACCACGGCGAGGTCATCCCCGATGCGATCGAGCGCGACGTTGCGGCAGCCGAGGCGGAGCTTGCCGCCCTGGAGACGCTCGGCATCTCGCTCGACGGCATCACGACGAAGCTGGTCGAAGACGGCGTACGACAGTTCGCCGATGCGTTCGATGAACTGCTCGGCGCGGTCGCGCGGCGGCGACGGACGCTGTTCGAGGGCGATCACGCGAGTCTGACCGTGCATCCGAACGACGACGCGCTGGCCAAGGCCATCGACGAGGAGATGGCGGCATGGCGCCGCGACGGCCGCATCCGCCGTCTCTGGGCCGGCGACGCGACGCTCTGGACCGGGACCGACGAGGCGCAGTGGACCGGCTGGCTGCATGTCGTGGAACAGCAACTCGCCGATGTCGGCGGATTGGAGGCGTTCGCTGCCGAGATGCGCGCCAAGGGCTTCACCGATCTCGTGCTGCTCGGCATGGGCGGGTCGAGTCTCGGGCCGGAGGTTCTGGCGCAGAGCTTCGGGCAACAGGCGGGCTGGCCGCGCTTCCACATCCTCGACAGCACCGATCCGGCGCAGATCCGCAGCCTCGACGGTGCGATCGACATGGCGCACGCGCTGTTCGTGGTGCAGTCGAAGTCCGGCAGCACGCTCGAGCCGAACATCTTCATGGCGCACTTCCTCGACGCCGCTGGGCGCGTCGTGGGCGTCGGTCACGCGGCGGAGCATTTCGTTGCTGTCACCGATGCCGGCTCGTCCCTGGAGCAGCAGGCGCGGGAACAGAAGTTCGCGCATGTCTTCCATGGCGTGAAGTCGATCGGCGGCCGGTATTCGGTGCTATCCAATTTCGGCATGGTGCCGGCCGCGGCGATGGGGCTCGAGGTGCGCGCGTTCCTGGAAACGACGCAGCAGATGGTGCGTTCCTGCGGTGAGGACGTGCCGCCGGCGGAGAACCCGGGCGTGCAGCTCGGTGTCGCACTCGGTGTCGCGGCGAAGCGTTTCGGGCGCGACAAGGTGACCATCATCGCTTCCCCCGGAATCGCCGATGTCGGCGCCTGGCTGGAGCAGCTCATCGCCGAGAGCACCGGCAAGCAGGGTCACGGTCTGATTCCGGTCGCGGCCGAGCCACTTGCCGCGCCCGACCGGTACGGGCGCGACCGGTTCTTCGCCTATCTGGCGCTCGCCGGGGGCGAGGACGCAGCGCAGCAGAAGGCAGTCGCCGCGCTCGAGAAGGCGGGGCATCCGGTGGTGCATATCGCGGTGGCGGACGCCATGCATGTCGGGCAGGAGTTCTTCCGCTGGGAGATCGCGACCGCGGTCGCGGGGTCGGTTATCGGGATCAATCCGTTCAACCAGCCGGACGTCGAGGCAAGCAAGATCAAGACCCGCGCGCTCACCGACGAATACGAGAAGTCGGGAACGCTGCCCGCGCCAAAGCCGATCTTCGAGGCCGACGGCATTTCCGTCTTCGCCGATCCGCGCAATGCGGGCGAGCTGGGCGCGGCGGATTCGCTGGCCGGACTGATGGGCCGGCATCTCGGGCGTTTGCACGACGGAGACTATGTGGCGCTGCTCGCCTACATCGAGCGCAACGCGGCGCATACCGAGGCGCTGACCGCGATGCGGGTCCGCATTCGCGATGCGAAGCGGGCCGCGACCTGCGTGGGTTTCGGGCCGCGCTTCCTGCACTCGACCGGGCAGGCCTACAAGGGCGGCCCCAATTCCGGCGTGTTCATTCAGATCACCTGCGACGATCCGGCCGATCTGCCGGTGCCGGGCCACCGCTACAGCTTTGGTGTGGTGAAGGCGGCGCAGGCGCAGGGCGATCTCGACGTGCTGGTCGAGCGGGGACGGCGCGCGTTGCGCGTCCACCTGCACGATGTGGAGCGCGGGCTCGCCGCACTTGCCCGTGCGATCGACGCGGCGGTTGCCTGACCAACAGGGAGAGTTCACGGACATGCAGATCGGCGTGATCGGCCTCGGCCGCATGGGCGGCAACATCGTGCGGCGCCTGATGCGCGCAGGACACTCCTGCGTCGTCTATGATGCCAACGCCAAGACGACGCAGGGGCTCGGCGCAGAGGGCGCCCGCGCGGTCGCGTCCCACGCCGAGATGGTGCAGGCGCTCGGGGCGAGCCCGCGCGCGATCTGGGTGATGCTGCCCGCCGGGCGCATCACCGAGGAGACGATCGACGACCTCGCTGGAATGATGGGGCGCGGCGACATCATCATCGACGGCGGCAACAGCTTCTACAAAGACGACATCCGCCGCGCGAAGTCGCTGGCGGGGAAGGGCATCGAGTATGTCGATGTCGGCACCTCGGGCGGCGTCTGGGGGCTTGAGCGCGGATATTGCATGATGATCGGCGGCAAGACCGAGGTGGTGAAGCACCTCGATCCGATCTTCGCGACACTCGCACCCGGCATCGGCGAGATCACCCGCACACCCGGGCGCGAGAAGCTCGATCCGCGCGCCGAGCAGGGCTACATCCACGCTGGTCCCCCTGGTGCCGGGCATTTCGTCAAGATGGTCCACAACGGTATCGAATACGGGATCATGCAGGCGTACGCGGAAGGCTTCGACATCCTGCACAACAAATCGGGCGAGGAGCTGCCCGCGGACGAGCGCTTCACGCTCAACATGCCCGACATCGCCGAAGTATGGCGGCGCGGCAGTGTTATTTCGTCTTGGCTGCTCGACCTCGCGGCGATGGCGCTGGCGAAGAACGAGACGCTGTCGGATTTCTCGGGGTTCGTGCAGGATTCCGGTGAAGGCCGCTGGACAATCCAGGCGGCGATCGAGGAGGCGGTGCCGGCCGAGGTGCTGTCCGCCGCACTCTACGCGCGGTTCCGCTCGCGCCAGCAGCACACCTATGCGGACAAGATGCTCTCGGCGATGCGCTTCGGCTTCGGCGGCCACATCGAGGGCCACGAGCCGGCCGCGCCCGCGGCGGGATGAGCGGCATGGACCAGCCCCCGCCTGAGCCGCAGGGCAGCCAGGGCCCGCGCCGCACCCGCATCGTCGCGGCCCCGCCGCGGGCCAAGCCGAAGCCCGCCGATCCGTGTGCGATGGTGATATTCGGGGCCGGCGGCGATCTTACCAAGCGGCTGGTGGTGCCGGCGCTGTACAACCTCTCGCTCACCGGCCTGTTGCCGGAGCACTTCGCGCTCATCGGCGTCGACCTCGCGCAGAACACCGCCGAAGGCTGGCGCGACCATCTGTTCGGGTCGTTGCGCGAATTCGTCGGCAACAAATCGGCAGAGTTCAGCATCGACCATATCGACCAGCCGGCGTGGGACCGGCTCGCCGGCTGCATGTCCTACGTGCAGGGCGACCTCACCCAGGACGGGCTGTACGGGAACATCCGCACCGCACTGGGCGAGGCCGAGCAGAAGCACGGGACCAAGGGCAACGTCATCTTCTATCTCGCCGTCGCCGACCGCTTCTTCGGCCCCGTCGTCGATCGCCTCGGCCAATCGGGTCTCGCGAAGCAGGCGGAGGCGGACAACAATCCACCCTGCTGGCGCCGCGTGGTGATCGAGAAGCCGTTCGGTCACAGCCTGCAATCGGCGAAGGAGCTGAATGCGCGCGTGCTGAAGGTGCTGCACGAGGACCAGGTGTTCCGCATCGACCATTTCCTCGGCAAGGAGACGGTGCAGAACATCATGGCGTTCCGGTTCGGCAACGGCCTGTTCGAGCCGATCTGGAACCGCGAACGGATCGACCATGTGCAGGTGACGGTCGCGGAGACGGTCGGCGTCGAGGGTCGCGGCAAGTTCTACGAACCGACGGGCGCATTGCGCGACATGGTGCCCAACCACGTCTTCTCGCTGCTGGCAATGGTCGCGATGGAACCGCCCGTGTCGTTCGCGGCCGATGAGATTCGCACCAAGAAAGGCGCCGTGTTCGCGGCGATGGCGCTGTGCCGGCCGGAGGACGCGGTGCGCGGGCAATACGACGCCGGGACGGTGCTGGGAAAACCCGTGGTCGCCTATCGGTCAGAGCCGAACGTGGCACCCGACAGCAACACCGAGACCTATGTCGCGATGAAGCTTGGGATCGACAACTGGCGCTGGGCGGGTGTGCCGTTCTATCTGCGTACCGGCAAATACATGGCGCGGCGCTCGACCGAGATCGCGATCCAGTTCAAGCAGGCGCCGTACGCACCGTTTGACGGCACGCCGGTCAGCGCGCTGCGGCCGAACTGGCTCGTGATCCAGATCCAGCCGGACGAGGGCATCTCGCTGCAATTCGAGGTCAAGCGCGCCGGCCCGGCGATGGACCTCGCCGCGGTGCGCATGAGCTTCCGCTACTCCGACTGGTTCCCGCCGGAACCCAACGTTGGCTACGAGACGCTGCTGTACGACGTCATGATCGGCGACGCCACGCTGTTCCACCGTGCCGACGAGGTCGAGCGCACCTGGACCATTGTGCAGCCCGTGCTGGATGCATGGGCGGCGGCGAAGGCGGATTTCCCGAACTACACCGCCGGCAGCGACGGGCCGAGGGCGGCGGACGAACTGATCGGACGCGGCGGTGGCCGCGCCTGGCGGCCGGTCAGCAATCCCGATGCCGACATCCATGGAGAGGCGCCCTGATGCCCCGCGACATCGCGTTGGTGCTGGCCGACGTGGACGGCACGCTGGTCACGCAAGAGAAGATCCTGACCGAGCAGGCGCAGCAGGCGGTCCGCGCGTTACAGGCACGCGGCATCAAGTTCGCCGTGACCAGTGGTCGGCCGCCGCGCGGGATGCACATGATCGCCGAGCCGCTGGGACTGCAGACGCCGATCGCCGGCTTCAACGGCGGCGTGTTCACCAGGCCCGACTGGACGGTGATCGAGGAACACGCGCTCTCCCCCGAGGCGGCGAAGACGACATTGGAACTCATTCTCGACCACAAGCTCGACGCCTGGATCTATACCGGCGAGGACTGGCTGATCCGTGATCCGAAGGCGCCGCACGTCGCACGCGAGGCGTGGACGGTGAAATTCGATGCGACGATCGTGCCGAAATTCACCGACGAGCATCTGCACAAGGCGGTGAAGATCGTCGGCGTTTCCGACGACTTCGACCTGGTCGAGAAGACGGAGCAGGCGGCGCAGCAGGCGCTCGGAAAATCGGCGAGTGCGGCGCGGTCGCAGCCCTACTATCTCGACGTCACCAACCCGCAGGCGAACAAGGGCACGGTGGTCCGGACGCTCTCGCGCCTGCTCGACATCGCGCCCGAGCGCATTGCCACAATGGGCGACATGCCGAACGATGTGCTGATGTTCCGGGAGAGCGGCTTTTCGATCGCGATGGGCAATGCCAGCGACGCCGTGAAGAAGCAGGCCTCCGCCACCACCGACAGCAACGAGTCCGAAGGTTTCGCGCACGCGGTGCATCGGCTCATCCTGGGTGACGCCTGATGACGCCGGCACATGGCACGCTGCGGGTGTTCGACGACGCGGCTTCCCTCGCCGCCGGCGCCGCCGCGCTGC
>DATAYA010000047.1:0-3701 GCA_036272815.1 Acetobacteraceae bacterium
CAACCAAGCTGGAGGATCGGCATCATGCCTCTCCCGTACATGCGCACCGCCGCCTTGGTCGCAGCCCTCGCGATCGGCAGCCCGGGTCTGGCGTTCGCTCAGCCGGCCGGCGGCACGGCAGGCGCGCCCGGCGGCACGACCGCAGCCACCCCTGCAACCCCGAATCCCGGAACCCCCGCCACGCCAAAGGCCGGTGGGGGCGCCACGCCGAATGCCGGTGGCGGCGCCACCCCGAATGCCGGTGCCCCCGCCACGGGGAATGGTGGCGTCGCAAATGCCAACGGCGGCGGCGGCTGGGGCGGAGGATGGTGGGGCCTACTCGGTCTCGTCGGCCTGTTCGGCCTGGCCGGTCGGCGCAGGGCGCCAGCGAGCGACATGGTCGTGGATGCCGAGGTCGGGCGCGGTTCCGTCAATCCGCGCCGGTGATCCGCCCGGCGTGAGATCGACCGTCGCGCGGCCGGGCAGGGGGATCGGCTAGGCCGCCTCCGCCCGCAGCACGATCCGCCCCGTGACCCGCCCGTCGCGCAGCCGCATCAGCGCCGCGTTCGCCTCCGATTGCGGCACCGTCTCGACCGGCAGCGCGGGCACCTTGCCGGACTGTGCCAGCGCCACCAGCTCGCGCAGCTCGACCGGGTTGCCGACATAGCTGCCCTGGATTGTGAGCGCCCGCATCGCCATCAGCGGCAGCGGCAGTGACAGCTCGCCGCCGAACAGCCCGACCTGGATCAGCCGGCCGCCCTTGCGCAGCGCGTCGAAGGAAAAGCGCGCCGTCGCCGTGCCGTTCACCAGGTCGATGATCGCCGCCACCGGCCCGCCGCAGGTCTCGACGATGCGGCGTGCGACATCGTGGCCGTTGCCATCGACGGTGTCGCTCGCCCCCGCGCGCATCGCCGCCGCCCGCTTCTCCTCGCTGACATCGACGACGACGATCCGCGCATGCCCCAGCGCCTGCAGGATCGCGATCGCGTTCATGCCGAGCCCGCCGGCGCCGACCACCACCACCGCCTCGTCCGCCGGCAGCGGCATCACCTTGCGGATCGCCGAATAGACGGTGATGCCCGAACACGCATAGGTCGCCGCCACCGCCGGATCGAGCGTGCCGGGATCGACCAGGTGCCGCGGATGCGGGGCCACCACATGCGTGCCATAGCCGCCGTTCTGGAACACGCCGAGGCTGCGGGTGGTCTGGCACATGTTGTCGTGCTCGGAGGTGCAGGCGGCGCACACGCCGCAGCCGACCCAGGGGAACACGATGCGCAGATCTCCCACCGAAACGCCCTCCGCCTCCGGCCCGAGACGCTCGACGCGGCCGACGATCTCGTGGCCCATCGCGAGCGGCAGCACCACGCCGCGATCCTTCAGCGACATCTTCTCTCCGCCGCCGAGGTCATAGAAGCCGTCCCAGATATGCAGGTCGGAATGGCACACGCCGCAATGTGTCACCCGCAGCAGCACCTCGGTACCGCGCGGCTCCGGCGTCGGCATTTCCAATTCCCGAAGCGGCTGCCCGTTCTCGACCACGGCCCATGCACGCATGTCTTTTTCCTCCCTCGCCCTTGCCCGACAGGCTCATGCCGCCGTGCGTCGCGTCAAGCCGGCGGTGCCGCTACCCGCACCGGCCGCCCGTCAAGAAACCCCACCACGTTCTCGACGCTCTCGCGATAAAACCGCTCGAACGTATCTTCGGTGTTGTAGCCGAGATGCGGCGTCAGCACCGTGTTCGGCAGGCTGCGCAGCGGATGCCCCTCAGGCAGCGGCTCGGCATCGAACACGTCGAGCGCCGCCACGATCTTCTTCTCCCGCAGCGCCGTGACCAGCGCCGCCTCATCGACCAGCGGCCCGCGCGAGGTATTGACCAGCACCGCCCCGTTGCGCATCAGCCCGAGTTCGCGCGCGCCAAGAATCCCGCGCGTGCGCTCTGACAGCACCAGATGCAGGCTCACCGCGTCGCTCTCCGAAAGCAGCCTGTCGCGGTCGGCAAACTCGGCGCCGTGCTCGCGTGCGCGCGCTTCCGTCAGGTTCGGGCTGCACGCCAGCACGCGCATCCCGAGGGCCGCACCATAGTGCGCCATCCGTCCGCCAAGCCGCCCGAGCCCGACCAGCCCGAGCGTGCGACCCTCCAGCGCGATCCCCGGCACGATGCCCTCCTGGAACCGCCCGGCGCGGATCGTCGCGTCGCCCTGCGGGATTTTCCGGAACGCCGCCAGCATCAGCCCGAGTGCGAGTTCCGCCGTCGCATACTTCGCGCCGCCGCCGGTGTTGCACACGACGATGCCGCGCGCCGCACACGCCGCGGCATCGAGCGTGCGCGCGCGGCCGCCGGTCTGCGAGATCATCTTCAGCTTCGGCAGCCGGGCGATCAGGCTCGCCGGAAATGCGGTGCGCTCGCGCATCGCCACCAGCACCTCGAAATCCGCAAGCGCGCGCGCAGCCGCGTCCTCGCTGCCGAACGCCTCGCCGAAGAACACCAATTCCGCCCGCGCCCGCACCCCCGACCAGTCGGCGCACTGCTCCGCAATCCCCTGCCAGTCGTCGAGCACCGCCACCCGCGTCATCGCCGATCCTCCCACAGCCGCGCCGAAGCCTCCGCCCGCACGGCGTCCCGCGCAAGCGGTTGCCGGCAACCGGCCGCGATGCTGTCATCGCCCGATCGGCCCGCGATGCTGTCATCGCCCGATCGGGAGGACGCATGCATGGCACGAACCGCAGTCATCGGAGCCGGCCTGATCGGCCGCTCGTGGGCGATCGTGTTCGCCCGCGCCGGCCACGACGTCGCCCTCTGGGACCCGGCGCCCGAAGCGGCGGACGCCGCCCGTGCCTTCGCCGCCGACCGCCTCCCCGACCTCGCGCAAGCCGGCCTCCTTGGCGGCGCCGCGCCCGAGACCGTGCTCGCCCGCATCGCCGTCGCCGCCTCGCTCGCCGACGCGGTCGCGGCGGCCGACTGGGTGCAGGAGAACGGCCCCGAGCGTCTCGAAACCAAGTCCGCCCTGTTCGCCGACCTCGACCGGCTCGCCCCGGCGGCGGCGATCCTGGCCAGCTCGACCAGCACGATCCCGGCCAGCAAGTTTGGCGGGACGATTCCCGGTCGCCGCAGAATCCTCGTCGCGCATCCGGTCAACCCGCCGTACCTGATCCCGGTCGTGGAGATCGCCCCCGCCACCTGGACCGATCCCGAAATCGTCGCCCAGGCGCGCGCCTTCATGGCCGCAAGCGGGATGGTCCCCGCCGTGCTGCGACGCGAGATCGACGGCTTCGTGCTGAACCGCCTGCAAGCCGCCCTGCTGGCCGAAGCCTTCCGCCTCGCCGAGGACGGTGTCGCCTCGATCGAGGACATCGACGCCACGATCAGGGACGGGCTCGGCCTGCGCTGGGCGCTGATGGGTCCGTTCGAGACGATCGACCTCAACGCCCCCGGCGGCCTCGCCGACTATTGCGCCCGCTACGGCCAGGCGCTCGGCGGCCTGATCGCGCAGATGACGCCGCGGGACTGGTCGGAGGGCCTCGTGGCCCGGCTGGACGCGGACCGCCGCGTGGCGCTGCCGGCGACAGACCTCGCGGCCCGCACCGCATGGCGCGACAGCCGGCTGATGGCGCTGCTGGCACACAAGGCCGGGCTCCGCCCGGACCCGCCAAAGGGCGCTCGCCCTTTGGAAACCCGTTGAGGATTGTCAAGGCTGTGCCTTGAGCGGGGTCCAGGGGCG
>DATAYA010000048.1:0-9002 GCA_036272815.1 Acetobacteraceae bacterium
ATCCGGAGACCATGCGCCGCGGTGAGAACAAAGCCAGTTCCAGACCACCATGCTGAAGCGGATGCTGAACGGGAAGGGCAATTGGTCCGAGCGTACTTTGTTGCGCACCGGCTGGACCGTCACGAGATAGGCGCGGATGTCGCGAACGTCCCGCCGCGAGATTGTGGAAATAGATGTACGGTATGGCGGGGTAGAGATGCTTGCCGCCATTGCCGATCCCGCGCCGCAGCGCGGCGAGGAACGGGGCGTCTGTCCACTTGCCGATGCCGGTCGCCCCGCAACCCAACGAACGGAGCTGCCGGTGGCGTATTCCCGGAGGACAGGCTTACCGTCGTCCCGGCCTAGGGCTTTGCAAGGAAGCCGGTGGAAATCCAGGGAAACGCGGCGACGACGATCAGCGCCACGATCAGCGTCGCGATGTAGGGCAGGATGCGCCCCAAGGCGTCATCGCTCGACGCCCGGCTTATCAGGCAGGTCTGGTAGAAGCCGACGCCGAAGGGCGGCGAGAACAGGCCGATGCCCATCGCCAGGATCGCGACGATCGCGTACTGCACGAGATCGATCCCGATCTGCTGCGCGATCGGGAACAGCAGCGGGCCGAACAGCACCATCGCCGGCAGCCCTTCGAGCACGCTGCCGAGCACGATGAAGAGAACGATCGAGACGCCGAGGAAACCCGCGCGTCCGCCGGGCAGCCCGGTCATCACGGAGGCAAGCGCCTGCGCGAAGCCGGCCTGGGTCAGCGACCACGCCATGGCACTCGCGGTGCCGATGATGAGCAGGATCGCGCCCGAGAGTGCGGCCGTCTCGACCAGCAGCGGAAACAGCCGCCGCCAGTCGAAGCAGCGATAGACGGCGATGCCGACGAAGATCGAGTAGACGACGCCGACGGTCGCGACCTCGGTCGCGGTCGCGATCCCGGCCAGCACGGCGTAGCGGATCAGGAACGGCAGGATCAGCGCCGGGATCGCGATCACGAACAGCCGGCCGGCGCGGCGGAGCGACACGCCCGCCCCGGTCGGTCGCTCCCTGCGGGTGCGGAAGAAGATGAGCACCACGAGGCCGAGGGCGGCCACCCCGGCCGGCAGCAATCCGCCGGTGAACAGCGCCGAGATCGAGACCCCCGTGACGGCGCCGACGATGATGAGCACCAGGCTCGGCGGGATCGTCTCCGACATCGCCGCCGCCGCCGCGAGCTGAGCCACCAGTTCGCCCGGATGCGCCCCGCGCCGCTTCATCTCCGGCAGCAGCACCGGCGCGATGGCGGCCTGATCGGCGGCCTTCGAGCCGGAAATTCCGGAGATCAGGTACATCGCCGCGATCAGCACGTAGGAGAGCCCGCCGCGCCGGTGGCCGACGAGCCCGCCCAGGAAATCGACCAGCGCACGGGCGATGCCGGTCATCTCCAGCAACAGGCCGAGGACGACGAACATCGGCACCGCGAGCAGCTCGATCGAGGCCATTCCCTGGTCCATCTGGCTGATGACGACCGAGAGGGGAATGTCGCTCGTGTAGAAGATGTAGGCGATCGTCGAGATGCCGAAGCTGAAGGCGATCGGCACGCCAGCGAAGATGCAGACCCCGAGCATGCCGACGAAAAAGACCAGCAGATCGCCATTGCCGAGCGCGTCGAGAACGGGCTCGAGAAACCAGAGCCCGAAGCCAATCACGAGACCTGCGGCGAGGGCTGCGGCCAACTCGCGCGGCGTCGCGCCCACGAAGAGCTGTCGGAGCGCTATCACCAGCAGCAGCGCGAGCGCCGCGAGCTGACCGCCGATCTCCCAACTGTCGGGGATCTGCATGACCGGCGTGAGGATCGCCTGCTGCTGGGTCATGTACGAAAGGCCCGGCACGATGATCTCGATCGTGAAGACGGCGACGATCAGCGCCGAGAGCCGCGCGATGAACCGCTGGGTCCCCGGCGCCAGCCGCGCGACGAGGACGGTCATGCGCATGTGCTCGCCCCGGCGCAGCGCGATCACGGCCCCGAGGCTCACCAGCCAGAGAAACAGGATTGCCGCGACTTCGCTGCTCCAGACGAGCGGCTGGTCGAGCGCATAGCGCCAGATGACGCCCGCGAACAGGATACCGATCTCGACGACCACCAGAGCGGCCGCGACGCCCTGCGTCACCCAGTCGATGATGACGTCGAGCCTCCGCAGCACGCGGGCCAGTCCACGACGGGCCGGCTCGCGCCCCGATGCCTCACGCAGGGAGGGCTGCATTCAGGACATCAGGCGAGCGAGCCGGTATATTGCTGCAGCGCCGACCACAGGGCGGGGCCGAACTTGGGCTCCCATTGCTTGTAGAAACCCGACTTGACCAGGACGTCGCGGAAGGCCGACCCGTCCGGCGTGTTGAAGACCATCCCCTGCCGCTCGAGTCTGCCTTGCAGCGAGCCGTCCAGTTTGCTGTTCGCGGTGCGCTGCAGCAGCGCCTCGGCATCGAACGCGTCCGTGACGGTCTTGCGATGCGCGGCGGGGAGGCGGTTCCAGGCCTGCGCGTTCACCAGCATCCAGTAGCCCACCCACATGTGGTTGGTGAGCGAGCAGTATTTCTGCACCTGGTAGAGCTTCATCGTCTCGATGTTGCCGAGCGGGTTCTCCTGGCCGTCGACGACATGGGTCTGCAGCGCAGTGTAGAGTTCGGCGGCGTTGATCGTCGCCGGCGCGGCGCCGAGATCGCGGAACAGCGACAGCGAGATCGGGCTCGGCGGCACGCGGATCTTGAATCCCCGTATGTCGTCGGGCGTCTTGATCGGCTTGGTGCTCGAGGTGACCTGGCGGAAGCCCTCGTCCCAGATCCGGCGCATCGGATGCAGGCCGGCCTTGGCGATGTCGGCGCGCACCACGTCGCCGAGCTTGCCGTCGAGCGCGTCCCACGCCGATTGCGACGTCTTGAAGGCGAAGCCGACATTGTCGATCGCGGTACTCGGCACCAGGCTCGAGAGGATGTTGTCGCCGATCGCCATCATTTGCATGGCACCGGACCGCAGGTTCGACAGCATGTGCGTGTCGTCACCAAGCTCGCTGTTCGGGAATACGGTGACGCGGACCGCGCCTTTGGTTTCGGACTCGATCCGCTTGCCGGCCGCGATCGCATGCACGGTCGTCGGGTGGTCGGTGGCGAGGTCGAGCCCGAGCTTCAGCACGAATGGCCGCGCCGCGTCGCCCTGTCGCGGCGCCAAGACGGCGGCACCCGCCACGGCGCCGGCACCGATGAGAAAGCGCTTGCGAGATATCATTGCGGCCATGGCCGGTTCCTTCCCTTGGTCAACTCGCCAATATCACATGCGATCAGGTGATGGGCAATTTCGCCAGCCCTACGACACGGCGCCAGCCCTATGTCGCGGCGATCGCGTATTTGCCGCCGACCTGAGGCGTCGGCCCTTCGAGCCCCTGACGCTGCCGGTCGAGCCGGGTCTCGCGCGACCAGCTTCGCTTGAGATCGTCGCGCACATCGATGCGCAGGCGGCCGAGCCCGTCGGTCTCCAGCTCCACCACGTCGCCGTCCTGCAAGCTCGAGAGACCGCGGTGGTTGGTGCCGGTCGCGAGGATGTCGCCCGGCTCGAGCGTGTGGACGGAACTCGCCCATTCGATGCAGCGCGCGATCGGATGCGCCATGTCGCCCGTGCCGAAATCCTGTTTCAGCGCCCCATTCACCCACAGCCGGATCCGCAGGTTCTGCGGGTCGGCGATCTCGTCCGCGGTCACCAGCCAGGGACCGATCGGCGCGAAGGTGTCGCGCGATTTCATCTGGAAGAACGAGTTGCCGGCGGGCGGCAGGCCGCGTGCCGAGCCGTCGATGAAGTTCACGTAGCCGAACACATGGCGCATGGCATCGGCAGCCGGGACGCGGCGCGCGCGGCGGCCGATCACCACGGCCATCTCCGCCTCGCCCTCGAAGATGGTCGCCGGGACATCGGGCAGGATCATGGTGTCGCCGGGACCGATCACCGCCGCCGCCGCCTTGTGGAAGCCGTTTATCGGCGGCGGCTTCGGCAGCGTTCCGTCCTCCATGTAGTTCACCGCCATGCAGACGATGTTGCCGGGCCGCGGCAGGGGCGCGCGCAGCCGCACGCCGGCGAGCGGCACGCCGCGCGCCTGCGCCGCTGCCTCCAGCTTCGGGCGCAGCGTGTCGAATGTGGCGATCACGCCGCTGATGAGATCGCCGGGCCCCGTATGCGCCACGTGCCGGACGATCGCCGTGACATCGACGACGGTCTCGCCCGCGATGACGCCGAGCCGGTGGTCGTCGAAGAACACGAGTTTCATGGTTTTCCCTCTGCTTTGGTGCGGCGCGCGCCGGCAAGCTGTCCGAGCCGCACCGCCTGCGCCTGCGCCGCGACCGCCAGCTCCATGACCGTGAAGCAGTGCGATTGCGCCATGCTGCGCTCGGTCCGGTCATGCACGTCCGCGATCAGGTCCGCATAGTACGGGAGCCCCGCATCGCTGCAATCGACGTATCGCGTGTCCGCGTCGGTGACGAGGAACAGATGGTCGGTGCCGGGGCGGCCGGCGATGTCGACGAATTTGCGCAGCTCGATGTAGCCGCGCGTGCCCAGGACCGTGAGCCGGCCATCGCCCCAGTTGGCGAGCCCGTCCGGCGTGTACCAGTCGAGCCGGACATAGCCGTGGCCCTGCGGGCTGCGCAGCAGCATCTCGCCGAAATCCTGCATCAGCGGCCGATCCGGGTTGGCGAAATTGCCGATCGCGGCGGCGGCGATCGTGGCGGTCGGCGCGCCGGTGAAGAACAGGAACTGGTCGATCTGGTGGCAGCCGATGTCGCAGAGGATGCCGCCGTATCGCGCCGGATCGAAGAACCAGTCGGGCCGGAGATGCGCGTTGAGGCGGTGCGGCCCGAGGCCGATCGTCTGTACCAGAGTGCCGATCGCGCCGGCGTGCACCAGTTCGGCCGCCCGGGTGACCGCGCGCACCTCGAAGCGTTCGGAGAAATTGACCGACCAGATCCGTCCGGTCTCGGCCACTGCCCGCCGCAGTTCGGCGAGCTGGTCGGATGTCGTGCAGCCCGGCTTGTCGGTCATCACGTCCTTGCCGCGCCGCATCGCGTCGATCGCGATCCCGGCGCGGTCGGCCGGGATCGCGGCCGTCACGATCAGCGCGACCGACGGATCATCGAGCAGCCGCTCGCGCTCGACGACCCTTGGGATATGCGGGAAGCGGCGGCGGAAACCCGCCAGCGGCTGCGGCTCGCCCTCGGTCCAGAATCCGGCGCAGTCACAGCCCAGCTCCAGCAGCCGGCCGACCTGCTCGTAGATGTGGCGATGGTCGAGCCCGATCGCGGCGAACCGCAGCTTGCGCGGCACCTTCGGCATGGCGAGACGCTCCGACCCCCGGCTCTTGATGGCAGGATGGCGTCACCGCCGCAACGGGTCCGGTGATTGTCCGCTCGCCAGCCTTATGATGCTACCCCACGACGATGCGCGGACCGGACGCCGCCGGCTCGGCGAGCCGCGCCCGCACCTGCCCCGCAATCGCGCCATAGGCGCGGGCCGCGTCGCTCTCCGGCTCGGCGGCGCTGATCGGCGTGCCCGCGTCCGAGGTGGTGCGGATGTCGAGCAGCAGCGGGATCTCGCCCAGGAACGGCACGCCGAGCTTGGCCGCCTCGCGCCGCGCGCCGCCGTGGCCGAACAGCTCGGTGCGGTGGCCGCAATTCGGGCAGGCGAACACGCTCATATTCTCGACCACCCCGAGCACGGGGACGTTGACGCGCTCGAACATGCGCACGCCGCGGCGGGCGTCGAGCAGTGCTATGTCCTGCGGCGTCGAGACGATCACCGCCCCCGCGAGCCGCACCCGCTGCGCCATCGTCAGCTGCGCGTCGCCGGTGCCCGGCGGCATGTCCACCACCATGACGTCGAGCGGCCCCCAATCGACCTGGCCCATCATCTGCTCCAGCGCCCCCATCACCATCGGGCCGCGCCAGATCATCGCGGTCTCCTCGTCGACCAGGAAGCCGATCGACATTGCCTTCAGGCCCCAGACCGAGATCGGCTGCATCCGGTCGCCGACCAGCTCGGGGCGGCGGTTGAGCCCGAGCATGCGCGGCAGGCTTGGGCCGTAGATGTCGGCATCGAGCAGCCCGACCGACAATCCGGACCGCGCCAGCGAGACGGCGAGGTTGACCGCGGTGGTGGACTTGCCGACGCCGCCCTTGCCGGAGGCGACAGCCAGCACCGCGCCCACCTCGGGCAGCAGCAGCGTGCCGGCGGCGCGGCCGTGATGCGGCGCGGATGCGGATGCGGCGGCGGGTGAAGCGGCCGGCGTCTCGCGGTGCGCGGTCAGCACGACGGTCGCATTGGAGACGCCGGGGACCGCGGCCAGCAGGCGCTCGGCCTGGCGCGCGACCGCCTCCATCTCGCGGGCGCGCTCGCGGCTCGCGCGCAGCGCCACCTGCACGAGGCTGCCGCGGAGCTGCACGCTCTCGACCAGGCCGGCAGCGATCAGGTCGCGGCCGGTCGCCGGATCGGCGAGCGTGCGGAGGCGTTCGCGGAGGCTCTGTTCGGTGGGATCGGCCATCGGCTTGTGCGTCCTCGCGGTTGCGGCCTATTGAGACCCGACCTCGTCAGGAGGATATGGCGCAGCGGCGCCGATCCTCCAACAGTACCCGGCGCGGCGGAGGAGCCTACCGCTTCATGCCCTGGAACAATGGTGGCCCCGGTCAGGGGGATGGGCCGAACCCGTGGGGATCGCCCGGCGGCGGCCCACGGCCTGGACCGGGCTCCGGCCCGCGGCCGGTGCCGCCACGCGGCGGCCGGCCGCTGCCCGGTTCGGCCGAGATCGAGCGCATCATCGCGCAACTCCAGGACCGCGCGCGGCGGCTGCTGCCGGGCGGCGGCGCGGGCGGACGCGGGGTGGCGCTGCTCGCGGTCGTGGTGGTGGCGCTGTGGCTCGCCAGTGGCTTCTACCGCGTGCAGCCGGACGAACAGGGCGTGGTGCTCCGCTTCGGCGCCTTCGTCCGCACCACCGCGCCGGGGCTGAACTACCACCTGCCCTGGCCGGTCGAGAGCGTGCTGCTGCCGGCGGTGACCAGGATCAACCGGGTCGATGTCGGCTTCCGTCCCGCCGCTTCCGGCAGTCCCGAGGCGACGCCGGAGTCGCTCGCCGCACGCGACATCGCGCCGGAGAGCGAGATGCTGACCGGCGACGAGAACATCATCGACATCAATTTCAGCGTGTTCTGGCGCATCCGCAATGCGTCCGAATACCTGTTCGACACCCGCCACCCGGCGGCGACGGTGAAGGCGGCGGCCGAGAGCGTGATGCGCGAGGTGATCGGCCGCACGCCGATCCAGCCGGCGCTGACCGAGGCGCGCGCGCAGATCGAGACCGAGGTGACCAAGGAGACACAAGCGATCCTCGACCGCTACCGCACCGGCGTCGAGATCACGCAAGTGCAGCTATTGCGCGTCGATCCTCCGGCGGCCGTGATCGAGAGCTTCCGCGACGTGCAGCGCGCCAACACCGACGCCGACCGGCTGCGCAATGAGGCGCAGACCTATCACAACAACATCGTCCCGCGGGCCCGCGGCGATGCGGCCAGGATCATCGCCAATGCCGATGCCGCCCGGCAGGCGGCGATCGCGCGCGCGACCGGCGAGGGCCGGCGCTTCGACCAGGTGCTCGACGCCTACCGCGCGGCGAAGGACGTGACACTGCAGCGGCTCTACATCGAGACCATGCAGGACATCCTGGAGCACGCGCCGACGACGGTGCTCGACAGCCGCGCCGCGGGAGCGCTGCCGCTGCTGCCGATCGGGCCTGGATCGACCACCGGCCTGCCGTCCCCCGGGCAATCCTCGCCAATTCCTTCCTCGCCCGCGCCTTCGTCCCCCGGTTCCCCGCCGCCGAACCCGTCGCCGCCGGGATCGCCGACCGCGCAGGCGGCGACGCCATGAACCGCGTCGGCATTGCCCTCTCGGCCCTCGTCGTCGTGCTGCTGCTGCTGGCCGGCTCGACGCTGTTCGAGGTCCAACAGACCCAGCAGGTGCTGCTGACCCAGTTCGGCCAGCCGATCCGCGTCATCACCAAGCCCGGCCTGCACGTGAAGCTGCCGCTGGTGCAGACGGTGATCGGCTTCGACAACCGCCTGCTGGACTACAACATGCCAAGCGAGGAGGTGATCCTGGGCGACCAGCGGCGACTGATTGTCGACGCCTTCGCCCGGTTCCGGATCACCAACCCGCTGCAATACTTCCAGGCGGTCGGCGCGCAGGAGACAGGCATCCGCGCTCGCCTCGACAGCGTGGTGAGTTCGAGCCTGCGCCGGGTGCTCGGCAACGAGCGGCTGCCCGACGTGCTCTCGGCGCAGCGCGACCGGATCATGGGGCAGATCAGGACCGAGGTGAACAGCGAGATGCGCGGCTTCGGCGTCTCGGTCGAGGACGTCCGCATCCGCCGCGCCGACCTGCCGGCGGAGAACACCGAGGCGGTGCTGGCGCGGATGCAGTCCGAGCGGCAGCGGATCGCGGCCCGGGCGCGGGCGGGCGGCACGGCGGCGGCGACGGAAATCCGGGCGGACGCCGACCGCGAGCGGACGGTGCTGCTGGCCGACGCGCAGGCGAAGGCGGACACGCTGCGGGGCGCAGGCGAGGCGCGGGCGATCGCGGTCTATGCCGCGGCGTTCGGACAGGATCCGCACTTCTTCGGCATCTGGCGGACGCTGGACGCCTACCGGCGGGCGTTTGCCGCGGGGCACGCGCATTTGGTGCTCTCGCCGGGGGATGCGTTCCTGAAGATGCTGCGGGCGGCGCCTGCGCCGGGACCCTGAAGGCCAGGGGTCGGAAGGCCAGGGCCCGGCCCCTGGCCCCCGCCGAGGGCGGTCGCCCTTGGAACCCGTTCAGACTGTCCGGTGGTGCGGGTTGGGCGGTTCCTGGAGATGCGCCTCAAGGAACCAGAGCTGCTTGTCCAGCCCGCGCGAGACCTCGGTGAAAATGTCGGCGGTATCGGCATCGCCCGCCTCGTCGGTGGTCTCGATGGCGG
>DATAYA010000049.1:0-3744 GCA_036272815.1 Acetobacteraceae bacterium
GCCGAGGCGGGGCGGTCATGCCGAGGCGGGGCGGGGAGAATTCCGCGGCGTGAATCAGCCTTCCGGCGGCGGAAAATCCGGGTCCTGCGCGAGACAGCCGCCGGTGGTGCGCAGCCATGCCGCGCGGCCCCGCAGCCGGGCGAAGATTTCGGCATCGGTACCGGTCAGAAACACCTGCGCGGGCAGCGCCAGCAGGGCGTCGAACAGGGCCGCGCGACGTGCGGGATCGAGATGCACGGCGGGTTCGTCCAGCAGCAGCAGCGGTGCGAAGCCGCGTGCCTGTGCGATCAGTGCCGCGTGGCCGAGCACGAGCCCGACCAGCATCGCCTTCTGCTCGCCGGTGCTGGCCTGCGCTGCCGGGCGCAGGCTCGCGGCATCGACCAGCGTCATGTCCGCGCGGTGCGCGCCCTGCGCCGTGCTGCCGGCCCGCGCGTCGCGCGAGCGATCGGCGGCGAGCGTCGCGCGCAGCCAATCCTCCGCCGCCAGTGCCGGGCCTGCCGCAAGTCGCTCCGCGATCGGGCAGAGGAGTTCGAGCCGGGCGGCCGGGAAGGGGTCGGCCGCGCCCTCCGTCAAGGCAGCACTCAGCCGCGCCGCCAGACCTGCCCGCGCCGCTGTGACCGCGACGGCGTGGCGCGCAATCGCCTCCTCCAGCCCCGCGAGCCAGGCCGGATCGGCTTCCCCCCGGTCGGCACCACTTTGGGCCAGCAGCCGGTTGCGCTGCGCGACTGCGGCGTCGTGTGCCGCGACCTCGCGCGCGTGCCCCGGTTCCAACGCCAGCACCAGCCGGTCGAGAAAGCGCCGGCGCCCCGATGCGCCCTCCTGGAACAGCCGGTCCATCTGCGGTGTCAGCCAGACTGCGGCGACGCGGGCGCCGATCGCTGCGGCACTGCGGGCGGGGCTGCCGTCGAGCCGCAATGCGCGGCGGTCGGAGCCGCCCTCGGCGGGTGTCCCGGTGCCGATGTCGAGCCGCCCCTCTCCCGTCTCGAACCGCCCGGCCACCGCCCAGCGTCCTGCCGCGCCGTGCCGCGCCAGCTCGCCAAGCCGCGCGCCACGAAGCCCGCGGCCCGGCACCAGCAGCGAGATCGCTTCGAGCAGGTTGGTCTTGCCGCTGCCGTTCGGGCCGGAGATCGCGGCGAGCCGCGCGGCCGGCCGCCAGGTGAGCGCGGCGTAATTGCGGAAGTCGGTCAAGACGAGGCGTTGCAGGCGCAGCATGGGCGTCAGAAGGCGAGGGGCGCTGCCCCTGCACCCCGCCGTGCACCGCGCCGGGAGCATCGCGCGCAAGCACGCTGCCCGTGACAACCCCGGACCCCCAGGAACGGGTTCCAAGGGCGACTGCCCTTGGTGGGGTCCAGGGGCAGAGCCCCTGGCCTTGTCACACGCGCATCGGCATCAGCACGTACAGCGCCGACGCATCCGCCGCATCGCGCACCACGGTCGGCGCCGCGCCATCGGCAAACCGGAACTCGACCTCGCCGCCGATCTGATCGGTGATGTCGTTGAGATAGCGCGCCTGGAAACCGATCTCGAGCGGGCCGAACTCGTATTTCACCCGATCCGATTCGAGCTCCTCGGTCGCCGTGCCCTGGTCCGGGCTGGTCGCCGACAGGACCAGCAGGTCGCGTGCCAGCGACAGCTTCACCGGCCGCGCCCGCTCGCTGCTGATCGCCGAAACCCGCGCGACGGCGGCCGAGAAATCCTGCTTGCCGACGCGCAGCACCTTGTCGTTGTCGCGCGGGATCACCCGGTCGTATTCGGGGAAGGTACCGTCGATCAGCTTGCTGGTCAGCAGGATGGCGCCGACGCGGAACTGAACCCGCGTATCCGACAGCGCCACCTCGACCTCGCCGCTCTCCTCGTCGAGCAGCTTGCGCAGTTCGTTCACGGTCTTGCGCGGCACGATCACGCCCGGCATCGAGGCCGCACCCTCGGGCAGCGGCTCCTCGACCCGGGCGAGCCTGTGCCCGTCGGTCGCGACCGCGCGCAGCACGGGGGCGCCATCGCTCTCGGCGACGTGGAGATAGATGCCGTTGAGGTAATAGCGCGTCTCCTCGGTGCTGATCGCGAAGCGGGTGCGGTCGATCAGGCCGCGGAGTGCGAGGGCGGTGACGTGGAAGCGGTGCGGCAGCGTACCGGCGGTCATCGAGGGGAAGTCGTCCACCGGCAGCACCACGAGGCTGGTCGCGAATCGGCCGGCACGCAGGGCCAACTGCGAATCCCCGCCGCCATGCTCGAACTCGACCTCCGCGCCCTCGGGGAGCTTGCGCACGATCTCGTAGAGGGTGCCGGCCGGTGCGGTGGTGGCGCCGTTGCGCGAGACCGCGGCGGAGACCTCCTCCAGGACGGCGATCTCCATGTCGGTCGCGGTGAAGGAGAGCCGGTTTTCACGCACCGCGATCAGCACGTTGGCCAGGATCGGGATGGTGTTGCGCTTCTCGGCGACGCTCTGGATGTGAGCCAGCGCCCGGAGCAGCGTCGCGCGGTCGGCCTTGAACTTCATCGCAGTGTTCCCCGAGGGAGCGCCGACGGCGCCCCGGAGCGGCATCCTAGCGAAACCGATTCCAGCCGCAAACACCGGCGTTTGGCAGCGCCCAAAGGCGTCGCGGGAAGCAAGCCGGGGGCGGGAAGCAAGCCGGGGAGGGAGGTCAGGCCTCCAGCATCCGGCGCAGCAGCTCCACGTCCTCGGCGAAGCCGGAGTCGCGCGCCATCAGCTCGGCAATCGTCTTGATCGCGTGCATCACCGTCGTGTGGTCGCGGTTGCCGAAGCGGCGGCCGATCTCGGGCAGGCTGCGGCTGGTGAGCTGCTTGGCGAGATACATCGCCACCTGCCGCGGCCGCGCCACCGCCCGCGCGCGCCGGGCGGAAGACATGTCGGTGAGCCGGATGTTCCAGTGCTCGGCGACCTTGCGCTGGATCTCCTCGATCGAAACCCGGCGGGCATGGGCGCGGAGGATGTCGTGCAGCACCTCCTCGGTCGATTCTAACGTCACCGGCCGGCCGAACAGTCCAGCGTGCGCGATCAGGCGGTTGAGCGCGCCCTCCAGTTCGCGCACGTTGGTCGTGATCTTGTGGGCGAGGAACTCCATCACCCGATACGGCACGCTCGTCGCGGCCTGCGCCGCCTTGGCCTGCAGGATGGAGATGCGCAGCTCGAAGGTGGTCGCGTGCAGGTCGGCGACCATGCCGCAGCCGAGCCGCGTGCGCATTCGCTCCTCCAGCCCGGAAAGATCGGAGGGGGATTTGTCGGCGGATACCACGATCTGCTTGCCGGCATCGACCAGCGCGTTGAAGGTGTGGAAGAACTCCTCCTGCGTGCTGTCCTTGCCGATCAGGAATTGCAGGTCGTCGATCATCAGCACGTCGACGCTGCGCAGCTGCTCCTTGAACTCCATCGTCGCCTGGCTGCGGATCGCGGCGATGAAGCGGTACATGAACTTCTCGGCCGACATGTAGGCGACCGTCGGAGGGGCCGCGCGTCGTGCCAACTCCCAGGCGACCGCGTGCATCAGGTGCGTCTTGCCGAGGCCGACGCCGCCGTAGAGGAACAGCGGGTTGAAGCCCTGGCTCGCCGGCTGCTCGGCGACGCGCCGCGCGCAGGCATAGGCGAACTCGTTCGGCTTGCCGACGACGAACGCCTCGAAGGTGAAGCGCTGGTCGAGCGGCGCCGCCACGTCCGGGCGCGCATCGCCACCATGCCGCTGCGGCTCGAGCGGTTCGTCAGGACGCACCGGACGCGATGCCGCGACC
>DATAYA010000050.1:0-22982 GCA_036272815.1 Acetobacteraceae bacterium
CAGGATCAGCCCGATCTGCGTGTAGAGGTTGTTCGCCGCCCCTGCCGCCTGCAGCACGATCGCCGGGCCGAGCAGCGCCAGCGGCACCGACACGATCACGGAGATCGGCGCATACCAGCTCTCGTACTGCCCCGCCAGCACGAGATAGACGAGCAGCATCGCGAGCGCGAACACATAGACGATCTCGCTGCCGACCAGCTTCTCCTGCAGCGACATCGCGGTCCAGTCATACCCGGTGCCGGGCGGCAGGGTCTTTGCCGCGATCTGCTCCATCAGCGACATCGCCTGACCGGAGCTGAAGCCGGGCGCGGGCGAGCCGTTGATCGTCGCCGCAGGATAGAGATTGTAGAGGCTGACCAGCGACGGGCCGACCGTCTCATGCACCTGCACAATCGTGCCGAGCGGGATCATGGCATCGTCGCTGTTGCGCACCCAGAGGTGGTCGATGTCGGCCGGCCGCGCGCGGAACGGCGTGTCGGCCTGTACGTAGACCTGGAAGACGCGGCCGAACTTGGTGATCTGGTTGACGTAGGCGGACCCGAGATAGCCGGAGAGGACCTGGAAGACGTCGTTCAGCGCGACATGCAGCGTCGCCGCCTTCACGCGGTCGATGTCGATGCGGAGCTGCGGCGTCGAAGCGCGGAAGGTGCTGGCGACGTGCGTCAGGCCGGATTGCGCGTTGGCGCGCACGATCATCGTGTGCGTGATGCCTTGCAGCTCGCCGTAGTCGAAGCTGCCGTTGCGCAATTCGGCGACCATCGTGAAGCCGCCCGAGTTGCCGATGCCCTGGATCGGCGGCGGCGGCAGCACCAGCGCCTGCGCGTCCGGCAACCGGCCGAGCGCACGGTTCAGGTTCGTATAGATCGCGGCCAGGCCCTCGCCCTTGCCGCGCGCGCCCCAGTCCTTGAGCATCACGTAGGCCACGCCCGCCGACGACAGGCTCGCGGAATTGTCGAGCACGGAAACGCCCGCAACGGTCAGCACCTGAGCGACCCCCGGCACCTTGCGCGCAAGGCGCGTGACCTCTGCCAGCGCGCTCTCGGTACGCCCGAGTGCCGCACCATCCGGCAGTTGCACGGAGACCAGGAAATAGCCCTGGTCCTCGACCGGCAGGAACCCGGTCGGAATGCCGAGGATGCCCCAGATGCCGACGCCGACCAGCACGACCGCCGCCACCGCCATGACCGCCGCGTGCCGCGCCATTCGCCCGATCAGGCGCGCGTATCCCCGTTCGATGGGATCATAGAGCGCGTTGAACGCACGAAACGGAGCCGCGCGCCGCTCCGGCGGCACCGTCGGGCGCAGCCAAAGCGCGCATTGCGTCGGTTTCAGCGTCGCGGCATTGACCGCGCTGATCAGCGCTGTCGCTGCGATCACCAGCGCGAACTGCGCATAGAGACGCCCCGTGAGCCCCGGCAGGAACGCCGCCGGCAGGAACACCGACATCAGCACCAGCGTGATGCCCATGATCGGTCCGAACAGCTCGCCCATCGCGCGGATCGCGGCCGCGACGGGAGCGAGCCCCAGGTCGATGTGGTGCGCCGCGCCCTCGACCACCACGATCGCGTCGTCCACCACGATGCCGATGGCGAGCACGACGGCGAACAGTGTCGAAAGATTGATCGTGAAGCCAAGGGCCGCCATCGCGGCGAACGCGCCGATGATGGTGACGGGCACCGTCGTCGCCGGCACCAGCATCGCCCGCCAATCCTGCAGGAACACCAGGATCACGATCAGCACGAGCACGGCCGCCTCGATCAGCGTCTTGTAGACCTCGTGGATCGAGGCGGCGACGAATTTCGTCGTGTCGAACGGGACCGAATAGTGCAGCCCCGGCGGGAAGGCGCGGGAGAGGGTCGTCATCGTCGCGTCGACCTCGTGCGCGACCTGCAACGCGTTTGCACCCGGCGACTGGAAGATGGCAATGGCGGCGGCGGCCGTCCCGTCGACCGTGAACGCCTGCCCGTAGGTCTGCGCGCCCAGTTCGACGCGCCCGACGTCGCGCACCCGCGTGACGCGTCCGTTGGTCCCCTTCTCGGTCTTGACGATGATGGCGCCGAACTGCGCCGGATCGCTCAGCCGCCCTTCGAGGCTGACCGTGTACTGGAACGCCGCTCCGGGCGAGGGCGGGGCACCCACCTGGCCCGCCGTGACCTGCTGGCTTTGGCTCTGGATCGCCTGGATGACGTCCTGCGGGGTCAATCCCCGGGCGCGGAGCTGCTGCGGGTCGAGCCAGACGCGCATCGCGTATTGCCCGGCGCCGAACACCGTCACGTCGCCCACGCCCGGCAGGCGCGCAGGCGCATCGACCAGGTTGATGGTTGCATAGTTGCTCAAGTAAAGGCCGTTCTGCTCGGGGCGGGTGCCGGTCAGCGCCACGAATTGCAGGATCGCGGTCGATTTCTGCTGTACCGTGACGCCCTGCGTCTGCACCGCTTGCGGCAGCGACGCCAATGCGGCAGTGACACGGTTCTGCACCAGCACCTGCGCGAAATTGAGGTCGGTGCCGATCTTGAACGTGACGACGAGGCTGTAGCTGCCGTCCGACGCGCTCGTGCTCTGCATATAGAGCATGTCCTGCACGCCGTTGACCTGCTGCTCGATCGGCAGCGCCACCGTGTCGATCACCGTCTGCGCACTGGCGCCCGGATAGCGCGTCGTCACCGAAACCGTCGGCGGCACGACGTTCGGGTATTGCGCGACCGGCAGCGTGAACAGCGCCACGGTGCCGATCAGCACCATCAGCAAGGCGATGACGTTGGCGAGGACCGGCCGCTCGATGAAGAATTTCGAGATCACGGCCTGGCTCTCAACGCACGAGCGAGGCGGTCTGCAGCTTCGGCACGACCTTCTCGCCCGGCACCGCGGCCTGCAATCCGGCGACCACCACGCGGTCGGCGGGCTTCAGCCCGCTGTCGATCACCCGCATCTGGCCCATCAGCACGCCCGGCTGCACCCGCCGCTGCGCCACCAGATCGTCCGGTCCCACCACCAGCACGTAGCGCCCGGCCTGGTCGGCGCCGACCGCGACGTCGGGCACCAGCAACGCCGCCACATCGTGCTGCAACGGGAGCCGCACGCGGACGAAGCTGCCCGGCAGCAGCACGATATCCTTGTTCGGGAACACCGCCCGCACCGAGAGCGTGCCGGTCCCGGCGCTCACCATCGGCGCCACGTAGTCGAGCGTGCCGGCGTGTGGATAGCCGGTCTCGGTCTGCAAGCCGACCTCGACCGGTATCGGCCCGAGCGAGTGCAGCGTGATCCCCTTCGCCGCCATCGCCGCCCGGATGTGCTCCGCGTCCTGCTCGCTGATGCTGAAATCGACATGGATCGGCGCCAACTGCACGATCGTCGCGAGCTTGGTCATCGTGTTGCCACCGCCGACCACGTCGCCCACCGAGACCAGATGCGCGGTCACGGTGCCGTCGAACGGTGCGGTCACACGGGTATAGGTGTAGTTGATCGCCGCGAGCTGGGTGTTCGCCTGCGCGCTCAGCAGGTTGGCGCGGTCGGTGTCGCGCGTCGCCAGCGCCTGATCCACCTGCGATTGCGAGGAGAAGTCGCTGCGCCCGAGGCTTGCCTGCCGGTTGTACTCGGTATCCGCCTGCACGAGCTGCGCCTTCGCCGCCGCCTCCTGCGCCTGCGCCTGCTGCAACTTCGCCTGATACGGCAGCGGCTCGATCGTGAACAGGTTGGTGCCCTTGGTGACGGTGGCGCCGTCCTCGTAGGTCTGCGCCTGCAGGAAGCCCTGCACGCGCGCCACAAGATCGACCGAGTTGATCGCGCTCGTGGTGCCGGTGGTGGCCAGATAGCGCGTGATCGTCCGCTGCTCCGGCCGCGCGATGCCCACCACCGGCGGCGGCGGTGCGGCGTAGCGGTTGGCAGGCTTGCAGGCGGCAAGCCCGGGGAGCGTCAGCAGCGCCAGTCCCGCCCGTATCGCCCCGCGCATCGCCCCGCCTCCGCCCCGCGGCATCAGCGCAAAGCGGGCCTAGGCACCGCCGATTGCGGGATCCAGCCCTGCTCGGCGAACAGCCCGCCGATGTTCACCGCCATGCGGGTGCCGAGCCGCTTCGCCTCCGCGCTCACATCGGCGCGGCCGGCATTCGTGACCTGCAGGCCGCCGTTTGCCACCGCCGCCGCTGCGTCGCCACCCGCCGCACTGGCCGCGCCGGCCGCGAGGCCGGGCATGTGGCCGCTATCGACGCTCCCTTGATAGGTCTGCAGCAGCTGCGGCTGGGCGCCGGGGGCGATGTAGATCACCTGCGCCGCTGCGCGCACGCTGCTCTTGCCGGCGCCGAAGCCGAATGCCGTGCGGCGCGTGCGATTGCCTTCGTTGATCCCGAGCACCTGTCCGCGCACCACGACGTAGGGGCCGGCCGGCGACTGTGCCGTCGCCTGCTGCACGGGCAGGCCCATGCCACCGATCGCGCGGGTCAGCCCGTCGGTGATGCCGAACCGCACGCCGTCGGCGTCGGTCACCTGCGAATCGGCGCTGCTCGTCCCGCTCACGTCCCTGCGCAGCACGCCGCCAATGCCCTGATCAACGCGCACCGCACTCGGATTCACCGAGAAATCCTCGACCACGACCATGGTCGGCTTGGGCAGCCCCGCCGCCCCGCGCGCCACGTAGTTCCCGGTCGTCGTCGCCCGGCTGGAGCAGCCGGCCAGCAGCGCACAGACGAGTATCAACGTCGACCGCAATGCCGACGGCCGCGGTCGGCCAGTGGGGATGGGGCGCATGCGTCTTGCCTTCCTGGAATCATTCCATCCTAGCAAGCCGGAGCCGGTTTGAAAACGAATCCGTGATCGGTCGCACCCGGCGACTATGGCATGGCGCGCCAGTCATGCACGAAAGCCCGAAGCTGCGCCGCCTCCACGTCCGAGACCGCCCAGAGCTGCATCCCGTCCTGCCGCCAGCGGACGAGATTGTAGCCGTTGCGCAGGCCGATGCGCGGGGCGGTCGGGCCGCCGTTCGCGGGCCAGACATAGAGGTCGATCACGTGCTTGGCGCGGCGATAGACCAGAGCCGCCGCCGGATGCCCCTGGAGATAGTCCACCCGGCCACCGATGAGGGGGAATCCTTGCGTGGCAAGATCCTTGACCGGCGGCGCGAAATCCAGCCGGCCGTCAAACCACGGCTTGACGGTGTGCTGGTCGGTCGAGATCACGTCGGTCAGATGTCCCGGTTGCAGCGCGCGGATATGGGCGGAGGCGACCGCCTCGGCGACACTGCCGCCCGCGCCCGGCCGCAGCAGCGCCAAGACCAGCACCGCCGCCACCGCCGAGCCGGAGCCGAACGCGATCACCTCACGCCAGCGCCGCAGGATCTGCGAGCTGAGCGCGGGGCGAGCGGCGGCCCGCACCTGCGCCGCGGCGAGCTGCCGCATCACCGCCTCGCGCAGCGCCGGCGAGGCGGCGTGGACGGGGAGCGCCTCACGCAGGGCCGCCGACAATTCCACCAGCCGCTCGCGCGTCCCGGCACAGCCCGCGCACTCGGCGACATGAGCCGCGAGCGCCGCGGCACGCGCGGCGTCGATCTCGCCGTCGACCTCGGCCTGGATCAGCAGCCGCATCTCGTCGCAGGCTGCGGCGTGCGGGTCAGGCGTCATGGGAAACCGTCGCGGGCATGCGCAGCAGCGCCTGCCGGGCGCGCCACAGGCGCGACATCACGGTGCCGATCGGTGCTCCTGTGACGCGCACGATCTCCTGATACGAAAGCTCCTCCAGCTCGCGCAGGATCAGGCACTCCCGCTGCTCGACCGGCAGCGCATCGAGCGCGCGCCGCAGCCGCACGCGGTCCTGTCGCCCGGACATCGCGGCTTCCGGTCCGGCACCCGGATCGGGCACGTCCAGCGCCGGATCATCCGCGCCGCCCTCGATTGCCACCTCCCGCGCGTCGCGCCCCTGCCGCTCAGCCAGCCGGTCATAGGCGGCATTGCGCACGATCCGCAGCAGCCAGGCGCGGGCGCTGCCGCCGCGGAAGGTCGGGAAATAGGTCAGCGCACGCAGCATCGCATCCTGCACCACGTCATCGGCCAGCGCCGGGTCGCGCACCAGCCAGCGCGCCAGATTGGCGGCAGCATCCAGGTGGGGCAGCGCCAATTCCTCGAAGCGCTGCCCCGGTGCGACGTCCGGCTGCGGCACGGAATACTCCAAGACAAGCGAGAGCCGTCACTTCACCACGATCGTTCCGGTCATCATCGGATGCAAGGCGCAGAAATAGCGATAGGTGCCGCGCGTCGCGAACAGGAAACCGTAGTGGTCGCCGGTGTCGAGCGGCGGCGAGCGCAGCGTGGCAGGCGGCGTTCCCGCCACAAGATGCACGGTGTCGTCGCGGTTCGTCCACACCACGCGCGTTCCCGCCGGGACAGTCAGCACCTGCGGCGAGAAGGTGAAGTTGCTGATCGAGACCGCAGCATCGGCGGCGTATGCGGTCGGTGCGGCGCCGAGCAGGGCAGCGGCGAGGATCATGCGACGTATCATCTGCCCTCTCCCCTCACGCGGCCAGGGTGGAGTCAGTCACGGCAAGCTGGTGCTGCCCGCGCACCACGCGCACCTCCGTGATGCCGAGGAACGAGCGCAGCCGTGCGGCCGGCACCTGCATCGGCCCCGGCGCCGGCGCGCTGCCCGGTGCCGGCTGCGGGAAGGCGGTCGACCGCGCGGTGTGGCACGCGATCGTCCCTTCCACCTTCTGGACGACCTGGTGGATGTGCCCGTTCAGCACCGTCACCGAGCCGAACCGGCGCAGGTAGGACAGCGCCTGCGCGCCGTCGCTCGTACCCCAGCCCCATTTCTCGTAGACGACCCAGAGCGGGATGTGCGCGAACACCACGATCGGCTGGCTCGCCGAGCGATGCGCGAGGTCGCGTTCCAGCCATTCGAGCTGCGTGTTGCCCAGCGCGCCCATGCCGCCGGCCTTCAAATCCTGCACGTTGTTCAGCCCGACGAAATGCACGCCGCCCTGGTCGAAACTGTACCAGCCGCCGGTGCTCGCCGCCTTGTCGAAGCGGGCGAAGAAGCCGCGCCCGTTGTCGATCAGCACGTCGTGCTCGCCGGGCACGAAATGCGTCTCCAGGCCGGCGTCCTGGATGATGCGGTGCGCGGTGTCGAACTGCGCGTCGGCCGACAGGTGGCTCACGTCGCCGGTGTGGATCATCAGCCCCGCATTGCCCTTGGTGCGGCGCACGGTCTCGATCGCGGCGGCGAGCGTCGCCGGCGTGTCCGGGTTGGGCGGGTTGTGGAAGCCGATATGGCTGTCGCTGATCTGCACGAAGCTGAAGCCGTCCGCGAGCGTCGCCGCCTGCGCCCCGCCGCCGAGCAGCGCCGACCGCGGCACCCCGCCGACCACCGTCCACAGCGCGCCGCCTCCGGCCCATGCCATGCATTCCAGCGCCCGCCGCCGACCCATGCCGTCCGGTTCCGACCTACGCATCCTGACCTCCTCCGATTGCGCTATCGGGAACAGGACTGGCCGGGGCGCCGATTTATTCCGCGCCCAACGCGGACGGCGGCCGCTCTTGGCCGGGGGCGGGTCAGGCGCTATGGGTCGCGCGAGTGAGCGAGGGAGCCGGATGACCGAGGACCCGCAGCAGCCGCCGGAAAGCCTGCTGCCGTATGACGACTGGACCGAGGAGGCGCTGCGCCAGGTGGCGGTGCGGGCACTCGCCTACGCTGCCGCCAATGGCCTGCCCGGCAGTCACCATTTCTATGTTACCTTCCGCACCGACTTCCCCGATGTCACCGTTCCGCCGCGCCTGCTCGCCCAATACCCGACCGAGATGACGATCGTGCTGCAGCACCAGTACTGGGACCTCAAGGTGGACCAGGCGGCGGCCCGATTCAGCGTCGGCCTGTCGTTCGGCGGCGTCCCCAGCGTGCTCAGCGTCCCGTTCCGCGCGCTGACCGGCTTCGCCGATCCGCATGTGCGGCTCGGCCTGCGCTTCCGCCCGCCCGTCGAGCCCGCGGCCGCGCCGGAGCTGCCAGCGCCCGAGAGCGAGCCTGCGCCGCCGCCCGAGAAGCCGCAGGTGGTCAGCCTCGATGCGTTCCGCCGCCGCAGCCCGCCCAAGGAGTGATCCCCGCATGAACGCGCCGCTGCCCCAGCCTCCCGGGCTTGGCCAAGGTGGCTTCGCCTACGCGCCGATGTTCCCGCTCGGCCCGGACGCGACGCCCTGGCGCCGGCTCGCGATCGCGGGCGTCTCGACGCTCGCCTGCGACGGCCGCCGCATCACCCGCGTCGCACCCGAAGCGCTGACCGCATTGGCCTTCGAGGCGTTCCGCGACGTCTCGCACCTGCTGCGGCCCGGTCATCTGCGGCAGCTCCGCGCGATCCTCGACGACCCGGACGCTTCCGAGAACGACCGCTTCGTGGCCCTCGACCTGCTGAAGAACGCCAACATCGCCGCCGGCGGCGTGCTGCCGATGTGCCAGGACACCGGCACCGCCATCGTGTTCGGCAAGAAGGGCCAGCGCGTCTGGATCGACGGCAACGAGGAGGAGGCGCTCAGTCTCGGCGTCCACCGCACCTATACCGAAACAAATCTGCGCTATTCGCAGATGGCGCCGCTGTCGATGTTCGAGGAGGTCAACACCGGCAACAACCTGCCCGTCCAGTTCGACATCGCGGCCGCCCCCGGCGACGATCACGCTGACGAATTGAACCTGATGTTCGTCGCCAAGGGTGGTGGCTCGGCCAACAAGACTTTTCTTTTCCAGGAGACGCGTGCCGTTCTCTCGCCGGAACGGCTGCTGTCCTGGCTGGAGACACGGATAAGGACGCTCGGCACCTCGGCCTGCCCGCCTTATCACCTTGCCATCGTGATCGGTGGCACCTCGGCGGAACTCACGATCAAGACAGTAAAACTCGCCTCGACCCGCTGGCTCGACACGCTGCCCACCTCCGGCAGCCGCACCGGTCACGCTTTCCGCGACGTGGACATGGAACAGGCCGTCCTGGACCTGACCCGGCGCAGCGGCATCGGCGCGCAGTTCGGCGGCAAGTATTTCTGCCATGACGTGCGCGTGATCCGCCTGCCGCGGCACGGCGCGAGCCTGCCGATCGGCATCGGCGTCTCGTGCAGCGCCGACCGCCAGGTGCTCGCCAAGGTCACGCCCGACGGCGTGTTCCTCGAAGCCCTGGAGCGCGACCCGGCGAAATACCTGCCCGAGACCACCGACGCCCATCTCGGCGACGCGGCGGTGCCGATCGACCTCGACCGGCCGATGCCCGAGATCCTGCGCGCGCTCTCTGCGCATCCGGTCAGGACGCGGCTCTCGCTCACCGGCACCATGGTCGTCGCCCGCGACATCGCGCACGCGAAGCTCAAGGTGCGCCTCGATCGCGGCGAGGGCATGCCCGACTATTTCAAGAACCACCCCGTCTACTACGCCGGTCCCGCCAAGACGCCGGACGGCTACGCCACCGGCAGCTTCGGCCCGACCACGGCCGGGCGGATGGACAGCTACGTCGCCGAGTTCCAGGCCGCCGGCGGCTCGCTCGTGATGCTCGCCAAGGGCAACCGCTCGCGCGCCGTCCGCGACGCCTGCCGCGCGCATGGCGGCTTCTACCTCGGCAGCGTCGGCGGTGCGGCCGCGCGCCTCGCACAGGACTGCATCCGCCGCGTCGAGGTGCTGGAGTTCCCGGAACTCGGCATGGAGGCCGTCTGGCGCATCGAGGTGGAAAACTTCCCAGCCTTCATCGTGATCGACGACAAGGGCCACGATTTCTACGAGGACATCGGCTGATGCGCTTCACGATCGACCGCATCGACCATGTCGTGCTGAACTGCCGTGACGTGGACGAGACGGCCGCCTGGTACCAGCGCGTGCTCGGCATGGAGCGCGAGGTGTTCGGCCCCGACCGCCGTACCGCGCTCAAGTTCGGCGGCCAGAAGCTCAATCTCCGTCCAACCGATGCCGACCGCGCGGAATGGATCGCCGCCGCCAACACCGCGCCCGGCGCCGGCGACCTCTGCTTCATCGTCGCCGTCGGCTGGGACGAGGTCGTGGGCCACCTGCACGATTGCGGCGTCACGATCGAGTTGGGCCCGGTGCCGCGCACCGGCGCGCTCGGGCCGATGAGCTCGGTCTATTGCCGCGACCCGGACGGCACGCTGGTCGAGATCGCGACCTATCTCAGCGCATGAACCACGCCGCCGCGCGCCGCGTCGGCTGGACCGCCTTCGCCTGCTTCCTTGCGATGATCCCGCTGGCCAACTGGATGATCGGCAATTTCGGCACGGTCTGCCCGGCCGGCGCGCCCTGCCTCGTTCCCGTGGCTCCGGGACTGATGGCGCCCTCGGGCGTGCTGACCGTCGGCGCGGCCCTGGTGCTGCGCGACGTGGTGCAGCGATGCCTGGGCCTGCGCGTCTCGGCCACGGCGATCGTGCTCGGCGCGGCTCTCTCGGCATTCATCGCCCCCGCCGCCCTGGTGGCCGCCTCCGCCGCCGCGTTCCTGCTCAGCGAACTCGCCGACCTCGCGATCTACACGCCGCTGCAGCGCAAACGCCTTCTGGCCGCCCTGCTCGCATCCTCCATCGCGGGACTGGTGATCGATTCCGTCGTGTTCCTCTGGCTCGCCTTCGGCAGCCTCGCCTTCCTGCCCGGACAGGTGGTGGGCAAATTCTGGGCAGTCGCGATCAGCGTGCCGCTGGTGCGCGTGCTGCGGCGCGTGGCGCCGACGCCGGCTTGAGCGACGAGACAGACGAGGGGCGCCGCCCCTCGACCCCGCAGGCCCCAGACCCCTTCGACTTCACGCTTCCGCCCGACCGGATCGCACAACATCCCGCCCGGCCACGCGATCGGGCGCGGCTGCTGCACGTCGCCGCCACGCTCACCGACCACATCATCCGCGACCTGCCGATGCTGCTGCGTCCGGGCGACCTGCTGGTCGCCAACGACACCCGCGTCATCCCCGCCCAGCTCGAGGCTCGCCGCGGCGCCGCCCGTATCGGCATCACGCTCGACGCACCACGCCCGGACGGCACCTGGCACGCCCTGGCTCGCAACGCCCGCCGCCTCCGCCCCGGCGACGTGCTCGACTTCGCGGGCGACCTCTCCGCCACGGTCGCGTCCCGCGCCCCGGACGGCGGCATCTCCCTCCGCTTCGATCGCGACGGCCCCGCCTTCGACGCCGCCCTCGCCCGCGCCGGCGCCCTCGCCCTGCCGCCCTACATCGCCCGCCCGTCCGGCCCGACCGAAGACGACGCCTCGGATTACCAGACCGTCTTCGCCGCCCGCCCCGGCGCCGTCGCCGCCCCCACCGCCGGGCTGCACTTCACCACAGGCCTCCTCGCCGCGATCAACGCCGCCGGCATCGCCCGCGCCACCGTCACGCTGCATGTCGGCGCCGGCACCTTCCTGCCCGTCCGCACCGAAGACCCGCGCGCGCACCGGATGCACGCCGAGCGCGGCGAGATCACCGAAACCGCAGCCGCCGCCATCAACGCGGCCCAACGCGTCGTCGCGATCGGCACCACCTCGCTCCGCCTGATCGAGACCGCCGCAGCCCCGGACGGCCGCGTGGCACCCTTCGCCGGCGAGACCGATCTTTTCATCGTCCCCGGCCACCGCTTCCGCCGCGTCGGTGCGCTGCTGACCAACTTCCACCTGCCGCGCTCGACACTGTTCATGCTGGTCTGCGCCTTCGCCGGAACCGAGCGGATGCGCGCCGCCTACGCGCACGCGATCGCTTCGGGGTATCGCTTCTATTCCTACGGCGATGCCTGCCTGCTCGAACGCACCGCATGAGTTTCGCCTGGACCGCGCAGGCCACCGACGGCGCCGCCCGCGCCGGCCTGCTCGCCACCGCCCACGGTCCGGCCGAAACCCCCGCCTTCATGCCGGTCGGCACCGCCGGCACCGTCAAGGCCATGACGGCGGACGCCGTGCGCGCGACCGGGGCCGCGATCGTGCTCGGCAACACCTACCACCTGATGCTGCGCCCCGGCCCCGAGCGCATCGCCGACCTCGGCGGCCTGCACCGTTTCATGGACTGGCCCGGCCCGATCCTGACGGACAGCGGCGGGTTCCAGATCATGTCGCTCGCCAAACTGCGAAAAATCGACGAGGGCGGCGTCACCTTCCGCTCGCATGTCGACGGCAGCGCCCATCGCCTGACGCCCGAACGCTCGATCGCGATCCAGCATGCGCTCGACGCCACGATCAGCATGGCGTTCGACGAATGCACCCCCTTCCCGGCGACCCACGAAGAGGCCGAGGCGTCGATGGCGCTCTCGATGCGCTGGGCCGCGCGCAGCCGGTCGGCCTTCGCCGAGCGGACGGGCTACGCGCTGTTCGGCATCGTCCAGGGCGGCGTCTTCCCCGACCTGCGGGCGCGATCGGCCGAGGCGCTGCGCCGCATCGGCTTCGAAGGTTACGCAATCGGCGGCCTCGCCGTGGGCGAGGGCCAGACAGAAATGTTCGCGGTCCTGGACGCGACCGCACCGCTGCTGCCGGCCGACCGCCCGCGCTACCTGATGGGCGTCGGCACGCCCGACGACATCATCGGCGCCGTCGCCCGCGGCATCGACCTGTTCGACTGCGTGATCCCGACCCGCGCCGGCCGCACCGCGCGCGCGTACACGCGGGCGGGCGTGCTCAACCTTCGCAATGCAAGCCACGCTGCCGATCCCGGCCCGCTCGACCCGGCGTGCTGCTGCCCGGCCTGCATCCGGCACACGCGCGCCTATCTGCACCACCTGTTCCGCGCCGGCGAGATGCTCGGCCCGATGCTTCTGACCTGGCACAATCTGCGCTATTATCACAATCTGTTGCGCGGCCTGCGCGAGGCGATCCTCGAGCGGCGCCTCGCCGCCCACGCCGCCGACCTGCGCGCCGCCTGGCGCCTGCCGCCGGAGCCCGACGATGCCGCATGACCACGACCACGATCACCACCACCGCGTTCCCGAGCGGCGCGACGGCGCCTTCGCGATCGGCGTCGCCCTCAATCTCGGCCTCGTCGTCGTGCAGGTCGTGGTCGGCGTGCTCGCCGGCTCGATCGCGCTGATCGCAGATGCCGGCCACAATCTCGGCGACGTGCTGGGGCTTGGCCTCGGCTGGTGGGCGGCCGTGATGACCCGCCGGCCGCCGACGCCGCAGCGCACTTACGGCTATGGCCGCGGCACCATTCTTGCCTCGTTCGCCAACGCGGCACTGCTGCTGATCGGCGTCGGCGCGATCGCGCTGGAGTCCGTCCGTCGGCTGATCGCGCCGGGTCATGTCGCGGGACTGGCAATGATGTGGGTGGCGCTGGCCGCCATCGCCGTGAACGGTGCGACCGCACTGCTGTTCATGCGCGGGCGGGAGCACGACCTGAACCTGCGTGGCGCCTTCCTGCACATGGCGGCCGATGCCGGCGCCTCGCTCGGCGTCGTGATCGCCGGCCTGCTGATCCACTTCACCGGCTGGGTGCGGCTCGACCCGATCATGGGGCTCGTGATTGCCGTGGTCATCACCGTCGGCACCTGGAGCCTGCTGCGCCAGAGCCTGGGCATGGCGATGGACGCCGTGCCCGAGGGAACGGATCGCGGCGCCGTGGCCGACTGGCTGCGATCGCTCCCCGGCGTCGCCGACATCCACGACCTGCACATCTGGAGCCTGAGCACGACCGAGACCGCGCTCACCGTCCACCTCGTCTGCCCCGAGGCGCCGCCCGACGACTGCACGATCTCCGCGGCCTCGGCGGCGCTGCGCGAGCGGTTCGGCATCGGGCACGCCACCTTCCAGGTGGAGCGCGGCGACCCGGCCCACCCTTGCGCGCTGGCCCCCGCCGACGTCATCTGAGCCGGCATGGACGAAGCCCCGACGCTGCTCGGCCGTGCCGCGCCCCTGCCCGCCTCGCCGGACCAGGCGGTGCTGGAGCGGGTGGCGAACCCGCACCCCGCCGACCGCTATCTGGTGCGCTTCTCGGCGCCGGAGTTCACCTCGCTGTGTCCGATCACCGGCCAGCCCGACTTCGCGCATCTCGTGATCGACTACGTCCCCGCCGCGTGGCTGGTGGAGAGCAAGTCGCTGAAACATTACCTCGCGAGCTTTCGCAACCACGGCGCCTTCCACGAGGATTGCACGCTCGCGGTCGCGCATCGCATCGCTGACCTGCTGGCGCCGGTCTGGCTGCGTATCGGCGGCTACTGGTATCCCAGAGGCGGCATCCCGATCGACGTGTTCTGGCAGTCGGGGCCGCCACCGGACGGGGTGTGGATCCCGCCGCAGGAGGTCGCGCCGTATCGCGGACGCGGCTGAGGACGCCGACCGCATGAACGACGCCCGATGAACGACGCAAGTGCCGCCTCGCCCGACCTTGCCGGCCCGCCGCCGATTTCGATTGCACCGGCGCCGCCCACGCCGGAGCAGACGATCTTCCGCGTCCTGCTCGCGATCAGCTTCTGCCACCTGCTCAACGACATGATGCAGTCGCTGGTGCCGGCGATCTACCCGATCCTGAAGACCTCCTACTCGCTCAGCTTCGCGCAGATCGGTCTCATCACGCTCGGCTTCCAGCTCACCGCCTCGCTGCTGCAGCCGATGGTGGGCATGGCGGCCGACAGGCGTCCACTGCCCTATTCGCTCGCGGTCGGCATGGGATTCACCCTGCTCGGGCTGCTGCTGCTGGCGCACGCCGGGGGATTCGCGACGATCCTGGTCGCCGCCGCCTTCGTCGGCCTCGGCTCCTCGGTGTTCCACCCGGAGAGTTCGCGCGTCGCGCGGATGGCCTCCGGCGGGCGGTTCGGGCTGGCGCAGTCGGTGTTCCAGGTCGGCGGCAACACCGGCTCCGCACTCGGGCCGCTGCTCGCCGCCTTCATCGTGCTGCCGCATGGGCAGGGCAGCATCGCCTGGTTCTCGGCTGCGGCCTTGCTCGCGATCGCTGTGCTGTTCGGGGTCGGCCGCTGGTATGCCGGGCGGACACGGGCCGGGGCCCGCCGGCGCGGCGTCCAGATCGCAGGCCCGGCGCTGTCGCGGCGCCGGATCGGGGGCGCGGTCGCGGTGCTGATCGTCCTGATCTTCTCGAAGTATTTCTACCTCGCCAGCATCAACAACTATTTCACCTTCTACCTGATCGCGAAGTTCCACCTCTCGGTGCGGGCCGCCCAGGTGCATCTGTTCGTGTTCATGGGCGCGGTCGCGATCGGAACCCTGGTCGGTGGTCCGATCGGCGACCGGATCGGCCGCAAATACGTCATCTGGGGCTCGATCCTCGGCGTGCTGCCGTTCACGCTGATGCTGCCCTGGGCGAGCCTGTTCTGGACCGGCGTGCTGTCGGTCGTGATCGGCCTCGTGCTCGCCTCCGCCTTTGCCGCCATCCTGGTCTATGCGACCGAGCTGATGCCCGGCCGCCTCGGCATGGTCGCGGGCCTGTTCTTCGGGTTCGCCTTCGGCATGGGCGGGCTCGGAGCCGCCGCGCTGGGCGTGCTCGCCGACGCGACCAGCATCGGCTTCGTCTATCGCGTCTGCGCCTTCCTGCCGGCGCTCGGACTGCTGACCGCGCTGCTGCCCGACATCGAGGGGCCGCGGTCGCGACGGCGATAGCGTGGCCCGCAGATCATCATCATCACGGTCGCACTCAGGAAAAGGATCGTGGCGATCGCCAGCGCGACGCGCATGCCCGCAATGAATGCGTCCGCCCGGCCAACCAGCGAGCCGAACAATGCGACGCCCAGCACGCTGCCGGTCTGCCGCGTCGCGTTGAGAACCCCGGCCGCGACGCCCGATCGCGCCTTCTCCACGCTGCCGAGCAGCGTCGAGGTGAGCGGCGGCACCAGCAGTCCAAGGCCGGCGCCGATCGCCGCCATCTGCGTGCCGATCGCCCAATAGCTCGTGCCGGCGCCGGTGCCGAGGAGGGCAGCGCACCCCACGCCGGCCAAGGCCGCGCTGGCGGCGATCACCGCGCGGCCGCCCAACCGCTCCGTCGCACGGGCCGCCAGCAGGTTCGAGGGAAGTACCGCGCCCAGCATCGGGACGAAGGCGAGGCCCGTCGCCAGCGCGGACAGGCCGTTGACCTGCTGGAAATACAGGCTGAGCACGAAGATGAGCCCGTAGAAGGCCACGTTCACCAGCAGCCCGACCGCCGCGGTGAGCGCGAACAGCCTGCGCCGGAACAGTGCGAGCGGCAGCATCGGCTGCCGCGCCCGCATCTCACGCAGCACGAACAGCCCGGCCAGAACCGCGGCGGCGGAAAAGCCCGCGACGACCCAGGCATTGCTCCACCCCCGCACGCCACCCTCGATGAGCGCGCCGGCCAGGCACCCCAGCGCGCCGATCGCCGCCGCCTGTCCGGCCAGGTCGAGTTCGCGGCCGGGCGATCGCTCGGTCTCGTTTGCATGGCGTCCCGTCAGCCAGAGCCCGGCGAGACCGATCGGCAGATTGACCAGGAATATGCTGCGCCAGCCGACCAGGGCGATGAGACCGCCGCCGGCCAGCGGCCCCACCGTGAGTGCCAGGCTCGCCCCGGCGGCCCAGATGCCGACCGCCCTTCCGCGCTCCCTCGCCTCCGGATAGGCATGGTTGAGCAGCGCGAGCGAGTTCGGCACCAGGATCGCCGCCCCCGCACCCTGGACCGCCCGCGCGGCGACCAGGATCGCCGCGTCCGGCGCGAGCGCGCATCCGAGCGACGCGGCGGTGAAGAGGGCGAAGCCTGACATGAGGACCTTCTTCGCGCCGAGGCGATCGCCGAGCGCGCCGGCCGTCAGGATCAGCGCTGCGAACGTGATCGTGTAGGCGCTGACCACCCATTGCAGCTCGGACACGCCGCCGCCCAGCGACGCGCCGATGCTGTGCAAGGCGGTGTTGACGATGGTGACGTCGAGCTGAACGACGCCGTAGCCGAGGCTCATCGCCGCCAGCGTCAACGATTTGGCACGCGGCGAGGGGGTGCAAACGGGCATCATCCGTGTCTCCTTCCGAACCGGGACATGGGGCGGGGAAACACCTGGATGGTTCCGTCGCGACCGAACGGTCGGCGCGCCACGGGCCTGCCGCGCGCGCAACCGGCGCCGCGGCTGCCGGCCGGGGCGCTCGGCTCGCCGATCCGCAATCTCGCCCGCGGCGCGGCCTTCGTCACCCTCGTGGTGGCGCTCGCGATCCTCGGCTATACGCTGTCCGGGTGGAGCGTCGGCGATGCGCTCTACATGGCGGTGCTGACCGTGTTCACCGTCGGCTACGACGAGGTGCGGCCGATCGACACGCCCGCGCTGCGGGCGATCACCATCGGCCTGATCGGCTTCGGATGCACCGGGATGCTGTTCGTCACCGGCGCACTGGTGCAGCTCTTCACCGCGGCCCAGTTCCGCGAGATCCTGGACGAGAGGCGCGTGACCAGCCGCATCGAGGACCTCAGAGGCCACGTCATCGTCTGCGGCTTCGGCCGCATCGGCAACATGCTGGCGCGCGAGCTCGCGGCGGCCGGCGCCGGCCTGATCGTGCTGGAGCGGAGCGAGCCGCGCTGTGCCGAGGCCCAGCGCGCCGGCTATCTCTGCCTGTGCGCCGATGCGACGGACGAGGACGTACTGCAGCGCGCCGGCATCGGCCGCGCCCGCGCGCTCGCGACTGTGCTGCCCGACGACGCGGCCAACGTCTTCATCACGCTCAGCGCCCGGAGCCTCAACCGCGCGCTCACCATCATCTCGCGCGGCGAGGCGCCGTCGACCGAGCGCAAGCTGCTGCACGCGGGCGCCGACCGGGTGGTAATGCCTGCCCATATCGGCGCCGAGCGCATCGCCGAACTGCTGCTGTTTCCCGACAGTGCCGAGGCTTTGCGCGGCCCGCGCGCGCTCGAGGCCGAGCTGAGTCGCATGGGTCTTGAGTTCGAGGTCGTGGTCGTCGAGCCGGGCAGCGTCTGGGCCGGGATGCCGGTCGCCGCGATCGAGGCGGCGGCCGCCTCGGCGTTCCTGATCGTCGCGATCGAGCACGCCGGCAGCGCCGTGCGGCAGCGGCCGGAGCCGGAGGCGGTGGTGCGCCCGGGCGACGGCGTGACCGTGCTCGGGCGGAACGCGCGCGCGGCACTGGCCGGGTTTTCGAGGCCGCCGGCATGACCGGGCGGCCACCGTCCGACGCGAGACAAGCGATCCGCGATCGTGCCCGCAGTCTTGGCTTCGACGAGATCGGCTTCACCGACGCCGCGCTCGCGCCCGAGACGCGCGACCGCCTGCGGGATTTCCTCGCCGCCGGCCAGCACGGCGAAATGGCCTGGATGGCCGACCGCGCCGATGCCCGCAGCCACCCGCGCGCGCTCTGGCCGGAGGCGCGCAGCGTCATCGCGCTCGCCACCAGCTACGCGCCGGCCGACGACCCGCTCGCCGTGCTGGGCCGCCCGGATCGCGGTGCAATCTCCGTCTATGCCCGCAACCGCGACTACCACGACGTGCTGAAGGGCCGCCTCAAGCATCTCGCGCAATTCGTCGCGTCCCGCTTCGGCGCCGCGTGCCGCGTGTTCGTCGACACCGCGCCGGTGATGGAAAAGCCGATCGCACACCGCGCCGGCGTCGGCTGGCAGGGCAAGCACACCAACCTCGTCTCCCGCCGCCACGGCTCCTGGCTGTTCCTGGGCGAACTGTACACCACGCTCGCGATCCCGCCCGATCCGCCGCACGCCGACCGCTGCGGGCGTTGCACGCGCTGCCTCGACGCCTGCCCGACCGACGCCTTTCCGGCGCCGTACCGGCTCGACGCCACGCGCTGCATCTCCTATCTCACGATCGAGCATCGCGGCCCGATCCCGGCAGCACTTCGGCCCGCGATCGGCAACCGCATCTATGGCTGCGACGACTGCCTCGCCGTCTGCCCGTGGAACCGCTTTGCCGCCGCCGGACGCGAAGCCAAACTCGCCGCCCGCGCCGATCTCGCAGCCCCCCGCCTCGCCGACCTCGCGGCGCTCGACGACGCTGGCTTCCGCGCCCGCTTCGCCGGCTCTCCGATCAAGCGCATCGGCCGCAACCGCTTCGTCCGCAACGTTGCCGTGGCGATCGGCAACTCCGGCGACCCGGCGCTGCGTCCCGCCGCCGCGCGGCTGGCAGCCGACGCCGACCCGGTCGTGGCGGAAGCCGCCGCCTGGGCGCTCGCGAAGCTCGATGGCCGCATCTGAGCGCGACGGCCTCGTCAAGCGCAGCCTGACGCTCTCCGGCCACCGCACCAGTGTCGCACTCGAACCCGAGTTCTGGGATGCGCTCGCCTTGATCGCACGCCGGCAGGGGCGCACGCTCGCCGCCCTGGTGACGGAGACCGATGCCGCCCGCGCGCCCGCGCGCCCGCTCGCATCGGCGCTGCGGATCCGGGCGTTGCAGGAGGTGATGCGGTTAACTGATCGGTAGCCCGCTTGCGTGCAGGATTTGCCAGCCGAAGAACCGGCCATGACATGGGAGAAAGTTCCATGATGCAGTCCGCCCCGCAGGAAACTGCACGCCTCGCCTTCAGCCCCCTGGTCCTCGCCGACCGCCTGCTCGACCTCGCGCACGAGGCGGACCTTGCGGGCTATGCCGGCACCGCGGAACGCCTCGTCATCCTCGCACTCACCGTCTACGACGAGAAGCCTCCCCGCCTTTCCTGAGCCTTCCACCGGTCCCGATGACGAAGCGGTCCGCCTCTGCTAGAGGCGCCGCCTTGCGCATCGGGGCAGGGCACGCGGTTGGAGAGGGCGCAGCGCATCGCTGTCGGCAGTATCGCGATCGGCCTCGCCGTGTTCGCGCTCAAGACCGCGGCGTGGCGGCTGACCGGCAGCGTGGCGCTCTATTCGGACGCGCTCGAGAGCGTGGTCAACGTCGCCTCCGCCGTTCTCGCCTATGGTGCGCTGCGGGTTGCCGTCATGCCCGCCGACGACAAACACCCCTATGGCCACGCCAAGGCCGAGTTCTTCGCCGCCGTTATCGAGGGCGTGCTGATCGTGCTCGCCGCCGGCCTGATCCTGCAGCAGGCGTGGCACTCCTGGCAGCACGGACATGCGGTCGCGGGTCTCGGTCCGGGTTTCGCGTTCAATCTTGCGGCCACCGCCGTGAATGCCGGCTGGGCGCTGCTGCTCGGCCGGGCAGCCAGGGACGCGCGCTCACCGGCGCTGCGGGCGGATGCGCGGCACCTCTGGTCCGACGTCGTGACCTCGCTCGGGATCGTCGCCGGCCTTGCGGTCGCCGCCGTCAGCGGTCGGGCCGTCCTCGACCCGCTGCTGGCAGCGCTGGTCGCGGCCTATATCCTGTGGTCGGGGATGCGGCTGATCGGCGAGTCGGTGGGCGCGCTGATGGACGAGGCGCCGCCCGGCGAAATGGTGGGGCGTGTCCGCGCCTGCGTCGCCGCCGCGGCGCTGGGGGCGATCGAGGCGCATGACCTGCGGATGCGCCGCGCCGGGCGGAACAGCTTCCTCGAATTCCACCTCGTCGTGCCCGGTGAGATGAGTGTCGCCGAGGCGCACGCAATCTGTGACCGCATCGAGGCCGCCTTGCGGGCCGAGATGGAGGGCTTGAGCGTCACGATCCATGTCGAGCCGGACGCCAAGGCCAAGCACCGGGGCGTGCTGGTGCTTTGAACGCCGTGCCGCTTCCGAGGTCGCGGGCCAGCGCGGTGAGCGGCGCCCGCCAGTCCCCTGCCCGCTCCTGCCGGTAGAGCCGCAGCGCCGGATACCAGAGCGAGCGCCCGCCCGGCTCCCCCCAGCGCCAGTCCGCCGCCGCCTTGAGCAGCACGCAGCACGGCGCGCCGAGCGCGCCCGCGAGGTGCGCGACCATCGTGTCCACCGTGACCACGAGATCGACGCCGGCGATCAGGGCCGCCGTGCGCCCGACATCGCCCGAGCAATCGCCCGGATTGGCGAAGCCCGGTCCCCGTGCCTCTACCGCTGCCGGGCCGCGTTGCAGGCTCACCAGCACGGCGCCGCCAACCGCCGACCGCAGATCATCGAGCGGCACCGACCGCTCGGCATCCCACTCTCCCGCCCGCCAGCACAGGCCGAGCGCCGGGCGGCGCGCCAGCCGCAAGGGCACCGGCATCGGCACCGGCATCGGCAGATAGGGCGGCCGGGGCACCGCGTCGGCCCGCAACCGCAGGACCTGGGCGACCTCCATCAGCTCAATGTCGCACCCCGAGGGCATGGCGGGCGACGTCGGATCGAACGGGATCAGCCGATCGGCCATCCCGGCGAGCAACGGGTGCAGCGGCGGCGGCGTCTCCAGCACCACCGTCCGCGCCCGCGCCCGCAGCATCGGCAGCAGCCGCGCGGCCATCAGCACGTCGCCGAGCCCGTGATAGCAGCGCACGAGCACGTCGCGGCCGTCGGGCGGCGTCGCGTCCCAGACGCGGCGGAGGTGGTATGGAAGCAGCGGGTCGTCGCGCGCGGCCGGGTCGCTCGCGGCAAGCACGGCGTCGCCGATTGCCCAAGCGGTCGCGAAATCCCCGGCGCGCATCGCCGCCGTCCAGCGCGCCTGCGCCTCCGCGGCCTGGCACGCAGCGGGAGGAGGAAAGCCGTGCATTGCTTGTCTCTCCGCAACGTCGCCGCAGCGCCCGCGTTGCCCGGCGACCAAGGATACGGGCGGCTAAAAAGATGGGCGGACATGAACGCGGGCGGACAATGATGACCGAACAGAAGCAGAAACCCCGCGCCGCCGCCCGTCGGTTTGCGACGCTGCTCGGCTTCCTGCGCGGCGGCGAGGCCGGCGGCGCGGTGCTGATCGTGGCCGCCATCGTCGCCCTGATCTGGTCCAACTCTCCCGCCGCCTCGACCTATTTCGCGCTGCTGCACGTGCGGCTCGGCGCGGCCGGCTTCTCGAAGACCCTGTTCACCTGGATCAACGACGGGCTGATGACCCTGTTTTTCCTGCTCGTCAGTTTGGAGATCCGGCGCGAGATCACCGAGGGGCAGCTCGCCAGCCTGCCGCGGCTGGCAGCGCCGGGCATCGCGGCGCTCGGCGGAATGGCAGTGCCGGCGCTGATCTATCTGGCGGCGACCCACGCCGACCCGGCGGTCGCGCGCGGCTGGGCGATCCCGGTCGCGACCGACATCGCGTTCACGCTTGCGGCGCTGAGCGTGCTCGGACGGCGGGTGCCGGTCTCGCTTAAGGTCTTTCTCACGGCGCTGGCGATCATCGACGATCTCGGCGCGATCATCGTGATCGCCGGATTCTACACCGCACACCTCGCATTCGGCGCACTGGCGATCGCGGTGGCGATCTGGCTCGCGTTGTTCGCGATGGCGCGGGCGGGGGTGCGCGCGGTCACGCCCTATGCGCTCGGCGGCGTCGCCCTCTGGGCCGCGGTGCTGCATTCCGGCATCCATGCGACGATCGCAGGCGTGGCGCTCGCGTTCGTCGTACCAATGCGGGAGGCGGCTGACGGGCCGGAGAGCCCGGCGCGGCGGATGGAGGCCCGGCTGGAATCCTGGGTCGCCTATGGCGTGCTGCCGCTGTTCGGGCTCGCGAATGCGGGCCTGCGCCTGGACGCCATGCCGCCGGACGTGCTGACCCGGCCGGTGGTGCTCGGCGTCGCCCTCGGGCTCGTGCTCGGAAAGCAGATCGGCGTGTTCGGCGCCACGCTCGCGGCGGTGAAGCTCGGCCTGGCACACCTGCCGGAGCGGCTGACCCTGCCGCAGCTCTATGGCGGCGCGCTGCTCTGCGGCATCGGCTTCACGATGAGCCTGTTCATCGGCAATCTCGCCTTCGGCACCCATCCGGCCGGCGAGGAGGCAAAGCTCGCGGTGCTGAGCGCCTCGTTCGTCTCGGCAGTGCTCGGGGTCGCGGTGCTGGCGGTGGCGACGCGGCGACGGGCGCGTTGACCGACGCGGCGCCGGGCGCGTCGACCTGGGCGTTGACGCGCGCTGCAACCGCCGGCGGATCGAAATCGTTCAAACCCCGGCAGCGTCGGAGCGTCGGGTGGCCGGGGCATGAACATCGCGATCTTCGGCCTCGCCGTCAGCTCCACCTGGGGCAACGGCCACGCCTCCTTATGGCGCGGCCTGATCGCGGCCCTCGCGGCGCAGGGCCACCGCGTCACGTTCTTCGAGCGCGACGTGCCCTATTACG
>DATAYA010000051.1:0-1815 GCA_036272815.1 Acetobacteraceae bacterium
AATCGCATCGCGGAAATCGCGGGCGTGGGTGCGGTTAGTGGTGCCCACTTCGCGCAGCACCGCGCCGGCACGCGCCATGATCTCCGGCAACCGGAACGCCCCGCCGATTTCGATCAACTCGCCGCGCGAGACCGGCACCTCACGATCCAACGCCAGCGTGTTCAGGATCAGCAGCACGGCTGCGGCATTGTTGTTGACCACGGTCGCCGCCTCGGCCCCGGTGATCTGTCGCAACAGCCGCGCCACGTGTTCATCGCGGTCGCCGCGCTGGCCGGTGGCAAGGTCGAACTCGAGCGTCGTGGCGGCGGCAAGGGCTTCGGCAGCAGCCTCCGCGGCGGCCCGCGGCAACGGCGCGCGCCCAAGGTTGGTGTGCAGCACCGTGCCGGTGAGGTTGAACACCGGCCGCTGCGACGCGGCGAAGCGTCGCGCCAGCGCATCGCCGGTGGTGCGGAGGATCTCCTCCGCTGCCGCGGGAAATGCCCGCGCGGCCCGCCGGCTCGCAAGCTCCGATCGAAGCGCTCCTGTTGTGGCCGTGCGCCCGAACCGCGCGATCAGGACCTCGGCTGCCGGCAGGCGCAGCAAAGCGTCAAGTGACGGCAGCGGACTGGCGGGAACCGGCATGACATGACCATGCTAAGGCATGAGCACGATATTCGAGATACCGACCCTGCACACCGGCCGCCTGATGCTCCGCGCCTTCCACGCCGCGGATATCGACGCCTGGGCGGGGATGGAGGCGGACCCGGAGGTGCGCCGCTATCGCGGCAACGACCCGCGCTCCCGCGAACAGGCCTGGGCGGCCATGGAACGCTCACTCGGCCAGTGGGCGCTGCGTGGCTATGGCGTGTTCGCCGTAGAGCGTCTCGCGGACAGCAGCTTCATCGGCTTCGCCGGCATTCTCCACCCCGCCGACTGGCCCGAGCCGGAGCTGGGCTATTCGCTCGCCCGCGTCGCGTGGGGCAACGGCTTCGCGTCCGAAGCGGCTGCCGCGGCGCGCGACTGGGCATTTCGCCGCCATGGCTTCGCCCGGCTCGCCAGCTTCATCCTGCCGCAGAACGCGCGCTCCATCCGGGTCGCCGAGAGACTTGGCGCGACACGGGACGGCACCATTACACTGCGTGGCTTCGAAGCGGAGTGGTGGGTGCACCGGAGATGACTGAGTTGCTTGCGCCGGATGAAGCCTCACCCGTGCGGGTGCTGCGCCATGACGGGAGTTCCGACCTGTTCTTCACCGCCGATCACGCCGGCCGCGCCATCCCCCGCAGCCTGGGCCGGCTTGGGCTGCCCGCCAGCGATTTGGACCGGCACATCGCCTGGGACATCGGCATCGCCGGCGTCACCGAGCGGCTTTCCGCTGCCCTGGACGCGACCGCGGTGCTGCAGACCTATTCGCGGCTGGTGATCGACTGCAACCGCAATCCGTCCGTGCCAAGTTCAATTCCGGACATCAGCGAGTCCACCCCGATCCCCGGCAACCTCGATCTCACACCCGAACAGCGCAACGCACGCCAGGCCGCGATCTTCACGCCGTACCACGCGCGCATTCGCGCGCTGCTCGACGCACGCCAGGCCGCATCGAGGCGCACGGTTTACGTCGCCATGCACAGCTTCACGCCGGTGTTCAAGGGCGAATCACGCGCTATGCAGGTCGGCGTGCTGTACAACCGCGATGCCCGCCTCGCCTGCATCATGCTCGATCTGCTGCGCGCGGAAGGCGACCTCGTGGTTGGCGACAACGCCCCATACGCGGTCAGCGATGTCACCGACTATGGCGTCCCGGAGCACGCCGAACACCGCGGGCTGCCGCACGTGGAG
>DATAYA010000052.1:0-3623 GCA_036272815.1 Acetobacteraceae bacterium
GGGAACTTCATGTCGGCGAACATGCGGGTGAATTCGCGGGCGGCATCGCTGCCGGCCTGACCCATCTGTCCGGCCACGCCGGCCGCGGCGTCCATGCTCTTGCGGGCGGCCTCGCCCGCTTTCCCGGCAGTCTTGCTTGGCGTGTCGCTCGGCATCGTTTCCTCCTGTATGCGGGTAGTGGTCAGACCGCCGGCGGCACCCCAGGTCCGGTCTGCGCCGGCGGCATCGGGGTGGGCGGCATCGGCGAGGGCGGCATCGGTGGCAACTCCTCGGCGATTGTCCCAGACTGCGGATCGCGTGGCAACGGACCGTCTGGCGGCGGTTCCGCCTCGGCCGGTGCCGGCGTGCGCAGCCCGGCGGGCAGCCAGCTCTCGGCGCGGGCCGCGAAATCGAGCCCGCGATCGAGTGCGGCCATCGTCGCGGCAAGATCCTCGCTGGTATCGCCCTGCCACGCGCGCAGGGCATAGAGCCAGATGCCGACCAGTGCGCGAGCGCGTACGTGGCCCAGCCGGCCATGCGTCGGCACTCCGGCCGCGTCCAGCATCCAGCGCATCGAGCGCCGCGTCCCGACACCGAGCAGCAGCGCCAGCCCGGGCCGCCGCGGCAGCGCCCGCAGCAGCGCGAGCACGCCCTCCCGATGCGCCTGGAGTGCGTCGAAGCGGCGCATCAGCAAATCGAACAGCCGGTCGCGCGGCGTGTCGCCGGCCATCGTCTCCAGCGCCGTCTGGTCGGCTTGCAGCCCGAACCGCATCAGGACCGCGCCGCGTCCGGGAAACCGGGCACGGGCGCGATCGAGCGGCAGGCCCGCACGCTGCGCGGCCGCGGCGACGCTGAGCCGCCTCCAGCCGGTCTCGCCGGCGATGTCGAAGGCGGCGGCGATCAGCGCGCGGTCGAATTCGGCGTCGTCCATCGGTTCGACATGGGCGAGGGCCGCGGCGCTGGCAAGGGCGTCGGCCGCCGGAACCGCCCCCTGCCGCACGGCCGCGCGAGCGCCTATATGGGCGGGCGGCACGAAAAGGTTCCCCGTTCGATGCGACAGCGCGTCCGCCTTTTTGCCGCGCGCTTCGCGGCCGTGGTCCTCATAGCCGCCGTGGCTCTCACGCCGGCGCTGGCCCTTGCGCGCGCCGGCGGCGGCGGCTCGTTCGGCAGCCGCGGGATGCGAACCTATTCCGCGCCGGCACCGACCCGTACCGCGCCCTATGCCGCGCCGATGCAGCGCAGCATGACGCCGCGCAGCAATCCGGGAGCCGGCTATGGCGCGCCGGGCTCTGCGCCCGGCGGTTTCGGCGCGCGCTCAGGCTTCGCGAGCGGCTTCCTCGGCGGGCTGATCGGCGCCGGCATCGGCGGTCTGCTGCTCGGGCGCGGCCTGTTCGGCGGCATTGGCGGCGCCGGCGGCTTCCTCGGCCTGCTGCTGCAGATCGCGATCATCGTCCTCGTGGTGCGCTGGCTGTTGCGGATGTTCGCGAACCGCCGGGAGGCGGCGTTCGCCGGCCCCGGCGGCTACGCCCGCCAGGGCGCGCCCGATATGGCGGTTCCGGGTTCGGGCGGCGGCCCAGGCGGCGTCCCGGGCGGCGGTCCGCCGGTCACGATCACGCGCGCGGATTTCCAGCAGTTCGAGCAGATCCTCCAGCGCGTGCAGGGGGCCTGGACGGCGCAGGACATGCGCAGCCTGCAGGCGCTCTGTACTCCCGAGATGGTCAGCTATTTCGGCGACGAACTCTCGGAGCAGGCGAGCCGCGGCGTGCACAACAGCGTCAGCGACGTCCGGCTCGAGCAGGGCGATCTGTCGGAATCGTGGTCGGAGGGCTCCCGCGAATATGCGACCGTCGCGATGCGCTTCTCGATGCTCGACGTGACGCGCGACAACGGCGGCCGTGTGGTCGAGGGCAGCGACACGGTGCGCACACTCGCGACCGAGTTCTGGACCTTCGTGCGCGCGCCCGGCGGCCGCTGGCTGCTCTCCGCGATCCAGCAATCGGGACCGCCGACCGGCCTTTCGCCGCGTCTGGGTTGAAAAGCAGCACCGGCCAGAATCCCCGGCACGCCAGCCGCGTGCAAATGCCGCTCAGTGCCGATTTCCACATGGACGAATTGCAACGATTCGGCTTCACTCGGCTCCCGCCATGAACCGACCCGAACCTGCCCGGCGCAACCAGTTCCGCCGCTTCCACCCGATCACGACTCGCTGGCACGACAATGATGTGTTCGGCCACGTCAACAATGTCGTGTATTATTCGTTCTTCGATACCGCAGTGACGAGCTTCCTGCTCGAGCGCGGGCTGATCGCGCTGAGCGGGAGCGGCCCGGTCTATGTCGTCGCCGAGACCGCCTGCCGGTTCCGGCGCGAGATCGCCTTCCCCGATCGGGTCGTGGTCGGGATGCGGATCGCGCGGCTCGGGTCCAGCTCGGTGCGCTACGACCTCGCCGTGTTCCGCGACGACGACGAAGCGGCGGCGGCCGAGGGACATTTTGTGCATGTGCTGGTGGAGCGCCCGGCCATGCGGCCGCTGCCGATCCCGCAAGCGGCGCGGGCCGCCTTTGCCGAGCTTTCCGCGGCGTGACAACAGGAGGAACCGAATTATGGACTTGGGACTGAACGGCAAGCGGGCAATTGTATGCGCCGCCAGCAAGGGACTCGGCCGTGGCTGCGCGGAGGCGCTGGCGCGCGAGGGCGTCTCGCTCGTCATCACCGCGCGCGGGGCGGCGGTGCTGGAGCAGACCGCGGCCGAAATCCGCCGGGCGACCGGCGCCGAGGTGATCCCGGTCGCGGGCGACATCGCGACCGAGGCCGGCCGCGCGGCGGCGCTGGCCGCCTGTCCGGACCCCGACATCCTGGTCAACAACGCGGGCGGGCCGCCGGCCGGCGACTTCCGCAAGTTCAGCCACGAGGACTGGCTCGCAGCCCTCGAGGCGAACATGTTGGCGCCGATCTTCCTCATCCGCTCGGTGATCGACGGGATGATCGCGCGCCGCTTCGGGCGGATCGTCAACATCACGTCGGCCTCGGTGAAGTCGCCGATCCCGACACTCGGCATGTCGAACGGCGCCCGCGCGGGCCTGACCGGCGTGGTCGCCGGCATCGCCCGGCAGGTGGCGCGCCACAACGTCACCATCAACAATCTGCTGCCCGGCCATTTCCTCACCGACCGGCTGCGCGCCAATGCCCGCACCGAGGCCGAGGGCCGCGGCCAGGACGTCGACGGCTTCATCCTGGAACGCGAGCGCAGCACCCCCGCCGGCCGCCCCGGCACGCCCGCCGAGTTCGGCGAGGCCTGCGCCTTCCTGTGCGGCGCGTCGTCCGGCTTCATCGTCGGGCAGAATCTGCTGCTCGACGGCGGGCTCTTCAACGCGACGATGGGTTGAGCGCGGCGCTCGGAGGGAGGAGGCGCGCATGGATCTCGGGTTCGCCTCGGCGCGGCGGATGGCCGCGATGGTGCGGCGGCGGCGCATCGGCTGCCTCGAACTGCTCGACCACATGATCGAGCGCATCGAGCGGCTCGACGAGCGGGTGAACGCGGTGGTGGTCCGCGACTTCGAGCGGGCGCGGCGGCGGGCGCGGACGCTCGACCGGCGCGGCAGCGGTGGCGGCCCGCTGCACGGCGTGCCGATGACCGTCAAGGAGA
>DATAYA010000053.1:0-2900 GCA_036272815.1 Acetobacteraceae bacterium
CGTGCACGCCGGTGATGAGGTTTGTGTAGACGATGTCCTCCGCCCGCCCGTCCACGATCCCCTGCTTGTGCCGCGGGTCGGCGCGCGCCTCCTCGGTCGCGATGAAGGCCGAGCCGACATAGGCGAGATCGGCCCCCATCGCCTCCGCCGCCAGCACCGCCGCCCCGGTCGCGATCGCGCCCGACAGTACCAGCGAGCCGTCAAACCAGGCGCGGATTTCCGCCACCAGAGCGAACGGCGAGACCGCCCCCGCATGGCCGCCCGCCCCGGCCGCGACGGCGATCAGCCCGTCTGCGCCCTTCTCGATCGCCTTCCGCGCAAAGCGATCGCTGATGATATCGTGCAGCACGATGCCGCCATAGGAATGGACCGCCTCGTTGACCTCCGGCCGCGCGCCGAGCGAGGTGATGACGATCGGGACGCGGTGCGCCACGACGCGGGCGAGATCGTGCTCCAGCCGGTCGTTCGAGCGGTGGACGATCAGGTTGACCGCGAACGGCGCCGCCTCGGTGCCGGCGCATGCGGCGGCGATCTCCGCGAGCCAGTCGTCGAGCTGCTCCGCGGGTCGGGCGTTGAGCGAGGGGAACGATCCCACCACCCCGGCGCGGCACTGCGCGATCACCAGCGCCGGGTTCGATATGATGAACAGCGGCGATGCGATCACCGGCAGCGACAGCCGCCCGGCGAGCAGGGAGGGCATGGACATGGCGGCCAGCCTGCCTGTCTCCGCCGCACGTGACAATCGGCGACCGACGGGGGAGGATGCCGTCACACGAGAAGAAAAGGGGAGGCAATGGGCCGCATCAATGCCGCCGTGGAACTGTCGCGCCGGGGCGCGGTCGCGCTGGTCGTGATGGACAATCCGCCGGTCAATGCGCTCGGCCACGCGCTGCGCGAGGGCATCGCCGAGGCGCTGCGGCAGGCGGAGGGCGACGGTGCAGTGCGGGCGGTGGTGCTGGCCGGCACGCAGCGGGCGTTCTCGGGCGGCGCGGACATCACCGAATTCGGCGGCACGCGGAAAAGCCCGACGCTGCGCGACCTGATCCCGCAGATCGAGGCGATGACCAAGCCGGTGGTCGCCGCGATCCACGGTCTCGCGCTCGGCGGCGGGTTGGAGCTGGCGCTCGGGTGCCATTATCGCGTCGCGTGGGCGGGCGCGCGGCTCGGCCTGCCGGAAATCAAGCTCGGCCTGCTGCCCGGCGCCGGCGGCACCGTGCTGCTGCCGCGGCTGGTAGGGGCCGAGGCGGCGCTGCGGATCATCCTCACGGGCGACCCGGTGCTGGCGGAGCGGGCCGGGAGCCTGGTCGATGCCGTGCTTGACGGCGTCTATCCCGACGCGGCGATCGCGTGGGCGGAGGGGATGATCGGAAAGCCGCTGCGCCGCGTGCGCGACCGCGACGAGGCACTGGCGCCGGCCCGCGCCGATCCCGGCCTGATCGACCGAGCGGCCGCACCGCTGCTGCGACGCCATCGGGGGGCGCCAGCGGCTTCCGCCTGCGTGGAGGCCGTGCGCCGCGCCGTGACCGTGCCCTACGCGGAGGCGATGGCGGCCGAACTCGAGAGCTTCATGGCACTGATGGGCAGCGACGAGAGCCGCGCCCAGCGCCACGCCTTCTTCGCCGAGCGCGAGGCCCGCAAGCTGCCCGACATGCCGGCGGGGGTGCAGCCGGTGCCGGTGCGGCGCGCGGTCGTGATCGGCGCCGGCACGATGGGCGGCGGCATCGCCATGTGCTTCGCCAATGCCGGCATCCCGGTGACGCTGATCGAGACCGCGGAGGACGCGCTGGCGCGCGGGCTCGACCGGGTGCGCGGCAATTACGAGACGGCGGTGAAGCGCGGCAGCCTGCCGGCCGAGGCACCGACGCAGCGCATGGCACTGATCGACGGCACGACCGAGTTCGACCGCGCCGCCGAGGGCGATCTCGCGATCGAGGCGGTGTTCGAGGAGATGGACCTCAAGCGGCGTCTGTTCGCGGCGCTCGACGCGGTCGCGAAACCGGGCGCGATCCTGGCGACCAACACCTCCACGCTCGACGTGAACGAGATCGCCGCCAGCACCAGGCGGCCCGAGGCGGTGTTGGGGATGCACTTCTTCAGCCCGGCCAACGTGATGCGCCTGCTGGAGATCGTGCGCGGCGCGAAGACCTCGTTCGAGGCGCTGGCGACGGCGCTCGCGGTGGCGCCGGTGATCGGCAAGGTGCCGGTCGTGGTCGGCGTCTGCGACGGGTTCGTGGGCAACCGGATGCTGCACAAGCGCGGCGTGCAGGCCGAGCGGATGCTGCTGGAGGGTGCCAGCCCGCAGGAGATCGACCGCGCACTGACCGATTTCGGATTCCCGATGGGGCCGTTCGCGATGAGCGACCTTGCCGGGCTCGACGTCGGCTGGCGCATCCGGCGCGCGCGCGGGCAGTCCGCGCCAGTGGCCGATGCGCTCTGCGAAGCCGGGCGGTTCGGACAGAAGACCGGCGCGGGCTATTACCGCTACGAGGGCCGCGAGCCGACGCCGGACCCGGAGGTGGACCGGATTGCCGGCGAGGCTGCGGAGAAACTGCAGATCCGGCGCCGCAAGATTGGCCCGGAAGAGATCCTTGACCGCCTGCTGCTGCCGATGCTGAACGAGGCGGCGCGCATCCTGGAGGAAGGCATCGCGATCCGGCCCGGCGACATCGATGTCGTGTGGCTCAATGGCTATGGCTGGCCGGCCTATCGCGGCGGCCCGATGTGGTATGCGGACCGGATCGGCAGCCGCCGCCTGCGCGACCGGCTGCGGGCTTTGGCCGAGCAGACCGGGGATGCTTCGCTGCGCCCAGCCGCGTTGATCGAGCGGCTGGCAGAGACCGATGCGCCGTTCCTGGGAGTGAGGGCGTGAGCGGAGGCGCCGCTCCGCCGTGGCAGTCCCT
>DATAYA010000054.1:0-3128 GCA_036272815.1 Acetobacteraceae bacterium
CTGCGGGCGGAATTGCCGGTGCAGAGGAACAGGACCTGGAACGGCTCGCCGGTCACGCAGCCCGGTCCGGCAGCACGCCCGCCGCAGGCGAGCAGCAGGCACCACCCGGCGTGGCCTCGGCCGCCCCGTGCGCGATGCGCACCGGGCCGAGATCGGTGTCGTCGCCATAGACCGTGCTGGCGCCGCTGGTCAGGAAGGTCTCCCAGGCCAGGCCCTGCGGGTCGGTGATCCAGGCCTTCTCGGAGCGGGCATAGCAGCAGGTCGTGGGACCCGTCTCCAGCACCGGGCGATCCGCCTGCCGCAGCCGGCCATAGACCTCGTGCAGTTCTTCGGGGGTCTCGACCTGGATGCCGAGATGGTCCAGCCCGGCCTTGCCGCGCGTCGTGATCGCGAAGTTGACGCGCGGGTCGTCGAGCATCCATTTCGCGTAATCGGGTTTCACCACCGTCGGCTGCGCGGCGAACAGGGTGCTGTAGAAGCCGATCGACTGCGCGAGGTCAGTCACCGAGACGTTCACGTGCATGCGCTTCATGGCTTGTGTCTCCTGGAAGGATGGGATCGCAGGCGGGGATGCGGCACACGGCGGCGTCGCCCCCAAGGTCGCCCCCGAGGTCGCCCTGGCAGCAATTCTCGGTGAGGTAGGCGAGCAGGTCCGCCATCGCGTCGTACCGCGCCGCGTAGATCAGCGAGCGTCCCACGCGGCGGAACGCGACCAGGCCGGCATGGCGGAGCTGGTTGAGGTGAAACGAGAGCGTCGCCGATGGCAGCCCAAGGGCCGCGCCGATGCGCCCCGCCGGCAGGCCCGTCTCGCCCGCCCGCACGAGCAGCCGAAAGACCTCGAGCCGCGTCTCCTGGGCAAGGGCGGCCAAGGATGCGACGGCAGATGATTTATCCATATCTCCACAATAATGGAGATATGGAATTCAGTCAAGCGGGCGGCGTGGCGCCCACCTGTCCAGTGATCGGGCCGTAGGCCTCCGGCCGGCGATGCGCTGCGAAGTCGAACATCTTGGTCTTGCCCTGCGCACAGGCGTCGAGGTCGCAATCCGCCACGATCAGCTCGTCGCCGAGCGTCCGCGTCTCAGCCGCGATGCGCCCGTCGGGGCGCACGATGCAGGAGCCGCCGATCAGGCCCGCGCCGTCCTCCTCGCCGGCCTTGGCCACGGCGACGGCCCAGGTCGCGTTCATATAGGCGTTGGCCTGCACCACGAGTTGCGAATGGAACGTGCGCAGCGCCGCATCCTCCGCCTCGCCACCGTTCGGGTCGTAGGCGGCGGAATTGTAGCCGAGCAGCACCAACTCCGCGCCGCCGAGGCCGAGCACGCGCCACGCTTCCGGCCAGCGGCGGTCGTTGCAGATCATCGCGCCGATGACCGCGTCCGCGAGCCCCGGCGCGCGGACCACCGGAAAGCCGCGGTCGCCATAGGCGAAATAGCGCTTTTCGAGCTGCTGGAAGCGGGCACCAGGGCGCGGCTCGACGGTGCCGGGCAGATGGACCTTGCGGGTATGCAGGAGCGGGGTGCCGTCGGGGCCGGCGAGGATGGCGCTGTTGAAGCGGGCACCGGCTTCCGTGCGCTCTGCATAGCCGACCCAGATCGCGACCCCGCGGGCGCGGGCGCGGTCGAACAGCGGAGCGGTCCGCGGCCCCGGCATCGCGGGCTCGAAAAAGCCGTCGAGCTCGGCATCGGACAGCAGCCAGCGGGGGAAGAAGGTCGTGAAGGCGAGTTCCGGGAAGACGACGAGGCGGGCGCCTGCATCGGCCGCGCGGTCGAGCAGGGCGATCATGCGGGCAAGTGTCCGCTCGCGCGGGTCGGCGCGCTGGGTCGGCCCCATCTGGGCGCCGGCGAGGCGGAGCGTGCGGGCGGCCATGTGGGAGGGGACCACGGGCGGCGGGCGGGAGGCAAGGCGGGGCTCCGCCTCGACCGGCTTGCCCGCGAAGTTGCACGCCGCAGCGTGCCGGACCAGTCTTGAACGTCTGGCCAGGACCGACAGCCTCGGGCGCATTTCGCACCGATCATCCGGCGACCTTGGCTCTCGCGTCGCGGCACTGCACGGTGGTGCGGCGGTCGCGGCGCCGCCCTGTGGCGTCGAAGGGGATTGCATGATCACGCCACTGATCGAAATCTGCGTCGAGGGCATCGACGGGCTGCTGGCGGCGCAGCTTGGCGGTGCGGATCGCGCGGAACTCTGCGCCAGCCTGCTGGAAGGCGGCCTGACGCCGAGCGATGGCGTGGTGCGCCAGGCGCTGAGCCGGGCCACCATTCCCTTCCACGTCATCATCCGCCCGCGTGGCGGCGACTTCCTCTATTCCGACGCCGAATTCGCCACCATGCTCGATGATGCCAAGCGGCTGCGGGAGCTTGGCGTCGCGGGCATCGTGATCGGCTGCCTGATGCCGGACGGAACGGTGGACGAGGCGCGCACGACGGCACTGGCCGCGGCGGCACGGCCGGCGTCCGTCACCTTCCACCGTGCCTTCGACGTGACCGCCGATCCGCACGCCGCGCTGGAGGCTCTCATCCGCTGCGGCATCGACCGCGTGCTGACCAGCGGGCAGCGGCCGACGGCGATCGAGGGAAGCAAGCTGCTGGCGCGACTGCACGCGCAGGCGGCCGGCCGGATCATCGTCATGGGATGCGGCGCGCTGGGCCCGGAGACGATCGGCCGGGTGCGGCAGGAGACCGCGCTCACCGAGTTGCATTTTTCCGCGCTCGCCGCGCGCCCGAGCGCGATGCGCCACCGCAGGCCGGAGATCGCGATGGGTGCTGCCGGTCCGGCGCGCGAATATCACATCGAGGTCACCGATCCGGACCTGGTCGCGCGCACCATCCTGGCCGCGGGCCGGGTGGCGCGGGAAGGTTAGGCCCGCGCCGCCCGGAAAATCAGCGCACGACGGCGCGCATCACCTCCAGCGCCTCGGCAATGTCGGCGGCCGAGACGTCGAGATGAGTGCAGGCGCGGGCGCGATACGTGCCGCTCACGGAGACCATCACACCCTCCGCCATCAGGCGCTCGGCCAGCGCCTCGGCTTCGATCCCGGTGCCTTCGGTGTCGAAGAACACGAGGTTGGTCTCTGGCGTTTCGACCGCGATGCCGGCGATCTGGGCGAGGCCGCGGGCGAGGGCGCG
>DATAYA010000055.1:0-11661 GCA_036272815.1 Acetobacteraceae bacterium
ATCCTCGCCTTGCCCTGCCCCCGGGACGGATTGAGTTGGCGTCCCGCTGCATGCCGAACGTCGCTCCCCGGCGGCTCGCACCTGTCCGGCTGCATCCTGCCCAATCCGCGAACCATATCGGATCGCGCCGCGCCGGGAAAAGAGTAAGGCGCAGTCTCGGCCGGTGACGCCGCAACGAAAAGGGCCCGGGGGACGGCCCCGGGCCCTGTGCGTCTGCACAACCCTGCTCTCCCGGCCCGATCTCCCGGCCGGGGCGCCCGTGTCAGGCGGTGCGGCCGAACTTCTCGACTGCCAGCGAGAAACGAGCGGCGAGCGGCGCCGCGCTCTGCTCGGCGAGCTTGAAGGAGGCCTCGGTCAGGCGGCCGGTCTCGGCCATCGCCTTCTCCATGGCGGCACGGGTCAGCGAGGTCTGCATGTCCATCGCCTCCTTGACCGAGCGGGCCGACGTCATCGCCTTGAAGGTCGACATCGACTCGTCGAACGTCGCCTGCGCGGTCGCCGCGATCTGCTTGCCGAGGTCCTGGAGGCCGGCAACCATGATCTGGCCCGACTTCACCCACGCCTCGACGTTGCCCTGCCCGAACTGCATCATCTCTTCCGCCGTCTTCATTGCCCGCTCCATTGTCTGCTGTGCCTTGTCCCTGGTCTGCTCGGCGGCCCCGGCGGCCACCGTCATGTCGTCCTCGGCGGCCCTGGCGGCCGCCGTCATGTGGTCCTCGGCGGCCCTGGCGGCCGCCGTCGTGCGTTCCTTGACCCCGCCCACCGCCGTCTCGAACGCCCGCGGGGCGGCCGCCACGGCCGCTGCCGTGCTCGCCGTCGTGTCCGTCTCCGGGCCCGCCTCGGCGCCCGGTTGCGTCAGCGCCGTCGTATCGACCATTTTTGTCTTGCTCATTCCCGTCCTCTTGCTGGTCAACGTTTTCAGACTCTTGCTGGTCAATGTTTTCAGAACGTTCGCAAGCCCGGCCAACTCGGAACACGAGCAACGGCGCCGCAAGCCAGCGTTATGCTGCACCGCAGCACGAAGCCTATCTAAGGCTGCGGCTAAAGCCGGTCAAGCATCGGTTTTGTGCGTAGCAAAATTTTTCTGGCTGCCATCTCGACCTCAGACGATGCCGAAGAATCTGCGGTAAGCCGCTCATAAGGTTCCGCTCGTTCGCTCTTCGTTGATGATCGCGTGCTGGACTGCCGCACGGTCACGGCGTAAGTTGCCGCCAGTCGGGGTCGGGGGACATCACTGACATGCACAAGATACGGGGCCGCATGCCCTTGACGGGGGGAATGACACGCGGGCTTGTGGCGCTCGCCACCCTGGCCGGTTCGGTCGTGGTGGCGGCCGCTCCGAGCAGGGCGCAGGTGCAGCCGCACGGCTTCAGCGAGATCGTCGTCAACGCCCGCAACGTCCGGGTGCTGGCGTCGGTGGACGCCAACGCGCCGCGCCACCCGGCAAGCCTGACCAAGCTGATGACGCTGTACATGGTGTTCGAGGCGCTGCGGGACCACCGCATCACCCTTGACGACCCGATGCCGGTGTCGGCCCATGCCGCCGCGATGGAGCCCACCAAGCTGTGGCTCGCGCCCGGCACGACGCTGACGGTGCAGCAGGCGATTCTCGGCATGGTCACGCAATCGGCCAACGACGCCGCCGCGGTCGCGGGCGAATATCTCGGCGGCAGCGAGCCGCGCTTCGCGCAGATGATGACGCTCCGCGCGCATGCGCTCGGAATGAGCAATACCTGGTTCCGCAATGCGTCCGGCCTGCCGGACCCGGACCAGTGGACCACCGCGCGCGACCTGGCGACGCTGGCGGTCCACCTGATCCGCGACTTCCCCGAGGACTATCACTACTTCTCGACGCCGAGCTTCCTGTTCCGCGGCCGTCGCATCTACAACCACGACACCGAGCTCCGTGCCTACCCCGGCGCGGACGGGCTCAAGACCGGCTACATCGACAGTGCCGGATTCAATCTCGTGACCTCGGCGGTGCGCGACAACATGCGGCTGGTGGGCGTGGTGCTGGGTGCCGACAGCGGCGGGGAACGCGACGCCTACATGACGGCGCAGCTCAACCAGAGCTACGAGGATGCGGGCGTGCCGGTGATGCTGGCGCGTGCGACGCCGCGTCCGCTCACGCTGATCCCGCGGGCGGAGGCTGCGATGTACCGGTCGCCCGTGCCGCTGCATCGCGTCCTGGTGCGCCCCGTCGTGGTGCGCCAGCCCTGGCATCCAGCACCTGTCAGGGTGGCGGCGCGGCCGGCGCACGCGGTCGTACATCCCGTGACCCGTCGGGCGGCTCAGACCAAGTGGCACCCGATCAGCAGCGTCGCCGCGACGTCCTGCGTCTGGCGCCTTGGCAAGCGGGTGTGCACGCCGGTCAAGCGGGTCGCGAGCCGCTAGCCGGCGCATCTCCGGGCGCAGCCGCCGGCAGCCTCCGCCGCTGCGCGATGGCGGCCTCGGCGATCGCCGCGACTTGCGTCGCGTTGTGGTCCCAGGTGAGTGAACGCATGGCGATCGTCCGCCGTGCTGCATCGCCGAGCCGGGAGCGCAGGGCAGCATCGGCACAGGCCCGGCGGAGTGCGTCCTCCAGCGCGCCATCCCGCGCCGGATCGAACAGCAGGGCGTTCTCGCCGTCGGCCAGGATTTCGCGGATGTTCTCGGTATCGGGGGCGACGATGGCGCGACCGAGCTGCAAATACTCGAACAGCTTGAGCGGCGAGGAATACGGCGTCAGCCCGGGCAGCACGGCGACGTCGAACGCCGCGACGTGCCGGGCGACGTCCTCGCGCCCGACCACGCCGGTGATGGTCAGCCGGTCGGCGACGCCAAGCGCACGCGCGTGATCGAGCAGCGGCGCGCGCGCCGGCCCGTCGCCCACCACGAGCACCTGCACATCGAGCCGCTCGCGTTCGGCCGCGGCGAAGTCGAGCAGGCGGTGCACCGCGTTCCAGCCGCGGATGAAGCCCGTGAAGCCAAGCACCAGCCGCGGCGCGAGGCCAAGGGCCGCCTTTGCCTCCGCGGCGCCGGACACGGCGCCGAAGCGGAGCGGGTTGATGCCGTTCGGGATCACCGTGATGCGCGATGGCGGCACGCCATAGCCGGCCACCATGCGCGCCAGCACGCCGGTCACCGGCAGGACGTGATCGACCCCGTTCCACAAGCGCCGCTGCGCCCAGCGGCCAAGCCCGTGCAGCCGGAGCCCGTCATTGCGCGCCCGCTCCTCGAACAGCGGCGAATTCACCTCCAGCAGCACCGGCAGGCCCGAGAGCCGCCGCATCCAGACGCCGGCGAACAGGAACAGGCTGAAGCGCTCATAGATCACGTCCGGGCGATGCGCCCGCACTGCCGCGCGCAGCCGTAGGAAGGCGGGCACGCTGTAGGCGACTTCCAGGAGTTCGTAGAGCGCGCCGGGGATGGATCGCTTGACCCGCTCGATCAGGCGATTCGAGCCGCCGAAGCCGGTGCGCGTCAGGCCGGCGGGGCCGACCAGGATCGTCTCGTGCCCCTGCCGCTGGAGGGCTGCGATCAACTCCTCGATATGGACGGACTGCCCGTCGGCGGAGGCGATGCGGTGGTGGAACAGGATGCGCATGATCTGTCGCCGCCCTTTATCGCGAAGCCGATGCGGCGTCGATCGCGGCCGGTGCCGGCCCGACCCCGCGGCAGAGCAGCACCGCGGCCTCCATCGCCATGTGCGCGCAGAGATGCGCCGCCATGCCGGCGACGTCGTGCGGCGGGCTCACCGTATTGAAGTCGATCGCGACGATCCGCAGGCCCTCCAGCGCCCGCAGCAGCGCGATGCCCTCCCGTGCCGAGAGGCCGCCCCAACTCGGCGTGCAGACGCCCGGTGCGACCGAGGGATCGAACACGTCCATGTCCCAGCAGAGATAGACGGGGCGGCCGGCCGTCTCGTCGCGGAACTCGGCGACGGTCTGGGCGAAGCCGCGCGCCAGCAGGGCGTCGATCGGCACCACGCGGTAGCCGAGCGAGGCGGCGCGGGCGGCGACCCCCTGCGCGTAGGTGAAGCCGCGGATGCCGATGTGCCACGAGCGGGCCGCGTCGATCGCGCCTTCGGTCGCCGCATGGGTGAACTGGGTCGCGGCGCTGAAGGGATCCGCCGGGTCGGGGACATAGGCGTCGGTGTGGCTGTCGATGTGCAGCGCCACCATCCCCGGGTGGCGGCGTCCGGCCGCCCGCATCAGCGGCAGCGAGACCGACCCGTCGCCGCCGATAGCGATCGGCACGGCGTCGGCATCAAGCACCGCGCCGGCCGCCGCTTCGATCGCGGCGAAGCTCGGCTCGGGTCGGCCGGGCAGGCAGGCGGCGTCGCCGCAATCGACGGCGCCAAGAGCGGCGAGCGGGTCGAAATCCGCCCGCGTCGGGTGGAAGCGCCGCAGCAGCGCCGATTGCCGGCGCACCGCCTCCGGCCCCTGCCGCGCGCCGACGCGGAACGGGTGCGTGCCGCAATCGAACGGGACGCCCAGGAAGGCCGCGCGGCACCCGGCACCGGGACGCGCGTGCGGCAGGCCGAACATCGTGCCGGGTGGGGCGAGCAGGTCTGTCATCAAATCCTCGTCGATGGCCGGTGCGGCCGGCGGTTGCGCGGGTGCTGCGGGTCCGGCAAGGGTTTCGCATGTCCGACCCCTACCCTGCCAAGCTGCCGCGCGCGGTGGCACTCGAGATCGGCTCCAACCTGCGCGATCTCGGCGGCTGGACCACTGCTGACGGACGCACCGTGCGGTCGGGGCGCGTGTTCCGCTCGGCGGCGCTGGTGCGGCTCTCGGCGGCGGACGAGGCGGCCGTGGGAGCGCTCGGGCTGCGCACCGTCTGCGACCTGCGCGGCGCGGCGGAGCGGGCGGCCGCGCCCGTCGTCCTCGCCGGCGCCGACAGCGTGGCGCTGTCGATCGAGCCCACTGTCGGCATCTCGCTGCGCGATCTCCTGACGGTTCGGCAGGCGACGGCTGCCGATGCGCGGGCGCTCATGCGCCGCGCGTATGTCGCCTATGCGCATGATTGCAAGCCGCAATACCGGCGGCTGTTCGCCCTGCTCCAGGAGCCGGGCCGGCTGCCGCTGATGTTCCACTGCTCGGCGGGCAAGGACCGCACCGGCTTCGCCGCAGCCGCCCTGCTGGCAGCCCTCGGCGTCGGCTGGGAGCAGGTGCTGGAGGACTATCTTGCGACGACGCAGCACTGGCGGCGCGACACGCTGCCCGATCGCGGTCTGCCGCCCGCCATCGCGGAGGTGATGCTGAGCGTCGAGGCCTCGCTGCTGGAGGCCGGGTTCGCGGCGATGCGCGAGACCGCCGACTCGGTTGAGGCCTATCTCGAGCAGGCGCTCGGCGTGGACGCGGCGGCGCGCGAGCGGCTGCGGGCGCTGCTGCTCGACTGAAAAAAATCCGCTCGCGCTGCATCCGCCACAATTCCGCCCGGTAGCACGCACAGGAGCAGGCGCGGAGCCCGCTCCCGGGCTCAAGGGTGGCTGGCTCAAAGGTAGCAGTCGCTGGACGGTGCCGGCACCCGGATGTGGTCCCTCGCGGGCCAAAGACCTGCGCGGGAGCACAGCGGCGGGCGGTTCCGGCCCAACCGCCCGCCGTTTCCTGCTGGTCGTCGTCCGCCCGGCGTCGCGTCGAGCGGACGGCGGCCAGCATTTCTTTTGCATCCCGTCGCATGGACAGCGCCAGCCGCAAGGTCGCACACTGACGGGTGGCACACTGGCGCGTGGTACACTGGCGCGTGATGGACGGGCAGACAGAGTTCGACGTGGTGGTCGCGGGTTCCGGCGCGGCGGCGCTGAGCGCGGCGCTGACCGCGGCAGTGGGCGGGCTCTCGGTGCTGATCGTCGAGAAATCCGACCGGATCGGCGGCACCTCGGCGATGTCGGGCGGCGGCACCTGGATCCCCGCCAACCACCTCGCCGCCGCAGCCGGCATTGCCGACAGCGCCGAAGACGCGTGGCGCTATGTGCGCGCCGCCTCGCCAGACGGGTGGGAAGCGGACGAGGCGCCGCTCTGGCGCGCCTTCGTCGCTCACGCGGCACCGATGCTGCGCTTCGTCGAGCAGCACTCGCCCCTGCGATACGAGCTGATCGACGAGCCCGACCCGCAGGCGGAACAACCAGGCGGCAAGAGCGTCGGCCGCATGGTCTCGCCGCGCCCGCTCAGCCGCCGCCTGGTCGGACGCTACGCGCGGCGCATCCGCCGCAGCACGCTGCCCCACATCTTCAGCTATCGAGAGGCGCACGGGATCGATCCCTACAACCATCCCGTTCGTGCCTATGCCGGTCTCGCGCCGACGCTGCTGCGCCGCTGGCTCACGGATACGCGTGGCTGCGGGACTGCGCTGATCGTCGGGCTGCTGAAGGGCTGCCTCGATGCGGGGGCGCGAATGCAGCTCGGCGCGCGGGTGGTCGGGCTGCTGCGGGAGCCGGACGGGCGCGTCTGCGGCGTCTCGGTCGAGCAGGACGGCCGCCGCCGCAACTACAAGGCCGCACGCGGCGTGGTGCTCGCGACCGGCGGGTTCGAGTGGGACGCGGCGATGCGGGCGGCGCATTTCCCCGGCCCGCTCGACCGGCTCGGCAGCCCGGATACCAACACCGGCGACGGCCAGCGGCTTGCGGCGGAAGCGGGCGCGCGGCTCGAGCGGATGGACCAGGCGAACGTCTATCCGACGCTGCCGACGCGGTATGACGGGCGCGCGCACGGGATGCCGATGACCTGGCAGGCGGCGCCGCACAGCATCGTGGTGGACCGCACCGGGCGGCGGTTCGGCAGCGAATACGACTACAATCTTGGCGAGGCGCTGGACCGGCGCGACGCATCCGGCGCGCCGCTGCACCTGCCGGCGTGGCTCGTGGGCGACGCGCGTTTCCTGCGCCGGAGCGCGGGCTTCCGCTGGTATGCGCGCAAGGAACGCGGCTGGGTGCGGCAGGCGGCCGACCTCGCCTCCCTCGCGGCGGCGATCGACGTGCCGGCGGCGGCGCTGGCCGCGACCATCGCGCGGTTCAACGGCTTCTGCGCCGCCGGACGCGATGCCGATTACGCCCGCGGCGAGAGCGTCTGGGAACGCTACAAATCCGGCAACCGCCACGGCCCCGGCAACCCGACGCTCGGTGCGATCGAGCGCGCGCCCTTCGTGGCCGTGCCGCTCAATCGATCGATCCTCGGCACCAAGGGCGGCGCCCGCACCGACGATCGCGGCCGGGTGCTGCGCGAAGATGGCGGCGTGATCGCCGGGCTCTATTGCGCGGGCAACGCGATGGCGAACCCGATCGGCACGCGCGCACTCGGCGCCGGCACCACGATCGGGCCATGCATGACCTGGGGCTATCTCTGCGCGCGCGACCTGCTGGGCAATGCGCCGGCATGAGGGGGAAACAATGCGTGTCGTGGTCATGGGCGGCGGCGTGGTCGGTGTCACGACCGCGTGGCAGTTGCAGCAGGACGGGCACGAGGTCGCGCTGCTCGAACGCCACGAGGCGGTCGCGGACGAGACGAGCTGGGGCAATGCCGGGATGATCGCGCCCGGTCATTCCTTCGTCTGGTCCTCGCCGGCGGCACCCGGCATCCTGCTGCGATCGCTGTTCCTGCGCGACCAGGCGTTGCGCTTCCGGCCCTCGCTCGATCCGGCGCTGTGGCGCTGGTCGTGGCGGTTCCTGCGCGAGTGCACGGCAGAAAAGGCGCGGCGCAACACGCTCCGGAAACACCGGATCGCCGCCTATTCGCAATCGGTCCTGCACCGCACGCTCGCCGCGGCACCGATCGACTACGACCGGAACACGCGCGGCATCCTCTATGTCCATCGCGATCCGGCAGCGCTGGAAGCAGGCGTTGCCCACATGCAGATCCTCGCCGAGGACGGGCAGGAGATCCGCGTGCTCGACCGCGCGCAGGTGGCGGCGATGGAACCGGCGCTCGCGGCGGCGGGCGACGCGATCGCGGGCGCGATCTTCTGTCCCACCGACGAGACCGGCGACTGCCGCAAATTCACCCTGGCCCTCGCCGCACGCTGCGAGGCCGGCGGCGCGGAGATCGCGACCGGCACCACGATCACCGGCATCGAAGCGGCGGGTGAGCGCATCGAGCAGGTGAACACGTCGCGCGGGCCGTATCGCGGTGACGCGTACGTGATGGCGCTCGGCTGCCAGAGTGCCGCGTTCGGCCGCCGCCTCGGCCTCGATCTTCCGGTCTACCCGATCAAGGGCTACTCGCTGACGGTGCCGGTCGGCAACCATCGGACGCCGCCCACGCTCGCCTGCATCGACGAGCGCAACCTCGTCGCCATCACCAGTTTTGGCTCCCGCATCCGGGTGACCGCGACGGCAGAGTTCGCCGGCTACGACCGCAGCCACCGGCCCGGCGACTTCGCGCACATGACGCGCGTGGTTCGCGAGCTGTTCCCCGACGGCGGTGACTACGAGCGCGCGGAGATGTGGGCCGGGTTGCGGCCGATGACGCCGGACAACCTGCCGATCGTCGGCCGCAAGCGCCACGCCAACCTGTGGTTCAACACCGGGCATGGCCATATCGGCTGGACCATGTCGCACGGCACCGCGCGCATGACCGCCGACCTGATCGGCGGACGCACGCCGGAGATGTCCGCGGAGGGTCTCGCATGACAACCGATCTCGGTGTTCTGCCCTGCACGCTGGATGCCGGGATCGCGCATCGTGCCGCGATCGGGCTGATCGTACTGGCAACCGATCAGACGATGGAGCACGAAGTGCGCCGGCTGCTCCGCATCGACGGCGTCGGACTGTTCGAGAGCCGGCTGCACAACGACGCCGACATCACGCCCGAGACGCTGCGCGCCATGCGCCCGCTGATCGCACCTGCAACGGCCTTGATCCTCCCTGGCCTGCCGCTCCACGTGGTGGCGTTCGGTTGCACCTCGGCGAGCATGACGCTGGGCGAGGACGCGGTGTTCGCGGAAATCCGCCGCATCCGGCCGGGTGTGGCCTGCACCACGCCGATCACCGCCGCGTTCGCGGCCTTCGCCGCCCTCGGGGCGCGCCGGATCGGCGTGCTCACGCCCTATTCGGCGGCGGTGAACGCGACCGTGCGCACCTACATCGAGGCACGCGGGATCGAAGTCGCCGCATTCGGCAGCTTTCTCAAGCAGGACGACCGCGAGGCCGCCCGCATCTCGCCCGCCTCGATCGCATCCGGAGTTCAGGCGCTCGCGCGGGCGGCGGCGCTGGATGCGGTGTTCGTCTCCTGCACCAGCCTGCGCCTCGCGGAGAGCGTCGCCGCGATCGAGGCCGCGGTCGGCATCCCGGTCACGTCGAGCGACCACGCGCTCGCCTGGCATTGCCTGCGGCTGGCGGGGATCGGGGATGCGGTTCCGGGCGCGGGGCGGCTGTTCCGCGCGTAGCCGCCGGTCAGCCGCGCGCCTTCGCCGCCTGCCGCAGCACCGACTTCTGGATCTTCCCCGTCGCGGTTTTCGGCACTTCGCCGAACACGACCGACTTGGGAACCTTGAAGCGCGCCATGTGCTCGCGGCAGTAGGCAAGCAATTCCTCCGCGCTCGCCGTGGCACCTGGACGGAGCTGGATGAACGCGCATCCGACCTCGCCCCATTTCGTGTCCGGCATCGCTACCACGGCCGCGCACTCCACGGCGGGATGACGATAGAGCACGTCCTCCACCTCGATCGAGGAGATGTTCTCGCCGCCCGAGATGATGATGTCCTTCGCACGGTCCTTGATCCGCGCGTAGCCGTCCGCCTCCACCACCGCGAGGTCGCCGGAATGGAACCAGCCGCCGGCGAAGGCTTCCTCCGTCGCGGCAGGGTTCTTGAGGTAGCCCTTCATCGTGATGTTGCCGCGGAACATGATTTCCCCGATCGTCTCGCCGTCGCGCGGCACCTCCTGCATCGTTGCCGGATCGAGCACCGCCATCGCCTCCTGCAACGGGTAGGCGACGCCCTGCCGCGCCAACAGCCGCGCGCGTTCGGGCAGGCTGCGTTCGGCCCACTCGGGATGCGGGGCACAGACGGCGGCGGGGCCGTAGGTCTCGGTCAGGCCATAGACGTGGGTGATCGCGAGGCCCATCCGCTCCGCCCCCTCGATCATCGCCATCGGCGGCGCCGCTCCGGCGACGAGGCCGTGGACGGTATGGCCGATGTCCGTGCCTGCCCGCTCATGCGCCGCGATCAGCGTGCTGTAGACGATCGGCGCGCCGCACATGTGGGTCACACGCTCGGCGTGGATCAGCCCGAAGATCACGTCGGCATCGACGCGGCGCAGGCAGACATTGGTGCCGCCCTGGAGTGCCACGGTCCAGGGAAAGCACCAGCCGTTGCAATGGAACATCGGCAGCGTCCAAAGATAGACCGGGTTTTGCGGCATCGAGCAGCAGAGCACGTTGGAGACCGCGTTGAGATAGGCGCCGCGATGGTGCGTGACGACGCCCTTCGGATCGCCCGTCGTGCCCGAGGTGTAGCCGAGTGCGATCGCATCCCACTCGTCCGCCGGCAGCGACCAGGCGAAACCGGGATCGCCGCCGCCGAGGAACGCCTCGTACTCCATCGCGCCCAGCCGTTCGCCGCCCGGCCCTTGCGGGTCGGCGATGTCGATCACCAGCGGCTTTTCGTCGAGCCGGTCGAGTGCGGCCGCGATCGTCGGGCTGAACTCGGTGTCGGTCAGCAGCACGCGCGCGCCGCCGTGGCGAAGCTGGAAGGCGATCATCGCCGCATCGAGCCGGATGTTCAGCGCGTTCAGCACGGCCCCCAGCATCGGCACCGCAAAATGCGCCTCATAGAGGGCCGGGATGTTGGGCGCCATCACCGCGACCGTGTCGCCGCGCCCGATCCCGTGCGCCGCGAGGGCCGCCGCAAGTCGGCGGCAGCGCGCGTAGGTCTCGGCCCAACTCGCCCGGTGCGCGCCATGCACGACCGCCGTCCGCGCCGGAAAGACGTGCGCGGCGCGGGCCAGGAAGCTCAGCGGCGAGAGCGGCGTGTGGTTGGCGCGGTTGCGATCGAGGCCGATTTCGTAGGGGCTGGGCTGCTGCATCGTCTCCTCCTCACGAGCGGATAAGTCACCGAAGCATCACACCGCCGTTGCGACCGCCAAATTAGCTTCCGCCCCGCCCGGTGCGCCAGCCGAACCGACGGCCCGGCGCCGCACGCCAGAAAGGGGGTAATCGACATGCGGAAGACCTTGATTCGGGGCACGGCGCTTGCCGCGCTGCTCGCGCCGGCAGTGATGCTCGGGACCGCGCAGGCGGCACCCGTGGCGGCGACCGGCTATACGGTGAACACTTTCGCGACCGCGCCCGTCGGCAGTTCGGCACCTGATTCGATCGCCGTGGTCGGCGGCAATGTCTATGTGGGCTACGGGAACGGCGGCGATCCAACCGGGGCCGGCGGCGCCGCCAGCACGATCGCGGAATACAACACCTCCGGCACGCTGCTCGGCAGCACGTCGGTGGTCGGCCACAATGACGGGCTGCGCTACAATCCAGGGACCGGCACCCTCTGGGCGTTGCAGAACGAGGACGCGAACGCCAACCTCGTGCAGATTGCGCCGGGCACGCTCGCCAAGTCGCCGGTCTACAACTTCACCTCGTCCCCGCATGGCGGCGGCTACGACGACGTGGCTTTCAGCGGCGGCTCCGCCTTCGTCAGCGCGTCGAACCCGGCCAACAACCCGAACACGGCCCCCGCGATCGT
>DATAYA010000056.1:0-9183 GCA_036272815.1 Acetobacteraceae bacterium
GGTCTCGGGCATCCGACCCGCTTAGACGGGGTCTTCCGGCCCTGCAACCGCGGCGATCAGCCGCTGCGCGTCGAGCGGCGCCTCGCGTTTGTCGGTGTTGTCGAAATAGACGAACGCATCCCGCGCCGGAGGGCCGCGCCGCCACGCCGCCACGCGCGCCGCCCAGGCGGCGATCTCGGCGTCGGTGTAGCGGCTCTGATACAGCGTCTCGTTGCCGTGCAGCCGGGCATAGGCGAAATCCGCGGTCAGGATATCGAAATGCGGCCAGGCCGGCGCGTCCGACCACACCACCGCAACACCTGCGCGCGCGGCCAGCTCGGTGAATGCCGGCACCGCGAAGCTCGCGTGCCGCACCTCGATCGCGTGGCGCAGCGCGCGCGGCGCATCGGTGCGGGTCCAGGCGCGGCCGGCGAGCCGTTCGTCGTGCCGCGCCGCCATCGCCGCCGCCGCCTCGGTGTCGTGCGGCAGCAGCGCGAGGAAATTCGCGACGTTGTCCGGGTCGAAGCGATGCAGGGCCGGGAACTGCCACAGCAGCGGTCCGAGCTTGGCGCCGAGCCGCAGCACGCCGGAGGCCAGAAAGTTGGCGACCGGCGTCTCGGCCTGCCGCCCGCGCAGGAAATGGGTGATGTAGCGCGGCCCCTTGACGGCAAACAGGAAGTCGTCCGGCGTCTCGTCGTGCCAGTGGGCAAAACTGTCCGGGTGCTGCATGCCGTAGAAGGTGCCGTTTATCTCGATGCTGGTCAGGCGCGCGGCGGCGTGGGCCAGCTCCCGCCGGTGCGCCAGGCCGGGCGGATAGAACGCGCCGCGCCAGGGCGGATAGGTCCACCCTGAGACGCCGATCCGCGCTTGCCCGAGTCGCATCCGGCGAGCGTTGCCCGGCGGCCGGCGCGCTGGCAAGCTCCGACGGTCAACCGACGGAGGGCAGGATGCAGGTGGAGATCGAATACTGCGGCATGTGAGGCTATGAGCCGCGCGCCAGGCAGGCGCGGGATCTGATCCTCGGACACGCACCGGCCGCACAGGTGAGCCTGCGCAAGAGCCGCGGCGGCGTGTTCGAGATCACGGTGGACGGGCGGCTCCGCTTTTCCAAGCGCGAGGTCGGCCGGTTCCCGAGCAGCGACGAGGTGCTCGCCGCCATCGGCTGATCCCCGTCTGGCATCCGCCCGATCCGGGCCGGAGGCAGCACGGCGCCCGCCGCGTGCCGGTGGGCCGCAGGATGGCAGGGGCCGGTGCCGGGAAACCCGCGCCGGCCCTTTGCTGTTTGCCCCGCATGACCCGCATCCCCCTGTTTCCGATCCTCGGCGCCGCCTTCGCCCTCGCCGGCGCCAACAAGCTGCTCGGCATTCGCGGCTATCGGCGGATGTTCCGGCATTGGGGATGGACGCGCTCCGCGATGCGACTGGTCGGCGGCGGCGAGATCGCCGGCGGCGTGCTGCTGGTCTCGCCACAGACCCGCGCCCTGGGCGGCATCCTGATCACCACCACCTCCGCCTCGGTGCTGGCGGCCGAATTGCGCCGGGCCGAGCCGAAGCTCGCTCTGCCGCGGCTGGTGCTGCTCGGCGCCGCACTCGCCGCGATCTGCCCGGCCGCGCGGCGGGCCTGAAACCGCGGACCCGCGCGCCACGGCACCGAACCGTCAGCCGACCCAGCGGAAAGCCCGCTCCAGCTCCCGGACGCCGTCAGCCGGATACCATCTTCCGTGCGCCAGGATGATCCGCTCCGGCCCCCAGCCACGCATCCGGTCAAGCGCCGCGCGCAACGCCGCCCGGTGCCGCCGGAACGACAGACGCATATCGGGGGGCGCCGTTCCGTGCGGATGCAGCGGCCCGGCGATGCGGAGCAGCAGCCGGAGCCAAGCGCAGGTGACCCGATCCAGCTCGAAGTTCTCGATCAGGTCGGTCAGGATCAGCGTTCGCGACGCTTTATGGAAGAACACCCTCTCGCTGAACATGCTGCCCGGCACGAGCAGCGACGAAATCTCCGCGTCCCAGGGGAACGGGCCTGGGCCGCCGAGGTCGATCGCCACGTCCAGATGGCCGCCGCTCCAGGCAGGCTCCGCCGCCACGCCGGCCACGCGCGCGGCGGGCCAGTGGTGGCGCCACGCTGCAAGCCATGTGGTGTGCAGCCGGTTCGGAGAGACCAGGAAGCCCACCGGCCCGAGCGCCGCGATCGCCGCCCGCAGCTCGGCGGTCGGCTCGGTCGGCGAATGGATCCACAGCCGGCCGCCCTTCAGCCGGATGACGGTCATGCGGGTGGTGAAGGGAAGCCGGAGCCCGAAACACCGCATGCGGAGTTCCGCGCCGTCGACGATCCAGAGATCGTCGGCGACGGGCTTGAGCCGGTCGGTCGGCTCGTAGGGTCGCAGGCAGCCCATCGGCCCCCGCTTCAACCGATCCAGTAGCGCCGGACGGTCACGCCCGGATCGAGCGGATGCGGCGCGCGCTTCTCCAGCACGCCGCCATGCGCCTCGATGATCCGCGCCGAGCCGGCGTTGTCGTCGGCGCAGGTGAGCAGCAGCCGGCCGATGCCATGCGCGCGCGCGTGCTCGATCGCCAGCGCGCAGGCGCGCATCCCGAAGCCGCGCCGCCGCAGCGAGGGCCGGATCTCGTAGCCGACATGGCCGCCCCAGGCGAACAGCAGTTCGTTGAGCGCGTAGCGAACCCCGGCGCGCCCGACGAAGGTTCCGCCCGCCACCAGCCACAGATGCGCATAGGGCGCGTGCGGCAGCACCCGGCCATCCGGCAGCGTCGTGGTGAGGGTCTGATCATTGAGCTGGGCGAGATGCGCGGGCAGGTCGGCCGCGATCGCGTCGATGTCGAGGGCCACGGTCCCGGAATCGCGAAATCCCTCGCGCAGGGCTTCGAGGTAGCCGGCGGCATAGGCGGGATCGGGGGCCACGAGGCGCGCATCCTCGGGGCGGGGTACCGCGGCGCGGGTGCCAAGATCGGTGAACGGCCGCAACAGGTAGCCGTCCGGGTCGGCGAGCACGAATTGCCGGTTGCCGAGTTCCTCGCCGCCGCGGCGATACCATTTTTCTTCCAGCGCAACGACGATCCGGCACCCGGCTGCAACCGCCCGCGCGTGGACCGCATCCACATCCACCACCTCGATCTGGAAATTCACGCCACGCCCGAACGGCCGTTGGAGCGGCGCGGTACGGAACCGCCGCCCCGGTCCAGCCGCCTCCTCCAGCATCAGATGGGCGCCGTCGAGATCGAGATAGGCGAACCGCTCCTCCGGCCGGTCGAACAGCACGCGAAAGCCGAGGACGCCGGTGTAGAATCGCAGCGAGGCGGCGAGGTCGGATACGTCGAGTTCCGGGACTAGAAGGGGGACGGGGGTTGGCGTCAGGCCATCTCTCGGGTTGGTTCGCGTCGGCAAAATCAACCGCCTCCCTCGCTGGAGCATTGGATGCGTCCAGCAGTTACCGCAGGTTTGCCACCGGAAGGAACGATCAGCATGGCCTATCGCTGCGGGCCGCGTTCTTCAGTGTGTTCGGTTCGGGCTGCCTCACCCGCATCACCGGCACCCTGAAACGCTCAACGCGCCAGTTCACGCCAGCGCCGCCCCGCGCCGCTCCGGGATCAGCGCCCAGAGCGCCACCATGTCGATCCCGTACAGCACCGCGAGCCCCGCGATCGCCGCCTGAAACCCGTACCGTGCGGCCACCAGCCCGACCGCGACCGGCCCGAACCCGCCCACCGCGCGGCCGATGTTGAACAGCACATTCTGCGCCGTCGCCCGCGCCGAGGTCGGATACAGCTCGCTTATCAGCGCGCCATAGCCGCCCAGCATCCCGTTGACGAAGAACCCCATCACCGCGCCGCCGACGAGCAGCGCCGCGGGGCTGGCGAGCCGGGCGTAGACGACGACCATCACCGCCGCTCCCAGCATCCACGACAAGAAAGCCGGCCGCCGCCCGATCCGGTCCGCCACCTGCCCGAAGCAGGCGATCCCGACGGCCATTCCCGCGATCGTCGCCGCCGTCCACACCGCCGATTGCGTCAGCCCGTAATGGAACCGCGCCGCCAGATAGTTGGGCAGCCAGATCATCACGCCGTAGTACCCGAAATTCTGCACCGAGCAGAGCACCACCATCGCGAGGCTCGCCCGCGCCGTCAGCCCGTCCGCGACCAGGGCGCCGAGCGAGAACCCCCGCCCCCGTCGCGCGACCGACAGGCCCGGCTCCGCCACCCTCCGCCGGATCACGAACGCCGCCAGCGCCGGCAGCACGCCCACCGCGAACATCCCCCGCCAGCCGATCGCCGGCAGCAGCGCCGGCGTGACCAGGGTGGCCGCCAGCACGCCCGCCTGCCAGCCCAGCCCGACATAGGACGACGCCCGCGCCCGCATCCTGGCCGGCCACGCCTCGGCGACCAGCGCCATGCCGATGCCGAACTCCCCGCCCAGACCGAGTCCGGCGACCACACGCGCCGCGAGCAGGCTGCGATAGTCCGGAGCCACCGCGCAGAGCCCGGTGAACACTGCGAACAGCGCGATGCTCCAGCTCAGCACCCGCACCCGTCCCAGCCGGTCGGCCAGCATCCCGAACCCGATGCCGCCCACCACCGCGCCGAGCAGCGTGCCGGTGACGAGCGATGCCGCCTGCGTCGGCGCCAGATCCAGCGAGGCCGCGATCGGCCGCAGCAGGAAGCCGAGAATGAGCAGGTCGAACCCGTCCATCGCATAGCCCACGGCCGAGCCCAGCAGCGCGCGCCGCGCCTGCGGCGTCACGTCGTCCGCCATTGATCCGCCTTGCTGGCCCCCTTGCTGGCCCCTTTGCTGGCGTCGAGCGCCGACTGCAGCATCCAGGCCGCCGCGAGCTTGTCCACCGCTTCCGCCCGCCGCGCCCGCGACAGGTCGGCCTCCGCGATCATCATCCGCTGCACCGCCGCGGTGGACAGCCGCTCGTCCCAGAGTGCGGCCGGAAGCCCGGTCGCCTCCGACAGTGCCTGCGTCCAGTCCCGCGCGCCCTGCGCCGCCGGCCCGATACTGCCGTCCATCGACAGCGGCAGCCCGACCACCAGCCCGCCCGCGCCCTCCCTCGCCGCGATCGCCGCGATCTTCGCCGCATCCGCCCGCAGCCGCGTCCGCTTCAGGCTGCCATAGGGTGAGGCGAGAAGCAGAGACACGTCCGACAGCGCGAGCCCGATCGTGCGCGCGCCCGGATCGATGCCGAGCAGCCGCACGCCCCGCGGCAGCGCGCCGCGCAGTTCCGTCATGTTGAAGAGCGCCATGCCCGCCGTTATGGTCCCGCCCCTCCGCCGCAACCAGACCGGAAACCAATGGCGCTTGATCCCGCGACGATCCGCCGCATCGCCCGCCTCGCCCGCATCCGCGTGGGCGACGCCGAGGTCGCGCGCCTGCAAGCGGAGCTGAACGGGATCATGGGCTGGATCGAGCAGCTGAACGAGGTGGACGTCTCGGGCGTCGCGCCGCTCACCGGCGCCGCCCAGATGGCGCTGAAGATGCGCGAGGATGTCGTGACCGAGGGCGGCGACCCGGCGCCCATCCTCGCCAATGCGCCGGCCCGCAGCGGCGACTATTTCACCGTCCCGAAAGTCGTCGAATGAGCCTGCTCGACCTGACCATCGCCGGCGCCGCCGCCGGCCTGCGCGCGCGCGACTTCACCGCGGCCGCGCTGACGCAGGCGCATCTCGACGCGATCGAGACGCTCAATCCCAAGCTCAACGCCTTCGTCACCGTCACCCCCGACCTCGCCCGCACGCAGGCCGCGGCGGCGGATGCGGCGCTCGCCCGCGGCGAGGCCGGCCCGCTCGCCGGCATCCCGCTCGCGATCAAGGATCTGTTTTGCACGGAGGGCGTCCGCACCACCGCCGGCAGCCGCATCCTCGGCAATTTCGTGCCGCCCTACGAAAGCACGATCACCGCCCAGCTCCGCCGCGACGGCGCAGTGTTCCTCGGCAAGGCGAACATGGACGAGTTTGCGATGGGCTCGTCGAACATGACCTCGGCCTGGGGCGCGGTCGAGAACCCCTGGCGCCGGCGCCAGGACCGCGACGCCGCGCTGGTCCCCGGCGGCTCCTCCGGCGGTTCGGCCTCGGCGGTCGCCGCGCGGATGGCGCTGGGTGCGACCGGCACCGACACCGGCGGCTCGATCCGCCAGCCGGCCAGCTTCTGCGGGATCGCCGGCATGAAGCCGACCTACGGACGGTGCAGCCGGTGGGGGGTCGTCGCCTTCGCCTCCTCGCTCGACCAGGCCGGCCCGTTCGCCCGCTCGGTCGAGGATTGCGCGATCCTGCTGCGCTCGATGGCCGGGCACGATCCAAAGGACAGCACCAGCGCCGACCGCCCGGTGCCCGACTTCGCCGCCGCCTGCGCGCGCGGCGTGCGGTCCTTGCGCATCGGCGTGCCGCGCGAATACCGCGTGGACGGCATGGCCGGTGAGATCGACGCGCTCTGGGCGCAGGGTGTCGCATGGCTGCGCGACGCCGGCGCCGAGATCGTGGAGGTCTCGCTGCCGCACACGAAATACGCGCTCGCGACCTATTACATCGTCGCCCCCGCCGAGGCGTCGTCCAACCTCGCCCGCTACGACGGCGTCCGCTTCGGCCTGCGCGCCGACGGTGCTGACCTCACCGAACTCTACGAGCGCACCCGCGCCGAAGGCTTCGGCGACGAGGTGAAGCGGCGCGTCCTGATCGGCACCTACGTCCTCTCGGCCGGCTACTACGACGCCTATTACCTCCGCGCACAGAAAATCCGCGCGCTCATCCTGCGCGATTTCACCGACGCTTTTTCGAAGTGCGACGCGCTGCTGACGCCGGCCACGCCGACCGCCGCCTTCGCGCAGGGCGACCGCATGGACGACCCGGTGACGATGTATCTCAACGACGTGTTCACCGTCCCCGCCAACATGGCGGGCATCCCCGGCATGTCGGTCCCCGCCGGGCTCGACGCGCAAGGGCTGCCGCTCGGCCTGCAGGTGCTCGGCCGGCCGTTCGACGAGGAGGGCGTATTCGCGGTCGCCGCCGCGATCGAGCGCGCCGCCGGCTTCTCCGAGCGCCCCGCACTGCTGGCGGGAGCCGACGCATGAGCTATTCGGTCGCAGGCGAGAGCGGCGCGTGGGAAGTCGTGATCGGCCTCGAAGTCCACGCCCAGATCATCAGCGCGGCGAAACTGTTCAGCGGTGCCGCGACCGGGTTCGGCGCGGCACCCAATTCGCAGGTCAGCTTCGTCGATGCGGGGTTTCCGGGGATGCTGCCGGTCATCAACCGCGAATGCGTGGCGCAGGCGGTGCGCACCGGGCTCGGGCTCGCGGCGCGGATCAACCTGGTCAGCCGCTTCGACCGCAAGAACTACTTCTACGCCGACCTCCCCGCGGGCTATCAGATCAGCCAGTACGAACAGCCGATCGTCGGCGCCGGCGCGGTCTCGATCGAACTCGCCGATGGCACCACGAAGGACATCGGCGTGACCCGCCTGCACATCGAGCAGGACGCCGGCAAGTCGCTGCACGACCAGGACCCGATTCTCTCCCTCATCGACCTCAACCGCTCCGGCGTGGCTCTGATGGAGATCGTCAGCGAACCGGATTTGCGGAGCCCCGAGGAAGCCGGCGCGTATCTGCGCAAACTGCGCAGCATCCTCCGCTATCTCGGCACCTGCGACGGCAACATGGAGGAGGGCTCGCTGCGTGCCGACGTCAACGTCTCGGTGCGCCGGCCGGGCGAGACGTTCCGCACCCGCTGCGAGGTGAAGAACGTCAACTCCATCCGTTTCGTGATGCAGGCGATCGAGGCCGAGGCACGGCGCCAGGTCACGGTCTGGGAGGAGGGCAACACGGTCGAGCAGGAGACCCGTCTCTACGATCCCGGCCGCGGCGCGACCCGTTCCATGCGCAGCAAGGAGGACGCGCACGACTACCGCTATTTCCCCGACCCCGACTTGCTGCCGCTGGTGCTGGACGCGGATTGGGTGGAGGATCTGCGCGCGGGCCTTCCCGAACTGCCGGACGCCAAGCGGGCGCGACTGATGCGCGAGCACGGGCTGCCGGCCTACGATGCGGGCGTGCTGGTCGCCGAACAGGCGATTGCGGATTTCTTCGAGACGGTGGCACGCGGGCGCGACGCCAAGCTCGCGGCGAACTGGATGATTGGCGACTTCTTCGCCGCCCTCAACCGCACCGGGACGACGATCGAGACCTCGCCCGTCTCCGCCGACCGGCTCGGCGCGTTGCTCGACCTGATCGCCGACGGCACGATCAACGGCCGCATCGCCAAGGAGGTGCTGGAGGCGATGGTGGAGACCGGGGAGGCCCCGGCCGCGATCATCGAGCAGCGCGGGCTGCGCCAGGTGACGGACACGGGTGCCATCGACGCGGCGGTCGCGTCCGTGCTGGCGGCCAACGCCGACAAGCTCGCCGAATACCGCTCGGGGAAGGAAAAGCTGTTCGGCTTCTTCGTCGGCCAGGTGATGAAGGCGATGGCCGGCAAAGGAAACCCGGCGCTGGTCAACGAGGCGCTGCGGCGGGGGCTGGGGGCGCCGGGCGCGTGAACCGGCTGCTCGGGATGGCGCTTGCCGGACTGTGCGCCGCCGTGGCGGTGCCGCCGGTGCACGCCGCGAATTTGGCCAAGCTCGACATCGCCGCCTTCTGCCGCGTCCACCCGACCGACGACGATCCGGGACAGACCCATTTCGCCCCGCGCTACGACGCGGGCACGCTGCCCGATCAGGTGCGCGAGACGGGTGCGACGAACTGGCGCTGCATGGGCGGCCATGCCTGGCTCTGCCTGGACAGCGCCGACGGCGCCGCCTGCTCGCCCAAGGACCCGAGCCGGACCCCGAGCCGCGCCATCCACGACACCTGCGCGGACCAGCCCGGCCTTGATCACGTGGACCGCGCCGCGATGGGTGCCTCGGCCTCCGCCTGGCGCTGCGACGGGCGAACCCCGCTCATCATCCGCACCGTCCCACTCGACGCGCGGGGCTTCATGGTCGGCCCCTGGCAGCGCTACGTCGTCCGCGACGGTGCGGTGATCGCGCCGCGCCAGGACGATTTCCAGACCGACCCGCGGTAACACCTATCCGGTGATCGCCGCGATCAGCCGCTCGTTCGACCGCCGTGCCATCCCCGGGATCAGCAGCGCGTCGAGCAGCCACCACAGCAAGATGAACGCGAGCCCGACATAGCCGATCATCACGAAGGTCAGCGCCCCCGAC
>DATAYA010000057.1:0-6418 GCA_036272815.1 Acetobacteraceae bacterium
CCTTCAGGTGCTATCTTGGTGCTGGCTTGAGCATCCTTTAGCCAACAGCGCGACCGGCCAAGCAACTGAAATCATTGGCGGACCCGACACGATTCGAACGTGCGACCTTCGCCTTCGGAGGGCGACGCTCTATCCAGCTGAGCTACGGGTCCGTCCCCGCCTGCATAGCCGCAAACTGCTCGCCGGGAAAGTCCGCGGCCCTCACGGCTGCGCTGCCTGCCACGACGCGGCCGTGATCCCGGCCTCCGAGGGCAGCAGCGTCGCCGGATCTCGCATCCAGGCGATCACGTCGGCGATCGGGATCGCCCGGTCGAGATCGCGCAGCAGCAGGTGGTAGCCGTGCGGATACAGCGCCCGCCGCGCCCCCTCGGGCAGCTTGCGCCACAGCGCCAGCGTCGCCTCCGGCGGCACCAGCCGGTCCTGACCGCCATAGAGGAACAGGCCGGGCGCACGGAAATCGGGAGCCGCCGCCTGCGCCGCGTCCATCGCGTTGGTCAGGCCGCGCAACGTGTCAAAGCGGGTGCGATTGATGGTCAGCGGGTCGCGAGCGAGCGCCAGCAGGGCGGCGCGGTTGTCGCTGGGGCGGATGCGGATCGGCACCTCTGCGCCGGTGACGCGCCACCCAGGTGCCACCGAGGCGACGATCCAGAGGCCCGAGCTCAGCAGGATGCCCATCTGCGCCCGCCCCCACACGGCGGGCGCGATCAGCACGTAGCCGTGTGCCGGCGGCGGGACGGGCATGGTCGCCGCGCACATCAGCACCGCCCCGCCCATGCTCTCGCCCATCAGGATCAGCCGCGCGTCCGGAAAGCGGGCGCGCAGCGTACGGGCGATCTCGGCCGCGTCGTCGGCCATCCGCGTTGTCCCGGCCCAGCGGCCGCGATCGGGCGCCTCGCCGAAGCCGCGCTGGTCGGGGGAGAAGATCGCGATCCCGGCGCGCTGGAACTCGGGGGCCGGGACCTCCCAGGCGTCGCGGCTGTCGTTGAAGCCGTGCAGCCCGAGCACGACGATGTCCGGCGGCAACCCGTCGGGCGGCAGCCAGGCGCGATACGGCAGCCGGGCGCCGTCCTCCATCACGAATTCGCCGTCCGGCGGCCGGGCGACCGCCGCGACCGCGCCGTGCGGCGGCAGGTGCGCGAGCGTGGCACAGCCGGGCAGTCCGAGCAGGAGACCGAGCGAGGCGCTGCGGCGGGTGATCGTGCGGGTCACGGTGCGTCCTCTTCGTATCCGGCCGGGCGGCGGCTGGGAAGGCCGGGCATTCCGTCACGGGCCGGCCGCCGCTATACGTGACCGGCCCTATCCCCGCCCGAGGACGCACCATGCCGGACGGCCCCGATCGCCCCGCCCCGAAGCCTCTCGAGATCATCGCCGCCCACAGCCACGTCGTCGCCTGCGATGGCGGCGGCGGCGTGCTCGGCCATCCCAAGGTCTATCTGCGCATCGTTGCCCGCGAGGTGATGTGCCCTTACTGCTCGCGACTTTACGTGCTCGATGCCGACGCCGCAGCCGATCCCGGACACTGAGGCCGCGGGCGCCGAGGCGCGGGAGGACGCGCCGGCGCCGCTGCACCTCGTCCTGATCGACGGCTCGGGATTCATCTTCCGCGCCTTCCACGCGCTGCCGCCGATGACGCGGGCGGACGGCGTGCCGATCAACGCCGTGTTCGGCTTCGTCAACATGCTCGCCAAGCTGCTGCGCGAACATGTCGGCACGCACATCGCGGTGATCTTCGACGCCGGTCGGGCGACGTTCCGCAACCGGTTGTTCGATGGCTACAAGGCGCAGCGGCCGGAACCGCCGTCCGAGATCGTGCCGCAATTCGCGCTCGTGCGGGCGGCGACCGAGGCGTTCGGCATCCCGGCCGTGGAACTTGCCGATTGGGAGGCCGACGACCTGATCGCGGCCTACACGCGCGCCGCCTGCGCGGAGGGCGGGCGCGTCACCATCGTCAGCTCCGACAAGGACCTGATGCAGCTCATCCGCCCCGGGGTCGCGATGCTCGACCCGATCAGGAACCGCCCGATCGGCGAGGCCGAGGTGATGGAGCGGTTCGGCGTCGGTCCGGATCGCGTCATCGAGGTGCAGGCGCTGATGGGAGATAGCGTGGACAACGTGCCCGGCGTGCCCGGCATCGGGCCGAAGACGGCGGGGGCCCTGGTGGCCGAGTTCGGCAACCTCGAAGGCGTGCTGGCGGCGGCACCGGCGATGAAGCCGGGCAAGCGGCGGGAGATGCTGATTGCCCATGCCGAGGCGGCGCGGCTGTCGCGCACGCTCGTTCTCTTGCGCGACGATGCGCCGCTGCCGCTGCCGCTCGAGGATCTCGCGGCGCGCGAGCCGGAACCGGAGCGGCTGGCCGATTTCCTGCACGCACAGGGCTTCCGCAGCACGCTCACGCGGCTCGGCCTTGACGGCTCCGTGTCGGCGGCGCCCGCTGCGGCGCCGCCGCTGCCGATCGCCCCCGACCGGCCGGAGACCGAAGACACACCAGTCGCGTTCGGACCGTATGCGACGGTGCTGGACACCAGCGCCCTCGGCGAGTGGATCGCCGAGGCGCACGCGGCGGGCGTGGTCGCGATCGACACCGAGACGGACAGCATCGACCCGCAGCGGGCGACGCTGCTCGGCCTCTCGCTCGCGACCGCGCCGGGCCGCGCCTGCTACGTGCCGTTGCGCCACGAGGACGCAGAGGGCGCGCCGGCTGCGGGCCAGCTTGCCGCAGACGCGGCGGTCGCGGCACTCGCGCCGGTGCTGACCGATCCCGGTGTGCTGAAGGTCTTCCACAACGCGAAGTTCGACCTTGCCGTGCTCCGCCGCGCCGGTGCGCCGCCGGCCGCGCCGATCGACGACACGATGCTGGTCTCCTACGCCTTCGACGCGGGCGCGCACGGGCACGGTATGGATGAACTCTCGGCGCTGCATCTCGGCCACAAGCCCATCACCTACAACGAGGCGACCGGCACCGGGCGCAATCGCATCCCGTTCGCGCGCGTCGCGATCGACCGCGCGACGGCATACGCCGCCGAGGACGCCGACGTGACCCTGCGGCTGTGGCATGTGCTGCGACCGTACTTGCGCACGCGTCGCGCGCTGGATCTGTACGAGCGGATCGACCGCCGGCTGGTCCCGGTGCTGGAGGCGATGGAACGCGAGGGTATCGGCGTCGATGCCGAGGAGCTGCGCCGCATCTCGGGCGAATTCGGTGCTCGGATGGCGGAGATGGAGGCGGACATCCACCGCCTTGCTGGACGTGCCTTCAACCTCGGCAGTGCCAAGCAGCTCGGAGAGATCCTGTTCGACGAGATGCGCCTGGGCGGCGGCCGGCGGATGGCGACGGGTGCGTGGGGGACCGATGCGAGCGTGCTGCAGGGCCTCGCCGATTCCGGGCATGTCCTGCCGGCGCGCATACTTGAGTGGCGACAACTGGCAAAGCTGAAATCCACCTATGCCGATGCGCTGGTCGAGCAGATCAACCGCGAGACCGGGCGCGTCCACACCTGCTTCGCGATGGCGGCGACCAGCACCGGGCGGCTGTCGTCGACCGATCCCAATTTGCAGAACATCCCGGTCCGCACCGAGGAGGGCGGGCGCATCCGCCGCGCTTTCGTGGCAGCACCCGGGCACTTGCTGGTCAGCGCCGACTACTCGCAGATCGAGCTGCGGCTGCTGGCGCACGTCGCCGACATCCCTGCACTGCGCGGGAGCTTCGCGCGCGGCGAGGACATTCATGCGCGCACCGCCTCCGAGGTGTTCGGGCTGCCGATGGAGGGCATGGAGCCGGCGACGCGCAGGCGGGCGAAGGCGATCAATTTCGGCATCATCTACGGCATCTCGGCGTATGGCCTCGCGCGGCAATTGCAGATCGAGCCGGGCGAGGCGCGGCGCTACATCGACGCCTATTTCGCGCGCTACCCGGAAATCCGCGCCTATATGGAGCGCACCAAGGAGGCGGCGCGCAGCGCCGGCCGCGTGCTGACGCCGTTCGGCCGGGCGTGCTGGATCCCGCAGATCGCCGACCGGAAGGCCTCGGTGCGCGGCTATGCCGAGCGGGCGGCGATCAACGCTCCTCTCCAGGGCGGGGCTGCGGACGTCATCAAGCGCGCGATGGTGCGGCTGCCGGCGGCGCTTGACGCGGCCGGGCTTTCCGCGCGGTTGCTGCTGCAGGTGCATGACGAACTGCTGTTCGAGGCACCGGAGGCCGAAGCCGCGGCGCTCGCGTCATTGGCGCAGACCGTAATGGAGGGAGCGGTGACGCTCTCGGTGCCGCTGCTGGTGGAGACCGGGATCGGCCGGAGTTGGGCGGAGGCGCACTGAAGAACGGCTGGGCTCTGACCAGAGCCGAAGGCGCGAATGGCTCCCTACGCAGCCCTCTCAAGAACACGGGTCTCCTTGACCCGGAACCAGGCCACATACAGCGCCGGCAGGAAAAGCAAAGTGAGGACTGTTGCGACCAGCAGACCCCCCATGATCGCGAGCGCCATCGGGCCCCCGAAGATCGTGATCGCGATCGGGATCATACCCACGACCGTCGAGATCGGCGTCAGCATGATGGGGCGGAAGCGAGACAGGCTCGCCTCGATCACCGCATCCCGGACCGCTCTCCCTTCGGCTCGTTCGATCTCTATCTGCTCGATCAGGATCACCATGTCGCGGGCGATCATGCCCGCCAGCGCAAGGATGCCGAGAATCGCCACGAAGCCGAGCGGGGCGTCGACCAGAAGCAGCGTTGCGATCACACCGATCAGACCCATCGGCATCACACTCAGCACCAGGAACAGGCGACTGCGGCTCTGCAACTGTCCCATCAGGAAGGTGATCATCAGGAACAGCATCACCGGCACGACAGCCATCACCGAGGCCAGAGACTTCGCACTCTCCTCGACGGTGCCGCCAGCTACCTGGAGCCGCGTGTCGCGGGCAACATGCTGGCGACCTCGCTTTTACTCGTGCTGTTCGCGGTGTTCTTCGGCACGCTGGTATAGGGCCTGGCGGGTGCGTTCATCGGCATTCCGGTGGTCGTCGTGCTACTCTCCATCTGCGAGCAAGACCAGCGCAGCCGGTGGCTATCCGATCTGCTGTCCAGCCGCTCCGACGAGTGATGAGCCGGCCCCATTGGTCACAGTTACATCCGGCAGCCTGCCGGCAGTGGCCTGGGCGTCGACCGCCTTCAGCCGCTCATCCAACAGCGCTTGGCGGCTGGCGATGAACTGCTCGAAGTCGGGCTCAACGTCGATCGGCCGGGCGCCGGCCTGCTGCCGCTCCTGCAGCGTCTCGGCCGAGATCAGCCGCTCCTCGAAGGATCGGTATTGCCGGCTGCCGGAGACCCAGACGTCGCCGGCGTGCAGCCGGTCGCGCAGTTCCGACAGCACGCAGAGCTCGTAATGACGCCGGTCGATGGTGCCGCCGGGCAGGACGTAGGGCGCCCAGCGCTGCCGCAGGAAGCCGGTCGGCGCGGATTTCGGCCGGCCGGCCCCGGAGCGATTCGCCTCGCGCAGCACCATGATCGCGCGCATCAGCAAGACGCAGGCGGGCACGCCCTCGAAATCAAACGCGTCCAGGAACGCGGGGGACCACCGGCGAACGCTGACATAGTGCTCGCCGAGCTTCTCGAACGTGTCGAACTCCTCCGGACGGGCCAGCGCCTCGGCTTCCGCGACCGTGGCGCGGAACCGCTCCCACGGGAATCACAGTAGCGATCGCGCCATAGGCGTCTGCTTGTCGTCGTGGGCCGCGATGAGCGCGGCGCCGACACGGGCATAGAGGCGAACCTTCTCGTTGATCGCCCGCGCATCGGCCTGGAAGGGGCGGGCGTGCCGTCCCTCGGTCTTTCGAAACATGGCGCCGACCAGCCGGTCGAACAGGTCGACGGCCTGGTCGGCCAAGCTGGCGGTGATGTCGAGCGTGCTGGCGACCAGTGTCGCGTGCGGACGCTGCCGCTCATAACCGGCGACATGCTGCACCGTCGTCCGCCCGGCCTCGCGCGCCAGCTGCACCAGGCGCGCCTGGTGGACGAGGTGGCCATGCCCCGGCGGCGCGCAATGCGTCGCGCTGCAGGTCCAGCACCTGTCGGTCGCCGTCGGTCGAGACGCGCATGTAGCTGACCAGCGGGAAAACCTCACCGGAAGGGTTACCACACAGGGCTTCATTCCGACAGGGTTTGTCGTGCAGTTTCTGGACTACAGACACCCGAATTCCACACTTGCGGCGAGGCCGGCGGGAATCAGGTGATTCCCGACACACGCCATCACCGGCACTGGGCGAGACATCGGCATTTTTCGCGGATTTCCGCGGCCGCCATGCCGCGGTGTTCTCATTCGGTCTGCCTATGCGTACCAGGAGGGTGTTTCATTAGTTCCGGCCAAACTGAGGCTGAACACGTGATGCAGCCGCACGCCGCTGCGGTTAATTTGGCAATGCCGTT
>DATAYA010000058.1:0-2436 GCA_036272815.1 Acetobacteraceae bacterium
CCCGACCCGCCGGCGCCTTACCGTCCCGCCCCGCGGTCGCATCGTCATGGCCGGGCGTGTCCCGGCCATCCGCCCCCAGTCGTTCGTGCACAGATGGCCGGGACGCGCTCGGCCATGACGGCAACGAAAAGACCGGATCGACCAAACCTTCCTCCACCGTCCGCTTATCCTGACGCCTATGGCGCGGCGCCCCTGACCGGGCGCGCGCGGGCGCTGGGACGGATCCTGGACGCGGGCGAAGCGGCGCTTTACCACGATGCCGCCGGCGCGCTGGCAGCGGCGCGGCAGGAAGCCGAACGGCTGCGCGCAACCGCGCTGGAAAGCGCCGCGGCAATCCGCCGCCAGGCGGAAGCCGACGGCAGGGCGCGCGGCGACGCCGAAGCGGGGCGCCTGCTGGCCGGGACGGCTTCGCGTACGCTGTCCGTGCTGCATTCCCTGCGCGAGGCGATCGCCGAGGCGATTGCCGCCGGGGTCGCGCAAGTGATCGGCACGCTCGATTTGGACACTGCCGTCGCCGCGGCCGCGTCGCATGCGGTTGCGCAACTGCGCGATCGGGCGCGTGTCGTCGTGCGCGTGTCGCCGGCAAGGGTCGATGCCGTGCGCACCAGTCTTGCCCAGTCCGGTCTTGGCCAGTCCGGCGTGGCCGCGAACAGCGAAGCTTGCCGGGTGGTGGCGGACGCCACCCTGGCAGCGGATGACTGCGTGATCGAAACCGCCGCCGGCTTCATCCGCGCCGGGCTGACGGCACAGCTTGCGGTGCTGCGCGCGGCGCTGGTGCGTGGTGCGCGGCCGTCGTCCGGTCCCGAGGGATCCACATGAATGCGATGACGACGGAATCCCTGCCGGCGCTGGTCGCGCGCCTGCACGGCACGGTTCGGGCGACCGATCCGAGGCCGTTGCGCGGCCGCGTGGAGCGCGTGGTCGGCACGATGATCGAAGCCCGCATCGGCGGCGTGCGCGTGGGCGAGCTCTGCCGCCTGGGCGACGCCGCCGACGCGCCGATGCTGGCTGAAATCGTCGGCGTGGCGGGAACCACGGCCTTTCTCAGCCCGGTCGGCGGCGTCGCCGGTCTGGCAGCCGGGACGGAGGTGGCGCCGACCGGGCGAAGCCTCCAGGTGCGCGTCGGCGAAGCCTTGCTCGGCCGTGTGCTGGACGGGCTTGGTCGTCCGCTCGACCGGCCTGGCGACCCGCCGGCGACGACGGCGGAAATCCCGGTCGATGGCGGGGCGCCGGCACCGCTGGCGCGGCCCAGGCTGCAGCGGGCCCTGCCGGTGGGCATCCGAGTGGTGGACGGTCTGCTGACCTGCGCGGAGGGCCAGCGGATCGGCATATTCGGCCATGCCGGCACCGGCAAGTCGGCTTTGATCGCGCGCATCGTTGGCGCCGCCGATGCGGACGTGTTCGTCGTCGCCCTGGTCGGCGAGCGGGGCCGCGAGGTCGGCGAGTTCATCGAGGGAACGCTGGATGCGGCGGCGCGCCGGCGCTGCGTGGTGGTGGCGGCGACGTCCGACCGGCCGGCGCTGGAGCGGGTGAAGGCGGCGCAGGTCGCCACCGCGATCGCCGAATGGTTCCGCCACCGCGGCCGTCGCGTGGTGCTGCTGGTCGACAGCCTTACCCGGCTGGCGCGCGCCTGGCGCGAGATCGGGCTGGCGGCGGGCGAACCACCGACCCGCCGGGGCTTTCCGCCGTCGGCGTTCGCCGCGCTGCCGCGCCTGCTGGAACGCGCCGGCCCGTCGCGGTTCGGCACAATCACCGCGTTCTACACGGTGCTGCTGGAAGGCGAGATCACCGCCGACCCAATCGCCGAGGAGGTGAAGTCGATCCTCGACGGCCATCTGATCCTGTCGCCGAAGCTGGCGGATAGCGATCATCATCCGGCCATCGACGTGCTCGCCAGCCGCTCCCGCGTGATGGACGCGGTGGCGGCGGATGCGCACCGCGAAGCGGCGGCGCGGCTGCGACGGCTGCTCGTGCGCCACGCCGAGATCGAGCTGCTGGTGCGGGTCGGCGAGTACCAGCCTGGCAGCGACGCACTCGCCGACGAAGCCCTGCGCAAGATCGAGGCGATCAACGATTTCCTGCGCCAGGCCAAGGCGGAGGCCAGCCCGTTCGCCGACACGGTCAGCCGTCTGCAGGACCTGGTGCGATGACGCGGGCCGGCCGATGACGCCCGGGGACGTCGCCGCCCTGCTGGAACTGAAACGCGTGCGGCAGCGCCGAACCGAGGCGGTGCTGGCGGAGGCCAGGCGGAGGCAGCAGGCCGCGGCGGCGGCAGAGGAACGGGCCGATGATGCCGTTCGGCGCTTCGCCGCCGATCGCACCGAACGGGAGGCCGGGATCTGCGACCGGCTGACACGCGGCGCGTATCCGGCCCGAGACCTGCTGCTGGCCGGCGCGGCGCTGGCCTCACTGGCGGCGCGCGGGCTCCAGTTGCGC
>DATAYA010000059.1:0-4953 GCA_036272815.1 Acetobacteraceae bacterium
GGGCCGCGGCCGGCGGGAGAGGTCGGTGCGGGCTGCATCCTCGGACCCTATCACCCCGGCGCGGCGCCGCGACGACCTGGGAGGTCATCGTCGCAATCCGCCATCGGCGGCCGGGCCGCGCACCGGACTTGAAGCACCGGACTTGAAGCCGGGCACGACGCGCGCGATTTTGGGGATGATGGATCACATGCCCGCCCCCATCGGACCTGTCATCGACCCGTTCGGCCGCGGAATCACCTATCTGCGCGTGTCGGTGACCGACCGCTGCGATCTCCGCTGCGTCTATTGCATGGCGGAGGACATGACTTTCCTGCCCAAGGCCGACATCCTCTCGCTCGAGGAACTCGACCGGCTGTGCGGCGTCTTCGTCCGCCTCGGCGTCCGCAAGCTGCGGCTGACCGGCGGCGAGCCGCTGGTGCGGCGCGATGTTCTGTCTCTCTTCCGCAGCCTTGGCGCCCGGCTCGGTCACGGGCTCGACGAGCTGACACTGACCACGAACGGCACGCAGCTCGCCCGCCATGCCGAGGCGCTGGCCGCTTCCGGCGTGCGGCGGGTGAATGTCAGCCTCGACACGCTCGACCCCGGCAAGTTCGCCGGCATCACCCGCTGGGGCAAGATCGACCGCACGCTGGAAGGCATCTTCGCGGCCCGCGCGGCCGGGCTGGCGGTGAAAATCAACACCGTGGCGCTGGCCGGCGTGAATGAGCACGAGATCGACGCCATGCTCGCCTGGTGCGGTGAGCACGGCTTCGACCTCTGCCTGATCGAGACCATGCCGATGGGCGAGATCGAGCCCGACCGCGCCGACCAGTACCTGCCGCTCTCGGTCGTGCGCGCGCGGCTGCGGCAGCGCTGGACGCTGACCGCGACCGACTACGCGACCGGCGGCCCGGCGCGCTACTTCGACGTCGCCGAGACCGGCCGCCGGATCGGCTTCATCACGCCGATGACCCACAATTTCTGCGAGGGCTGCAACCGGGTGCGGCTGACCTGCACCGGCACGCTCTATCTCTGCCTCGGCCAGGACGACGCCGCCGACCTGCGCCGGGTGCTGCGCTCGGGGGCCGACGAGGCCGGGCTCGAGCAGGCGATCCGCGACGCGATCGCGCGCAAGCCCAAGGGGCATGATTTCGTGATCGACCGGCGCGAGAAGCGGGCGTCGGTGGCGCGGCACATGAGCGTCACCGGCGGCTGAAGCAGCGCCTGGTCAGTACGGCTTGGCGGCCGTGCAGGTTTCCGCCCTCGTGTGCCGGCGCGCGTCCCGGGCTGAGACCGCAGGGGCAAGCGTGACGGGCGGCGCCCTTCTGGCACCGCCCATCGCCGCGACCCGCGAAGGCTAGTACGGGGTCGGCTGCACCGTCACCGAGGGGGCCGGTGGCGGCGGCGGCTGCTGCACCACCACGGGCCCCGGCGACGGCGGCGCCGCGGCGACCGGGGGGTTGTTCACTGTGCAGGCGGCCAGCGAGGCGAGTGCCAGCGCCGCCGCCGCGATATTGCGCAATGGGCTGCTAGACATACGGTATCCTTCCACGTTCCGTGCGCGCAAAATACGCGGAAGTGGCATCGAAGGTTCCTCGCTACTCCGCGAGCGCCTGCGCCGGTCCGGCGAGCCGCGTGTCCAGCACCACCGGGTCGCGCACCACGAACAGGTAGATCAGCGCGGAGGCGACGCCGATCACCGCCGCGATCAGCAGCGCCGGGACGAAGCTGCCCGTCGATTGGACGACGAACCCGGTCACCATCGGTGCCAGGGCGCCGCCGAGGAAGCCGCCGAAATTCTGCATGCTGCCGAGCGATGCGACCCCCTTCGCCGGCGCCGCCACCACCGCGAGCGCCCAGATCGTCGCGCCCGCGAGGTTGCCGAAGAACATCGAGGCCGAGATGCAGCCGACCGCGACGGTGTTGGAGGGTGTCACGGCGGCGATCGCGGTGAGTGCCGCACTCGCCACCATGCCGAGGATGATCGGCAGCTTGCGGCTGCCGATCGGCGTCATCCCGCGCCGCACCAGCCAGTCGCACACCCAGCCGCCGGTCAGGCTGCCGATGACGCCGAACACGAACGGCACGGAGGCCACGAGCCCGGTGCGCGGGATGCTCATGTGGCGCTGGATCTCCAGATAGCCCGGCAGCCACGCGGCGTAGAGCCAGATCATGTAGCCGGAGCCGAAATTGCCGAGGATCATCCCCCAGGTGGTGCGGAAGCCGAACAGGCTGCGCCACTCGGCGAAGCTGACGCCCCCGCTGGCGATCGCGTCCTCGCCTTCGCTCAGATAGTGCTGCTCGGCCGCGTCGAGTTCGTAGTGCGGCGGATCGCGATAGAGGATGAACCACACGATCGCGCCGATAATCCCCACGATGCCGAGCAGGATGAACATCCAGCGCCAGCCGAAGGCGAGCATCAGCCCGGTCAGCAGCGGCGGCGCGATCGCCGGGCCGAGCGTGGAGGCGCAGTTGAAGATGCCCGTGGGCGTGCCGCGGTCGCGGATGTTGAACCAGTTGCGCACGACGCGAGCGCCGAGCGGGAATTGCGGGCTCTCGCCGATGCCGAGGAAGATGCGCGTCCAGACGAACTGGCCCATGCCGGTGACGAAGCCTGCGGCCCCCTGCGCCACCGACCACAGCAGCATCCCGCCGCCGAGCAGGATGCGCGGGCCGATCCGGTCCACCATCGCGCCGACCGGCAACTGCGAGAACGCGTACGACCACAGGAAGACGGACAGCAGCACGCCCATCTGCGCCACCGACAGGCCGAGGTCGTGGCGCACCAGCGGGTTCGCGATCGCCAGCGCCACGCGGTCGAAGTAGTTGATAGACCCGGTGATCACCAGCATCGTCAGCGCCGTGCGCTGGATGCCCTTCAGACGAGGCGACGCGACCAGATCCGCCATTGCCTTTTTCTTCCCTCCCGATTCTTGCGACCTATCTTGTTGCCCGTGGCGCAAGGCTGGCAAGGCCGTGCCGCACACCGGATGATTATTGCGTGCGCCGCCCCGGCGGCGTGTCGGCCAGCGCCTCGGCCAGCGGGATGCGTCCGCTGCCGCGCGCAATCGGCTGCGGCTGGTCGGGCGCGGGCGCCCAGCCGGTCATCACCGCCAGCCGGACCGTGACCGGGATGCGGCTGTCCTGCCGCGGCAGAGCGGCGAGCGCCGCCGGGAACAGCGCCCGCGACGGCACCCGGCGGTCGCGCAGCGCGAGCGCGTTCGCCTCGCCCGCCGCTTGCAGGTCGCGCAGCAGCGCCAGCGGCTCGGCATAGGCGAGATGCAGCGTCTCCAGATCGGCGACCGGCAGCGCGAAGCCGGCGCGCTGCAACAGCCCGGCGCAGTCCGACAGCGCCGGAAACGGCGAGACGCGCGGGCTCGCACCCCCGGCGAGGGCCGACTCCGCCTCGGTCAGCGCCGTCCGCAGCGCCGCCCCGGTGCCGAGCGCCGGCAGGCTGGCCAGCAGCAGCCCGTCCGGCCGCAGCGCCTGGCGGAGCTGGATCAGGCAGCCGGGCAGGTCGTTGACCCAGTGCAGCGACAGGCTCGCCACCACGAGATCGAAGCTCCCCGGCGCGAACGGGAGGTGCTCCTCGTCCGCCGCCACGCCGCGCGGGCCGTGCAGCGCCGCCATGCGGGGCGAGAGGTCGCAGCTCACGACGTCGATCCCGCGCGCGCGCAGCATCGGCGCCACGACGCCGCGGCCGCCGACGTCGAGCGCCTGGCCGAAGCGGCGCGTGATGTCGTCGAGCCGGTCGAGCAGCCGCGCCGCCGCATCCTCCAGCACCGGCGCCACCGCCCCGACCCGGCCGGCGGCACGGTCGCGGTGGCGGCGCACGGCGCGGCGGTCGAACGGGGTGCTCGGGCTGTTCATGGGCGGCATGTGCGCGCGGGCGCCGACGCTGCCAAGGCGTCGATCCGGCCGGCCTTATGCCGGCGAGGCATGGGGCCAGTCCGACAAAGTCGTTCTCCTCAGGGCCGGCCCACCCTAAACCCAGCCGTCGCCTCTCCCAGCCGTCGCCTCTCAAGGTCGTCCGGAGCAGGAATTCACGCCATGCGCAGCGTGCGCATCCATGAGTTTGGCGGCCCGGATGTCCTCAAGATCGAGGACGTCGCCATCCCGGCCCCCGCGGCGGGAGAGGTCCGCCTTCGCGTGCGGGCGATCGGGCTGAACCGCACGGAGGTCACGTTCCGGACCGGCCGCTCCGCCGCGAGGCCGAGTTTGCCGTCGCAGATCGGCTTCGAGGCTGCGGGCGAGATCGATGCCGTGGGACCGAACGTTGCCGGCTTCAGCCGCGGCGATCGGGTTGCCGTCATTCCCGCCTATGGCGCCGGCGATTACGGGTTCTACGGCGAGCTGTCGCTGGCGCCGGCCCGTTCGCTCGTCCGAGTGCCGGAGGGCGTCACATGGCAGGACGCGGCGGCAAGCTGGGCGGCGTTCGCGACCGCCTGGGCCGGCCTGCTGCACCTGGCCCGCCTCTCCGAGGGGCAGGCGGTTCTGATCACCGCCGCGTCGAGCAGCGTGGGTCTTGCAGCGATCCAGGTCGCGCGCTCGGTGGGAGCAGTCCCGATCGCGCTGTCGCGCACGCGGGCGAAGAGCGAGGCGTTGCGCGCGAACGGCGCCGCCGAGGTCATCGCCACCCAGGACCACGATGCCGAACAGGATGTCGCGGCCGAGGTGATGCGCCTGACCGAGGGCCGGGGTGCTGCCGCCGTATTCGATGCCGTCGCCGGCCCCGGTTTCGCGCATCTGGTGGAGGCGGCCGCCCCGGGCGCCACGCTGGTCGTCTATGGCGGGCTTGGCGGTGCTACGGCCGCGTTCCCCGTGATGCCGATGCTCGGCCGGAGCCTGACCGTCCGCGGCTTCGGACTGGCTGCCGTGACACGCGACGACGCCAATCTCGCGGCGCTCACCCGGTTCGTGACCGACGGACTTGCGCGCGGCGCGCTGCGGCCGGTCATCGCCAAGATCTTTCCG
>DATAYA010000060.1:0-1583 GCA_036272815.1 Acetobacteraceae bacterium
CTTTCCCCGGCTCCCGAAGGGTGACAACTGTAGGGGCGCACGCATCGGCGTCATGGAGGCCAGATGACCACCACGCAGGACTTCGACATTGCCGTGATCGGCGCCGGCATGGCCGGCAGCACCGCCGCCGCCGCCCTGGCCGCCGCCGGGCGCGTGGCGCTGATCGAGGCGGAGGAGAGTGCCGGCTATCACACCACCGGCCGCTCCGCCGCGATCTGGATCCAGAATTACGGGCCGCCCGACGTGCGCGTGCTCACCGGCCTCTCGCGCGGGTTTTTCGAGGCGCCGCCGGCCGGCTTCGCGGACGTGGCGTTGCTGCACCAGCGGCCGGTTGCGGTGCTCGCACCCGAGACGCAGCGGGCGCGGCTCGACGCGATGCTCGCCGAGGGGATCGGCCTGCGCGCGGTCTCGGTTGCCGATCTGCACGCCCGCATCCCGGCGCTGCGGCCCGGCTATGTGGTGGCCGGCGCGATCGAGGACGACGCGTTCGACATGGACGTGGCCGCCCTCCAGCAGGGGTTCCTGCGCCAGCTCCGCGCCGCCGGCGGGGTGCTCGCACTGCGCAGCCGCACCGGGCGGATCGAGCGCCGGGGCGGGATGTGGGAGGTCGAGACCACTGCGGGCGCGCGCTTTGCCGCCCCGGTGCTGGTGGATGCGGCCGGCGCCTGGGGCGACGCGGTGGCGGCGCAAGCGGGCATCGCCCCGCTCGGGCTGCGGCCGAAGCGGCGCACCGCCGCCATCATCGATCCGGCGCCGTTCGACGTGAGCCTCTGGCCGATGATCGTGGAGGCGGGGGATGCCTGGTATGCGCGTCCCGAGGCGCGCACGCGGCTGATGGTCTCGCCCGCCGACGAGACCGACATGCACGCCCATGATGTCCAGCCCGACGAACTCGACATTGCGACCGGCATCGCGCGGATGCAGGCGGCGCTGGCGATCGAGGTCCGCCGCGTGGAGCACGCCTGGGCCGGGCTGCGGACGTTCACGCCGGACGGCAGCCTGGCGTTCGGCTGGGGGCGCGGCGAGCCGGGGTTCTTCTGGTGCGTGGGGCAGGGCGGGTACGGCATCCAGACGGCGCCGGCGGCCGGGCGGCTGGTGGCGGATCTGATCCTCGGGCGTGATCCGGGGGAGGCGGCGCGCATTGTTGCGGCCGTTGATCCGCGGCGGTTCGTCTGATGCCGGCGGCGCCGTGTTGACCGACCAGGCGCCGGTCAGTGCCTGAGCGGCGAGGCTCGCGACCGCGACGACCGACAGCGAACCACAGGTAATGGTTTCCATCGCGTCCGCGCGCAGGGCGCGACTGCCGAGCGTGCCGGCCAATGTGATCTTGCGGCGCGCCAGATAGCGCATGACCGGAATCGCCAAACCGGTCACCACAAGGCCGGACAGCGAAAAGCTTCCGCTCTGCCGCTGCGACAGGCCCCACCCGGCCGCAACGATCACGGAGGCCGCGAGGCCGAACAGCAGACCGCCGCCGATGCGGCTGGCCAGCCGCTCCGCCGTTCGCTGTTCCCCGCCCTCTCAGAGAGGGTCGTAGCCCGGCTTTTTGAACAGTGTGCCGGCTTTGCCGACGATATCTGGCT
>DATAYA010000061.1:0-2927 GCA_036272815.1 Acetobacteraceae bacterium
CGTCCAGCGCGCACTCCAGCGCGAAGGTGCCGACCGATTCGCCCGGTGCGCGCATGAACGTGTTCGCGAGCATGTCCACGTCGGCCACCTCCTGCGCCACCTTGATCGCGCCGGCGGCATAGAGGTGACGTGCGGGGAAGGTGAACGGCTCGGGGAAGTCGTTGTGCGACGTCATCGCCGCGACGCCGGTATGGATCAGCGCGGCGAGCGTGCCGTCCGCGTTCGCGCCGAGCGCGACGCGCTGCTGCGTGGTGGCACGGCCGCCGACGATGCGGAACACGCCCTCCCGCGACAGCATGATCCGCACCGGCCGGCCGGCGAGCTTCGACGCGGCGGCGGCGAGGATCTGGTGGTCCCACAGCAATTTCCCGCCGAAGCCGCCGCCGACATAGGGCGAGATCACGCGGACCTGCTCGTCCTTCAGGCCGAACACGCCCGCGATCGTCGACGCAGTCCCGTTCACGAGCTGGCTTGCGTCATGGATCGTCAGCTGATCACCGTCCCACGCGACCGTCGCGGCGTGCAGTTCGATCGCGTTGTGGTTCTGGCGTGGCGTGCGGTAGGTGCGGTCGACAACCACCGCCGCGCCGGCCAGCGCCGCTTCGGCGTCGCCGATCTTGAGCTCGGCTGGTTCGCCGAGGATCGATCCGGGCGGGTGCGGCCTGCCCTTGGCGGCCTCAAACGACGTGACCGCCGGCTCGGCCTGGTAGGCGACCTCGATCAGCGCGGCGGCATGGTCGGCCTGCTCCTGGGTCTCGGCGAGCACCACCGCCACCGCCTCGCCGTTCCAGTGGATGCTCGCGTCCTGCATGATCGGCAGGCTGCTCGGTCCGGCCGCCGACGGCGATGTGAGAAAGAGCGCGGGCGGATTCATCCGCGGCGCGTTCTTGTAGGTCATCACCAGCACGACGCCCGGCGCGGCTTCGGCGGCGGCGGTGCCGATCCGCGCGATCCGCCCGCGTGCGATCGTGCTATAGGCCAGCGCGGCATAGGTCAGCCCGTCCATCGCCACCTCGGCGGCGAAGCGCGCCTTGCCCTGCACCTTGACCGGGCCATCGACCCGCGAGACAGGCGCGCCGATCAGACCGTGCCTGCGCATCAGCGGATCGGGCGTGCCGGCTAGCCAGGTCTCCGGGGCAAGCCCGGCCGCGGTCTGCGTCACCTGATGCGCGGCGTCCTGGCGGCTGCTCATGCCTGCTCTCCGGCGAGCTCGGCGAGGACGGCGGCGATCGTCCGCCGGGCCAGTTCGATCTTGAACCCGTTGTGACGCAATCCGGCCGCGTCGGCGAGCTCGGCTTCGGCGGCGGCGCCGAAACTCGCCTCTGTGGCGGGCTGGCCGCGGAGTGCCTGCTCCGCCTTCCAGGCACGCCAGGGTTTCGGCGCAACCCCGCCCAGCGCGAGCCGCACGTCGCGGACCTTGCCGTCGGCCACGTCGAGCGCGGCGGCGACCGAGACCAGCGCGAAGGCGTAGGAGGCGCGGTCGCGGACCTTGCGGTACGTCGATCGGGCGGCGAACAGGAGCGGGGGCAGTTCGACCGCGGTGATGAGTTCGCGGGGCTTCAGCTCGGTCTCAATATCGGGCCGCCCGCCTGGCAGCCGGTGCAGATCGACCAGCGGCATCGACCTGGTGCCATCGGGACCATCGGTGTGCACGACGGCGTCGAGCGCGACCAGCGCGACGCACATGTCAGAGGGATGTGTCGCGACGCAGGCGGGCGAGGCGCCGAGGATCGCGTGCATACGGTTGAACCCGTCGATCGCATCGCAGCCGGCGCCGGGCACGCGCTTGTTGCAGCGCGCGGCGTCATCGTAGAAATAGGTGCAGCGCGTCCGCTGGAGGATGTTGCCGCCGACCGTCGCCATGTTGCGGATCTGCGCGCTGCCGCCTGCGAGAGTGGCGCGGGCGAGCACCGGATAACGCTCGCGCACGATCCGGTCGCTGGCGAGCGCGGTGTTCTTCGCCGCAGCGCCGATGAACAGGCCGCCGCCGTGCGTCGCTTCGATCTCGGCCGAGAGTGCGGTCACGTCGACGAGCGCCTCGGGCCGCTCGACCGTCTCGCGCATCAGATCGACGAGGTTGGTGCCGCCACCGAGATACTTGGCGCCGGCTGTTGTCCGGGCAAGGCGGAGCGCGTCGGGCACACTGCTGGCTCGCGCATAGGTGAACGGCATCATGCGGGCTCCTGCTCGAAGGTGGCCGTGATCGCCTCGACGATGCCGTTATAGGCGCCGCAACGGCAAAGGTTGCCGCTCATCCGCTCACGAAGTTCATCGTGGTCCAGCGTCACCGTATCGGCAGACAGGTCGCCGGTCACGAAGCTCGGAACCCCGCGCTCTACCTCGCCAGCCATCGCGACAGCGGAGCAGAGCTGCCCAGGGGTGCAGTAGCCGCACTGGAAGCCGTCATGTTCAATGAATGCGCGTTGCAGCGGGTGCAGGCCGTCTTCTTCGCCCAGCCCTTCGACAGTCGTGATCGCGCGCCCCTGATACTGCACCGCGAGCGCCAGGCAGGCGTTGATCCGCTCGCCGTCGGCCAGCACGGTGCATGCCCCGCAGGCACCTTGGTTGCACCCCTTCTTCGAGCCGGTCAGGCCGAGATGATCGCGCAGCAGATCCAGCAGTGAGGTGCGCGGGTCCGCCGAGAACTCGATCGGCTGCCCGTTGATGACGATTTCCATCGAAGGCCCCCACCCGGTGGAACGCGGCAAACTGGACATCTGGTTAAGAGGCCATCACGGTGCGTGACGACCCGCGTCTCAGCATTCCCGAGGTAGCGGCGCGTCAATCCCGTGCGCCAGATGCCGACCGCGGATCAAGGATGACCGCGTTTGCTCGCTACACCGAGACGATGCGCGCCGGATCCGCGCCGGCATGCCCTACCTGGGCGTCAGCGCCGGAGCGAACCTGGCCTGCCCGACCATCCGCAC
>DATAYA010000062.1:0-4721 GCA_036272815.1 Acetobacteraceae bacterium
CCGGCAACGATTTCGTCGTGCTCGACGCGCGCGCGGGCGGCCTCGCGGTCACGCCGGCGCTGGCGGCGGCGCTCGCCGACCGGCGCACCGGGATCGGCTGCGACCAGCTCGTCGTGATCGGGCCGGGCGAGCCGGGGGCGGATGCGGCCATGCGCATCCTCAACCCGGACGGCAGCGAGGCCGGGGCCTGCGGCAACGCGACACGCTGCGTCGCCTCGCTGCTGTTTGCCGAGAGCGGGCGGACGCGGGCGGTGATCCGCACCATGGCCGGGGAGCTGCCGGCCGAGGCGCTGCCGGGCGGCGGCGTCCGGGTCGATATGGGACCGGCGCTGCTCGACTGGCGCGACATCCCGCTCGCCCGTGCGGCCGACACGCTGCACCTGCCTTTGCCGGGCGACCCGGCGGCGGCCGGGATCGGCAACCCGCACGCGACGTTTTTCGTCGCGGATGCGGAGCGGCATCCGGTGGCGGAACTCGGGCGGGTGCTGGAATGTGACCCGCTGTTCCCCCAGCGCGCCAATATCGGGTTCGCCACCGTGCTGGCGCCCGACCGGCTGCGGCTGCTTGTCTGGGAGCGCGGCGCGGGGCTGACGCGGGCATGCGGCTCGGGCGCTTGTGCGGCGGTGGTGAACGCGCACCGGCGCGGGCTTGCCGGGCGGCGGGCGAGCGTCGCGATGGATGGCGGCACGCTGGTCATCGAGTGGCGCGGCGACGGGCATGTGCTGATGGAAGGCCCGGTCGCGACCGCGTTCACGGGGATGGTCGATCTGGCGGCGTTCCCCGCATGAGTGCCGAGATCGTCACCTTCGGCTGCCGGCTGAATGCGGCGGAAAGCGAGGTGATCCACGCCCATGCGGCCCACCTCTCCGATACCGTGGTCGTCAACACATGCGCCGTCACCGCCGAGGCGGAGCGGCAGGCGCGGCAGGCGATCCGCCGTCTGGCGCGCGAGCGGCCGGGGGCGCGCATCGTCGTCACCGGCTGCGCGGCGCACATCGCGCCGGCCGCCTGGGCACGGCTTCCGGGGGTGTCGCTTGTGCTCGATAACTCCCAAAAGCTCGATCCGGGGGCTTGGGGGGCGACGGCGCCGGCGGCCCCGGTGGTGGTGCCGGATTTCGCCGGCCGGGCGCGCGCCTTCGTCGAGGTGCAGCACGGCTGCGACCACGCCTGCACCTTTTGCATCATCCCCGCCGGGCGCGGCCCGAGCCGCAGCATCGCCTCGGCCGGGGTGGTGGCGCAGGTGCGGGCGCTGGTCGAGCGCGGCTTTCCCGAGATCGTGCTGACCGGCGTGGATCTCACCAGCTACCGCGCCGACCTCCCGCATCTGGGGGCGCTGGCGCGGCGCATCCTGGCCGACGTGCCGGACCTCGCCCGGCTGCGGCCCTCCTCGCTCGACCCGGAGGAGATCGACGCCGATTTGTGGCGCCTGCTCGCCGAGGAGACGCGGCTGATGCCGCATCTGCATCTCTCGATCCAGGCCGGCAGCGACCTGATCCTCAAGCGGATGAAGCGCCGGCACAGCCGGGCCGGGGCGCTCGCGGCGGTCGCGCGGGCGCGGGCGCTGCGGCCGGGGATCGCGGTCGGCGCCGACCTGATCGCGGGGTTTCCCACCGAGACCGAGGCGCTGTTCGCCGAGACGCTCGATTTCGTCGCCGAGGCGGCGCTGCCGTACCTGCACGTCTTCCCCTACAGCGAGCGCCCCGGGACGCCGGCCGCGCGGATGCCGCCGGTGCCGGTCGCGGCGCGGCGCGAGCGGGCGGCGAGGCTGCGGCAGGCGGCGCGGCTTGAGGCGGCGTCGTTCCATGCGGCGCTGGTGGGCCGGGACGTCGCGGTGCTGGTCGAGCGCGACGGCGCCGGGCGGTCGGAGCATTTCTGTCCCGTGCGCGGTGCTGCGGGCGCGGCCGGGTCGGTGGTGCGCGCGCGGGTCGCGGCGGCCGATGCCGATGGTCTGCTGGTGGCCTGATGGCGCTCGGCTTCTTCAACCGGCTGAAGCAGGGCCTCTCGCGCAGCACGCAGAAGCTCACTGGCGGGATCGCCGCGACCTTCGTGGTGCGCCGCAAGCTCGACGACGCGGCGCTGGAGGAACTCGAGGAATTGCTGATCGGCGCCGATCTCGGCGTCGATGTCGCGGCGAAGGTGATCGAGCGCTTCCGCCGCAGCCGTTTCGGGCGCGAGGTGAGCGACGAGGAGATCCGCGAGGCGCTGGCCGAGGAGATCGCGCCGATCTTTGAGCCGGTGGCGCAGCCGCTGGTGATCGACCGCACGCTGCGGCCGCATGTGGTGCTGGTCGTGGGCGTGAACGGCACCGGCAAGACGACCACGATCGGCAAGCTCGCCCTGCAATACCGCGAGCAGGGAATGCGTCCGGTGCTGGTCGCGGGCGACACGTTCCGCGCCGCCGCCGTCGAGCAGCTCCAGGTCTGGGGGGAGCGTACCGGGGCCGAGGTGATCGCCGGGCCGCCGCAGGCGGATGCCGCCGGGCTCGCGTTCACGGCGCTGACCCGCGCGCGCGCCGAGGCGGCCGACGTGCTGCTGATCGACACCGCCGGGCGGCTGCACAACAAGTCCGCCCTGATGGGGGAATTGCAGAAGATCATCCGGGTGATGCGCAAGCAGGACCCGGCGGTGCCGCATTCGGTGCTGCTGGTACTGGACGCGACCACCGGCCAGAACGCGATCGAGCAGGTGCGGGTGTTCCGCGAGATGGTGGCGGTGACGGGGCTGGTGGTGACCAAGCTCGACGGCAGCGCGCGCGGCGGCGTGGTGGTGGCGCTGGCGGAGGCGTACGGGCTGCCGGTGCACGCGGTCGGCGTGGGCGAGCAGGCGGGCGACCTGCGGCCGTTCGACGCGGCGGAGTTCGCGCGGGGGCTGGTCGGGACGGGCTGAGCGCGGTGGGCTGAGCGCGCGTGGGCTGAGCGCGGTGGGCTGGGCCGGCGGGGGTCACGGCGGGTCCGGGCCGCGCGGCCGGGCGGCCTGGGCGGCCGGGGGGTCGGGCGTGTCCGGGGAGGTGGAGGCGGGCGGCGGGAGATCGGGATCGGTCTCGGCGTCCGGATCGGGCTCGATCTCGGAGAAGTCCAGCACCTCGTCCGGCAGGCGGCTGTGGTCGAGGGTGATCCCGAGATCGTCGCAGATGGCGGCGAGGATGTCGTAGAGGGGCAGGTGGCCGCCGGGGTCGGCGGCGAGTTCGTCCTCTATGCGCTCGTCGACCTCGCGGCGGAAGCTGGTGCCCGGGGCGCCGTTCGGGCCCGACCCGGCGGCGTCGCGGAAGGCGCGCTGGAGCACGGCGCGGCGGGGGTCCGGGGGTGGCGGCGGCGTCCGGCGCGGGGTCTCGCCGCCGGCGGCGATGCGGGCTTCGAGCGCGATCGTCTGGCGGACGGAGTGGGCGAGGCGGGCGAACACGAGGCCGGGGTTGCTGCGGGACGCGGGCTGTGGCGGCGCGGTGGCCGGGGTTTCGGGGTCGGGGGGTGCGGTGTCGTCGGCCGCCGTGTCGTCGGCCGGGGGCGGGTGCAGCGCTGATTTCGCGACCGAGCGGGCCATGGCCATGCCGAGTTCGGCGAGTTCCTCCAACTGGCGGAGGTGCCGCCCCTTGCGGGCTTCCGCCGCCGGGTCGAGAGGCGGGATCGCGTTCATCGCGGGGCGGGAGGGGACACGGAGAGCACGAACGCAAGGGGAACACAGTTGGCCGGTTCGGGCAATGGGGATGTTTCGTGACGTTCAGGGGTGTCGACAGGAGCGTCCGCGGCGCCAACCGGCGATGCCGGTGACGCTCTGAGGCAAGAGACCGCCCGATCCAGCGGCCCGCACTGTCATGTTGATCATCCCGTCCTGATCCATCTGTTGCGCATGCGGTGCAGGCCGCGCCCGGGTCCACGGGAAAGGATCCACCCACCTGTCGCTATCGAAGGCGATCCGTCTTCCGGACAGGTGACCCCGGCGCTTTGGCCCGCGGGCTGCGGTAATGCCGCAGGAACATCCGGACCGTCTCGTCGATCAGCTCTTCGTCCGGAATGTCGAGGCGGCCGCGGCCGAACATCCAAGGCCAGAGCGAGAATTCGTTCACAATCCCCATGAACTGATGCGCGGCGAGCTGCGGGTTGCGGCAGTCCAGGACGCCGGTCGTGGTGAGATAGGCGAGGTAGCGGGCGAAACGCTCCGCCTGCGGCTCCATCACGGCCTCGAACGCTTGGGCGATCCACGGGAACTGCCGGGAGTCGGCCACGACCATGCGAGCAAACCCGAGATAGCCGGTATTTTTGTGCAGATCGAGGATGATGCGCATGATCCGGCGCAGCACGGTCTCGACGTCGCCTTGGGTTTCGATGCCGGGCGGAAACGCGCTCGCGAGCTGGCCGGAGACGCGGCTTAGCATTTCCCGGAAGATCTCTTCCTTGTTCGCGAACTGATTGTAGAGCGTCCGCCGCGCCACGCCGGCGGCCTCGGCGAGCTCATCCATGCTCACCTCGCCGAAGCCGCGATCGAGGAACAACCGCTCGGCCGCGCCGACGATCGCCTCGCGCGAGTCTCCCCGGCGAGCCTTGGGCTCGGCTTCGCTTGAGTCATTCCGCTTTTGCATGCCAAATCCCTCTTGCACTCTTTAGTGCAGCTAAGTATACTGCATCGTGTAGTGCAGGGCAAGGGCGGCGCCGCCTCCGCGGCCGGCCAGGTCCGGCGCCGTCCAGGAGCGAGAGCTTTGCGATGTCTGTGCGGAAGGGAGTGACAGT
>DATAYA010000063.1:0-14066 GCA_036272815.1 Acetobacteraceae bacterium
CCCCGCCCCTTTCCTTACGCCCACCACCTCCCCCCCAGCACCGCCCCCCGGCAAGCGAACCGCTGCGTCCCCTGCCGCGTCTCCCCCAACACGTCGCGGAACGTGAAGTCGCCCTCCTCGATCGCGAGCACGGTCGCATCCCCGAGCAATCCCGGCGCCAGCGTGCCCCGATCCTCGCGGCGGATCGCGCGGGCGGCGTTGATCGTCGCCATTCGGACGATCTCGCCGACCGCGACGCCGAGATCGAGGAACTTCGACATCGTGTGCAGCAGGTCGAACGCGGGTCCCTGGATCGAGAGCGCATGCACGTCCGACGAGATCACGTCCGGCGCCGCACCCGCGCGCAGCATCGCGATCGCGGTCGCGAAGCCGAACGAGCCGCCGCCATGGCCGATGTCGAAGATCACGCCGCGCGTCCGCGCCGCACTCACTTCCACATGCACGGAGCCGTCGGGCCGAACAGGCGCGTTCGGAAACGGGCGGTAGCAGTGCGTCAGGATGTCGCCCGGCCGCAGCCGCGGCAGCAGCTCGCTGCGGTGTGGCGGCGGGAAATCGAGATGCGCCATCACCGGCAGGCCGCATTCCTCCGCGACCTCGAGTGCCAGGTCGAACGGCGCCATCCCCGACCCGCCCGAGCCCGCGCGCCCGAGCCGCACCTTGATCCCCACGATCAGATCGGCGTGCTCCCGCGCGGCGTCGCGGCAGGCGACCGCGTCGAGCAGCCGCAGGTCATCCGATTCCGGCACCATCAGATACTTGCTGAAGGCGAAGATGCCGGGGAACGAGATGTGCAGGAACGGCAGGATGCGTACCTCGGCGCGCTCGATCACGTGGCGGCGGAACCCGGCGATGTTGCCCGCGCCGGCGGTCCCGGCATCGACCACGGTGGTGATGCCGCAGGGCTTGGCATAGGCGTCCGGATCGACGCCGAGCGAAGCGCCGCCGCAGTAGACGTGGGTGTGCAGGTCGATCAGCCCGGGAGTGACGATCATCCCCGAGACGTCGCGTTCCTCCCGCGCGCGGCCGAGCGAGTCGCCGACTGCCGCGACGCGGCCGGCCTCGAACGCCACGTCGGCGACACCCTCGCGGCCTTGCGCCGGATCGATCACACGTCCACCACGCAGCACCAGATCAAACATCCCATCCTCCGCCCCGATTGCCGCATACCCGACTGCGGTGCATCATGCGATGACGACGTTTGATGAATGCGAGGTCAAGTGCCGATGCTTGGTGATGAAGCAAGGCCAGGGGCGCTGCCCCTGGACCCCAGCAAAGGCCGAGCCTTTGCAATCCGACCCTGGGGCGGAGACCTTGGCGTTACCGCGCAATGACCAACTCCCGCATCGTCGCCGCCTATCGCGAGCGCACGCCCGGCTCCGCCGACCTCGCGCACACGGCGGCCTCGCTGTTCCCGAGCGGCATCACCCACGACGCGCGCCATCTCGATCCCTACGGCATCTACGTCGCGCGTGCGCAGGGGCCGCACAAATGGGACGTGGACGGCAACCGCTACATCGACTTCTTCGGCGGCCACGGCGCGCTGCTGCTCGGCCACCGCGATCCGGTGGTGACAGCGGCGGTCGAGACCGCGATGACTGCGGGCACGCATTTCGGCGCCAGCCATCCCGGCGAGGTGGCCTGGGCGCAGGCGGTGCAGCGCCTCGTGCCGGCGGCCGAGCGCATCCGCTTCACCTCCTCAGGCACCGAGGCGACGCTGATGGCGCTGCGTCTCGCCCGCGCGCATACCGGCCGCTCCGGCCTGATCCGGCTGCGCGGCCATTTCCACGGCTGGCACGACCACATGACCTCCGGCTACACGAACCATTTCGATGGCTCGGCGACGCCGGGCGTGCTCGCCGGCATCACCGACCGCAGCGTGCTGGTCGATCCCGGCGACATCGGCCAGGTGCGCGCGGCGCTGGCGGCCGACGGCGACATCGCGGCGCTGATCCTGGAGCCCACAGGATCGAGCTTCGGCCAGGTGCCGCTGCGGCCGGAGTATTTGCACGCACTGCGCAGCCTCACCGAGGCGCACGGCGTGCTGCTCATCTTCGACGAGGTGGTGACCGGTTTCCGCGTCTCGCGCGGCGGCGCGCAGGTGGCGTTCGGCATCCGTCCCGACCTGTCGAGCTGGGCCAAGATCCTCGCCGGCGGCCTGCCGGGCGGTGCCGTCACCGGGCGCCGCGACATCCTCGACCTGCTCGACTTCGACGCCGCGCGCGCGGCCGGGCGGGAGAAGATCCAGCACCCCGGCACGTTCAACGCCAATCCGGTCTCGGCCGCGTCCGGCACGGCGGCGCTGGGCGTGATCGCCGAGACCGACGCCTGCGCGCGCGCCGACGCCACCGCCGCGGCGCTGCGGGCTGCGCTGAACGAGACCTTCGCGCGCGAGGGTGTGCCGTGGGCGGCCTATGGCACGTCCTCGGGGTTCCACCTGTTCCTCAATCCGCACGGCCGACCGTTCGACCCGGCGCATTTCGATCCCTTGGCGATCGCCTTCACCGAGCTGAAGACGCAACCGGAGGCGATGGCGCGCAAGCTGAGATTGGCGCTGCTGGTCCAGGGCGTTGACGTCAACGGGCGGATCGGCGGCCTGCTGTCCTGCACGCACACCGAAGCCGACGTGGCAGAGACCGCTTCCGCCTTCGCCGAGGCAATCCGGATGCTGCGGCAGGAAGGCGAGACGCTGCATTGAATCCGCCGCCGCAGCAGACCGACGCTCCCTGGCCGGAAGCAGACGCGAAAAAAATGCCGACGCCGCATCGCTCCCGCCTGATCGCCGAGGTCGATTTCGAAAAGGACGGCGTGCAGCACGGTTTCGTGCGGCTGTTCCATTCGGTCCACGCGTCGGCCTACGGCTTCATACCGATCCCGATCGCCGTGATCCGAAACGGCACCGGCCCGACGCTGCTGCTGATCTCGGGCACGCACGGCGACGAATACGAAGGCCAGGTCGCACTCTGCAACCTCGTGCGCAGCCTCAAGGCCGAGGAGATGCGGGGCCGCGTCCTCATCCTGCCCGCCGCCAACCTGCCGGCGGCCGTCGCCGGGCAGCGCACCTCGCCGATCGACGCCGGCAACCTCAACAGGATCTTCCCCGGCGACCCGGACGGCGGCGTCACGGAGCAGATCGCCTACTTCATCGAGCACGCGCTGATCCCGCTCGCTGATTTCGTCTGCGACCTGCATTCCGGCGGCTCGTCGCTGATGTATCTGCCCTCTGCGCTCATCAAGCGTGCCGCCGATCCGGCGCGGACGGCGGCGCTGATCGAGGCCGTGCGCGCGTTCGGCGCGCCGCACGCCTATATCGCCCGGGCAGCCCAGGGTCAGGGCGCCGACCGCACCACCTCGGGGGCCGCGGACCGGCAGGGCGTGCTCTCGATGGGCACCGAACTCGGCGGCGGCGGCACCGTGACCCCGGCAGCATTGCGCGTCGCCGAGCGCGGCGTGCGCAACCTGATGGTCCATCTCGGCCTGCTGCCGCCGGAGCGCCGGGTCGAGCCGCCGGCGGCGACGCAGTTGCTCGAAGTCGCGGGTCCTGACTACTTCGCCTACGCGTCCGAGGACGGACTCTACCAGCCGCTGGTGGAACTCGGGCACATGGTGCGCGAGGGCCAGCCGGCGGCGATGATCCACACGCCCGAGACCCCTTGGGCGCGACCCGCGACCGTGCGGTTCGCGCGGGACGGTCTGGTGCTTTGCAAGCGTATGCCCGGCCGCACTCGGCGCGGCGATTGCCTGTTCCATCTGGCGACGGAGTATGCCGGCTGAACGAAGGCTGGCCCTTTGATCCCATGAGGAAGTGAAGGGTTCCAAGGGCTCGCCCTTGGCGGGGTGCAGGGGCAGGGCCCCGGCCTTTCTTACCCGCTCAGAACAAATTCCCGAGCCAGGCGAGCGGGCCGCCCTCGCCCTTCGGCTGGACGATCGGCGTGTCGCCAAGCTGCGGACTTTGGCCGAGGGCTGCGTTCTGTCGCAGCCGCTGCGCCTCGCGCTCCGGATCGACGACGATCCCCGGCTGCGCCGGCTGCCGCCAGAACATCAGCTGGTCGACGAAGCCGTTGTTGTTGTCGAGGCGCGCCGTCTCGCTGTCGACGCGGGCGCCGATGTTGCGCGGCGCCGGCGGCCCGGCGGCGGCGATCAGCGCCTCCTGCCCGGCGCTCATGCTGCCCTGACCCTGGCCGAGGGCGACGTTGGGCACCAGCGCCTCCTCGGCCTGGCGGGTGTCGGACTGCTCCTGCGGCCGCGGGGCGCCCGGCTCTGGCGGGCGCAGCGCGAAGTCGGGCGGCATCGACAGCGGCGCCTGCGTGGTGACGCGGAACTCGTCGGGCGCGTCGCGCGAGAGGCCGAAAGTGCGCGCAAGTCCCTGGTCGCCACTGCAGGCGGCGAGCGCCAGGGGGGCCGCGAGGACCGCGAATCGGAGGAGCCGGGCACGCATCGCGGATTGATTACAAGCGCGCCGGGCCGTCGGCAAGACTGTCGTGGGGCCGCCGGCGCAACCCGTCCAGCACCAGCGCGATCACCCCGCAGACGATCGCCGCGTCGGCGACGTTGAACACGTACCAGTGCCAGCCGAAGGCGTGCGCGTCGATGAAGTCGACCACGGCGCCGTAGCGCACCCGATCCACCACGTTGCCGATCGCGCCTCCCGCCACCGCGCCGATCGCGACCGCGGCGAGCCGGCTCTCGGCCCGCTTCATCCACACCAGCAGCCCGGCGACGACCGCCAGCGCCACGGCGACGAAGGCCCACGCCCCCACCGCGCCGCGTCCGAGCAGGCCGAAGGTGACGCCCTGGTTCCATACCAGCGCCAGGTTAAGCACCGGCAGCACCCGCACCGGCCGGCCGGGTGCGAGGCGCAGGATGTCCAGCACCCACCATTTGCTCGCCTGGTCGGCGGCCAGCACGATCAGCAGCGCCGCCAGTCCGGGCCAAACTCCCGATCGGCTCGCGGGCGCGGGCCGCGGAGCGGGGCCGGCCCCGCTCATCGCCACAGGCTCACTCGGCCGCCGCCCGGCACACGAGCCCGCTCTCTACCGCATCGGCGCAGCGGGCGCACAGCGCGGGGTGCCCGGCCTGCCGCCCCACTTCCGGCAGCACCCGCCAGCAGCGCGCGCACTTGGTCCCCTCGGCGATCCCGACCACGCTCCCCGGCTCGCCACCGTCGCCGGCCGATTGGATTGCGACATCCGAGACGATCAGCACCTCGGCCCATTCCTCGGCCGAGAGCAGCGGGCTCTCCCCGGCCGCGAAGCGCAGCGTCACCGAAGCCTGCAGCGACGCGCCGATCCGCCCCGATTTGCGCATCGCCTCTATCTCGGTCGTGGCGCCCCGGCGAACCGCGCGCACAAGCTCCCACTTCACCGCCAGCGCGGGATCGCGCCAAGCGGCCGGCAGGTCTGGAAAAGTCTGCAGATGCACCGAGGCGTCCTCGCCGAACCGCGCCCGCCACGCCTCCTCGGCGGTGAAGCACAGCACCGGCGCGAGCCAGGTCGTCAGGCAGCGGTGCAGATGGTCCAGCACCGTCCGTGCCGCACGCCGCCGCAGGCTGTCCGGCCGGTCGCAATAGAGCGCGTCCTTGCGCACGTCGAAATAGAAGGCCGAGAGGTCCGACGCGCAGAACGCATGGATCGCCGGATAGACGCCGGTCCAGTCGTGCGCGGCGACCGCGCCACGCAGTTGCCCGTCGAGCTCGGCAAGCCGGTGCAGGACCCACGCCTCGAGCTCCGGCATCTCCGCCTCCGGCAGCCGCTCGGCCGGCGTGAAGCCCGCCAGGGCGCCGAGCAGCCAGCGCAGCGTGTTGCGCAGCCGCCGGTACAGCTCCGACTGCTGCTTGAGGATGTCGGGCCCGATGCGCAGGTCCTCGGCGGTGTCGGACATCATCGCCCAGAGCCGCAGGACGTCGGCGCCGTATTGCGACGTCACCGCATCGGGGGCGATGACGTTGCCGAGCGACTTCGACATCTTCCGGCCCTGCTCGTCGAGCACGAAGCCATGCGTCAGCACGGCGCGGAACGGTGCCCGGCCGCGCGTGCCGACCGCCTCCAGCAGGCTCGACTGGAACCAGCCGCGATGCTGGTCGGAGCCTTCCAGATAGAGGTCGGCCGGCCACGGCATCCCGCGCGCCTCCAGCACGAAGGCATGGGTCGAGCCGCTTTCGAACCACACGTCGACGATGTCGCGCACCTGCTCGAAGGCGTCCGGGTCGTGGTCGGGGCCGAGAAAGCGGGACGGCGGCGAGGCGAACCAGGCGTCCGCGCCCTCCTCGCGGAACGCGGCCTCGATCCGCGCGGCCACCTCCGGGTCGCGCAGCGGCTCGCCGGTCGCGCGCTCGACGAACACCGCGATCGGCACGCCCCAGGCGCGCTGGCGGCTGATGCACCAGTCGGGCCGCTGCGCCACCATGCTGGCGATCCGGGTGCGGCCCTTCTCGGGGACGAAATCCGCCGCCTCGATCGCGGCGAGCGCCCGGCCGCGGATGTTCTCCGGCCCGTCGAGGCGGATGAACCATTGCGGCGTCGCCCGGAAGATGAGCGGGGCGCGGGAGCGCCAGGAATGCGGGTAGGAATGCACCAGTTTTCCGCGCGCCAGCAGGCCGCCGGCCTCGTCCAGGGCGGCGCAGACCGCATCGGTCGCCTTGTAGATGTGCAGCCCGGCGAAGCCCGGCACCCAGGCGTTGAAGATGCCGTCCGGCCCGACCGTGTCCGGTACCTCCAGCCCGTGCGCCCGGCCGAGCGCGAAATCGTCCTCGCCGTGGCCGGGGGCGATGTGGACGAAGCCCGTGCCCTGCTCGGTGGTGACGAAATCGGCCGCGAACACGGGGACGTCGAAATCATAGCCGCGGCCGCGCAGCGGATGCGCGCAGAGCGTGCCGGCGAGGTCGGCGCCGGTCATGACCCGCTCGACATGGTGGGTCGTGATCCCGGCCGCCTCGCAGAATTCCGGCGCGAGGAGGAGGGCGACCAGCAGCCGCTCGCCCGGCCGGGCGTGGCTGCCCTCGGCGACGCGGCCGACATGCAGCAGCGCGTATTCGACCGCCGGGGCGCAGGCGATCGCGCGGTTGCCGGGCATGGTCCAGGGCGTCGTCGTCCAGATCGCGACCGCCGCCCCGGCGAGCGGGCCGGCCTGCACCGGGAAGCGCACCCAGATCGTGTCGCTGGTGTGGTCGTGGTACTCGATCTCGGCCTCGGCCAGCGCGGTCTTCTCGACCGGCGACCACATCACCGGGCGCAGGCCGCGATAGAGCGCGCCGTTGAGCAGGAACTTTCCGATCTCGCCGGCGATCGCCGCCTCGGAGGCGAAATCCATCGTCGCGTAGCGCTGCGGAAAATCGCCCTCGACGCCGAGGCGGCGGAACTCGCCCGCCTGCACGCCCATCCAGTGCGCGGCGTAGGCGCGGCATTCGGCGCGCAGGTCGAGGATCGGCACCGCGTCCTTGTCGCGGCCGGCAGCGCGGTACTGCTCCTCGATCCGCCACTCGATCGGCAGGCCGTGGCAGTCCCAGCCGGGGATGTAGTCGGCGTCGAAGCCGGCCATCTGGGCGGCGCGGTTGACGATGTCCTTCAGGATCTTGTTGAGCGCCGTGCCGATATGGAGGTGGCCGTTGGCATAGGGCGGCCCGTCGTGAAGGATGAATTTCTTCCGCCCGCGCGACGCCTCGCGCAGCCGCGCCCAGAGCCCCATCCGTTCCCAGGACGCAAGGATCTCCGGCTCCCGCTTCGGCAGTTCGCCGCGCATCGGGAAGGCGGTCGCGGGCAGGAAGACGGTGTCGCGGTAGTCTCGTTCGGTCATCAGGGTCTCGTCGGAACCCGGGGGTTATGCGGAGCGCGGCCCGGCGCGGTCAATGGGCCGGGATTCCATGTTGCCGCCCGCGATCGCCGCGCATACCGCCCGCGTCACCTCCGCCGTCCCCGCCGTCCCGCCGAGATCGGGCGTCGTGATGCCGGCCGCACAGACCTGCTCCACCGCCGCCATCAGGGCGGCTGCGGCCGGCGCCTCCCCGAGATGGTCGAGCATCATCGCAGCCGTCCAGAAGCTCGCGACCGGGTTGGCGATGCCTCGCCCGGTGATGTCGAAGGCCGAGCCGTGGATCGGCTCGAACATCGACGGGAAGCGCCGTTCCGGATCGACATTGCCGGTCGGCGCAATGCCGAGCGAGCCGGCCAGCGCGGCTGCGAGGTCGGAGAGGATATCGGCGTGCAGGTTGGTCGCGACCACGGTGTCGATCGAGCCGGGCCGGCGCACCATGCGCGTCGTCATCGCATCCACCAGTTCCTTGTCCCATGCAACATCGGAATACTCGGCCGCTACCTCGGCTGCGATCTCGTCCCACAGCACCATGCCGTGCCGCTGGGCGTTGCTTTTGGTCACCACGGTCAAATGCTTGCGCGGCCGCCCCTGGGCGGCGGCGAAGGCGAAGCGCATGATCCGCGCGACGCCGGCGCGGGTGAAGATTGCGGTTTCGGTCGCCACCTCCTCCGGCAGGCCGCGATGCGCGCGGCCACCATGCCCGGCATATTCTCCTTCCGAGTTCTCGCGCACGATCAGCCAGTCGAGATCGCCTGGACCCACGCCGCGCAGCGGGCTGGTCACGCCGGGCAGGATGCGGGTCGGACGCACGTTCGCGTACTGGTCGAAACCCTGGCAGATCGGCAAGCGCAGGCCCCAGAGGGTGACGTGGTCGGGGATGTCCGGCGCACCGACCGCGCCGAAATAGATCGCATCCGCCCCGCGGAGCTCGTCGAGCCCGTCGGGGGGCATCAGCGCGCCGGTGCGGCGATAGCGCTCGGACCCCCAGTCGTGGCGGTCCACCACGAGCCGGAACCCGCCGTCGCGGCCGGCGAGGGCGTCGAGCACTTCGAGGCCGGCCTCGATCACCTCGGGGCCGATGCCGTCGGCGGGGATGGCGGCGATGCGGTGCGTGCGGGTCATTCTTTTCCCTCGGGGGCGTCGGGAGCGGCGTAGCGCGCCACCCAGCGCCGGTCGAGCCGGTCCTTCCACCACCAGGCCAGGCGTCCGGAGAGCACGAAGCCGCCGCGCCAGGCCAGCGCCCGCCCGTCGCCGAGACCCATGATCGCGAGCGCCCGGCGCTGCGGCCGCCACGGAAGCGGCGGCCGAGCCAGAGCGGCGCGACGGATGGCGTCGGCCAGATGCGGCCCGGCCCGCACCGCCCAGACACCGGCCTTCGGCCGCGGCGGATCGAGCGCCGCGCAATCCCCGGCGGCGAACACGAAGCGATGGCTCAGGCTGCGCAATCCCGCATCGACCCGGACACAGCCCGCGGCGTCGCAGGCGAGGCCAGACGCAGCAAGGAACGGCGCGCCATGCACACCGGTCGCCCACAGCACCGTGCCGGCAGCCACCTTGCCCCCGTCCTCCAGCGCCACGCCCGCGTCATTGGCGCCGGCTGCGCGGGCACCTTCGTGCAGCACCACCCCCGCCTCGGCCAGCGCCGCCGCCGCGAGCCGCCTGGCGCGTCGTGGCGCCTCCGGAAGCAGCGCGTCGCAGACGAGGTGCACGGCCGCGCGCGTGCCCGGCCGGCGGCGCAACGCGATCGCCAGTTCCGTGCCCCCGGCGCCGCCACCCACCACCGCGAGCGCAGCCTCGCGCCGCAGCCCGTCGGCGAGCCGCCCATCCGCGAGCCGCCGGGCGAACGTGGCCAGGAACCGCCCGATCGGCTTGACGGGAATGCCGGCCGCCCCCGGCGGGATCGCCGGCGCGCCACCGAGATCGAGCGAGAGCAGGTCGAACGCTGCCTCGCCACCGTCCGTCATCCGAACCAAGCGCCCGCCGAGATCGAGGCCGACCGCCTCCGCCACGATCAGCCGCGCCCGTGCCGCCGCCGCCAGCGGGGCCAGCGTCACGCGGGCGGCGCGCTCCGGGTAGTCGCCGCGGATCACGCCCGGCAGCATGCCGGTGTAGAGGGCAGCCGGCTCGCGTGCGATCACGGTGATCCGCAGCCCCGGCACCGGCGCGAGCGCCAGCCGGCGCAGCACCTCGACATGCGCGTGGCCGCCGCCGAGCAGCAGCAGCTTCACCAGGGTGGCGCTACTCGGCCGGGACCGCCGCGATCCCCGACCGCGTCACGGACGCGGTTGCTGCCAGCATGCAGGCGATGCTGCCGATCATCAGCGCCGCCACCAGGATCAGCACCAGCTCCGGCCGCCCGTGGTCGATCAGGAACCCGAACGGCACCGGCGTCAGCGCCGAGCCGAGCGGCAGGCCGGCGCTGACGAAGCCGAACACCTTGCCGATCTCGGCCGCCGGAACGCGCGCCTTCAGCATCACATCGCGCGGCGTGCGCGTGGCACCGATCGCGAGGCCGGCCGCCAGCAGCATCGCGACCGCCGCCGCGCCGCCCACGGGCAGGGCGGCGACCGCAATCACCAGCGCCGCCGAAATCGTGGTGAGCACGGCGGTCATCAGCGGATGCCGTGCCGTGCGGTCGGCGAACCAGCCGCCCAGCAGCACGCCCGCCGTCGTGCCCGAAAGATAGGCCGTGAGCGCCACCGCCGCGATTGCGAGATCCACGCCCTTGACCGTGTGCAGCACCGTGACCAGCCACGACGACACGCCCGCGCCGGCCATCGAGCCGAGCAGGTAGAACCCGAAGAACTGCAGCATCGGCCGGCTCAGCAGCAGGTGCCGCCCGGTCGGGTGGGGGGCGGCCGCGACCGCCGGCTTGCGCGGCGCGGCGTCGGCGAGAATGCCGCTCTGGAGCACGATCGCGGCGACCAGCGGGATGCCGGCGACACCCACGGCCAGCAGCGCCGCGCGCCAGCCGAACGCGAGTACCAGCCCCGCCATCACCGGCGGCGCCGCCGCGAAGCCGAGATTGCCGGCGAAGGTGTGCAGCGCGAAGGCGCGACCCATCCGATCGTGCGCGATCGAGCCCGACAGGATCGAGTAATCGGCCGGGTGGATCACCGAGTTGCCCAAGCCCGAGAACAGCGCCAGCGCCACGATCTGCCAGAAGCTGGTGGCAAAGCCCATCAGTGCGATCGAGACGGTCATCAGCGCGGCGCCCCCGATCAGGAACGGCCGCGCGCCGCAGCGATCGACCCAGAACCCAACCGGCGTCTGCAGCAGCGCCGTCACGGCCGCCATCACCGCCACCGAGACCCCGACTTCGGCGAAGCTGACGCCGAACGCGCGCTGCCAGACCAGGAACAGCGGCGGCAGGCAGAGCTGGTAGAAATGCGACAGGAAATGGCCAGTGCCGATCAGCAGGCTGACCCGCGCGCTGCGCCCGAAACTCATCCCCCGCCACCTCCGCAACCATCCTGCCGCCGCGCGCGCCGGGGCGTCAAATCCCGATCCATCCGGCTTCGAAGCAACTTAGCCGCGACCGCGACGTTGCCCATGCGCCGCGAGAAGCTGGGCGGCGTGGCCCAAACACGGGGAGCTATCGGATGCTGAGATGGGCGCTTTTCTTTCTGGTGATCTCGATTATTGCCGCGTTGTTCGGCTTTACCGGGATCTCGGCGGCAACGGCTGGGATTGCGAAGATCCTGTTCTTTATCTTTATCGTGCTGTTCGTGATCTTCCTGATCGTGGCCCTGATGGCCGGCCGCGCCATCCTCTGACGCGGGGTCAATGCGTCGGGTAGGCGCGCGGATAGGTCAGCAGCTCCGGCGGGCCAGGCGGCGAGGGAGCGCCGCGCTTGCCACAGGCACCGAGCAACAGGAGAAGCGAAAGAACAAGCAGGCCAGGGGCTCTGCCCCTGGACCCCGCCAAGGGCAGTCGCCCTTGGTACCCGGGGGTCTGGAGTCGAGGGGCGAAACGGGCCGGGGTTCCGGCCGGCGCATGTTCGCCGATGGGAGTGGCCGCGCCGGGAGCGCCCCTCGCCTTCATGCCAACGCCGCCAGCCACCGCGCTGCCTCCCGCGAGACGTTGGCCGGTGCGGTGCCGCCCTCGCTGGTCCGCGACGCGACGGAGGCTGCCACTCCCAGTACCGCCCGCGCCTCCTCCGTGATCCGCGGCTCCTCGGTCTGCAACTCGGCCAGCGTCAGCTCGTCCAGCTCTACGCCGCGAGACTCCGCCCGCGCCACCAGCCTTCCGACCACATGGTGCGCGTCGCGGAACGGCATCCGCAACGCCCGGACCAGCCAGTCGGCGAGGTCGGTCGCGGTCGCGAAGCCGCTGCCGGCGAGCGCTGCCATCCGCGCCGTGTCGGGCGCCATGTCGCCGGCCATTCCGTCCGTCGCGGCGAGTGCCAGCGCCAGCGCCGCGGTGGCGTCGAACACTGGCTCCTTGTCCTCCTGCATGTCCTTGGCGTAGGCGAGCGGCAGGCCCTTCATCACCGTCAGCAGGGCCAGCAGCGCACCGGCGCTGCGTCCGGTCTTGGCACGCACCAGCTCCGCGGCGTCCGGGTTGCGCTTCTGCGGCATGATCGAGCTGCCGGTGGTGTAGGCGTCCGACAGCCGCACCAGCCGATAGGGCGCGCTGCACCAGATCACGATCTCCTCCGCGAAGCGCGAGAGGTGCATCGCGCAGATCGCGCAGGCGGCCAGGAACTCCAGCGCGAAGTCGCGGTCGGACACGGCATCCAGCGAGTTCGCTGAAGGCCGGTCGAACCCGAGTGCCCCGGCGGTCATCCGCCGGTCGATCGGGAAGCTGGTCCCGGCCAGCGCCGCGGCCCCGAGCGGGCACTCGTTGAGCCGCCGGCGGGCGTCGGCGAACCGCCCTCGGTCGCGCGCCAGCATCTCGACATAGGCGAGCAGATGGTGCCCGAACGTCACCGGCTGCGCCGCCTGAAGATGGGTGAAGCCCGGCATCGGGTCGGCCGCATGGGCGGCGGCGCGGCCGGCCAGCGTGCGCATCAGGGCCGCGATCTGCGTGTCCAGCCCGTCGATCGCCTCCCGCACCCAGAGGCGGAAATCGGTCGCCACCTGGTCGTTGCGGCTGCGCGCGGTGTGCAGGCGGCGGCCGGCCTCGCCGATGCGCTCGGCGAGCCGCGCCTCGATGGTCATGTGGATGTCTTCGAGCGCCTCGTCGAAGGCGAAGCGCCCGGCCTCGATCTCGGCGGCGATGGCATCGAGCCCGCCGGCGATGGCGGCCGCGTCATCGGGCGTGAGCAGGCCCACGCGGGCGAGCATCGCGGCGTGGGCCCGCGAGCCCGCAATGTCCTGCCGCCACAGCTTGCGGTCGAAGCCGATGGAGGCGTTTATCTCCGCCATCACCACCGCGGGGCCGGCGGCGAAGCGGCCGCCCCAGGCCTGGTTGGCCGGTGCCTGGTTGGCCGGCGCATTCCGCCGGTCGCGTCCGTCGCTCAAGGAGGGCTGCCCCCATGCTGATCCGTCGCCGCACCCTGGTCGCGGCCGCCGGGACCGTAGCCGCGGGGTGGCCCGCCGGCAAACTCTTGGCCGCCGCGATGGCGCCGCGCGTGCCGTTCCGCAGCTTCGACCTGCTGAAGCCCACCGACCCGCCCGCGCCACCGCCCGCCTTCACCTGGACCGATGCCGCCGGGCACCGCCGCTCGCTCGCCGATTATGCCGGACAGGGCGTGATCCTGAACTGCTGGGCGACGTGGTGCCTGCCCTGCATCACCGAGTTGCCGGCGCTCGATGCCGCAGCACCTGGCTATGCGGCGGCCGGGATCGCGGTCCTGCCGCTGTCGTCCGATCACGGTGGGGCCGCCGTGGTGGAAGCCTATTTCCGCAAGCACGCGATCACACATTTGCCCGTGCTGCTCGATCCCGAAGGCCGCGTCGAGCGGGCGCTCAAGCTGCGCGGCATCCCGACCACGCTGCTGATCGACCGCAAGGGGCGGGAGCGGGCGCGGTTCGAAGGGGCCGCGGATTGGAAGGCGCCGGCGGTCATCGCAAAAGTCAGGGCGCTGATGGCAAAGTCGGGGCGCTGATGGCGTAGGGGTCGAAGCACTTTCGCAGCGCCGCCGTTCCGGCCGAGGGTTCCCCGAGCGCGAGCCGGCCGAGGCCGCGCAGGCGGATCATCTGTCAGCAGCGGCGGCCGGCGAGCAGATGCCGGGGAGGGCTGCGAAACTCCGCTACGCGCTCTTGGGCGCGAAGGCGACGCACCAGCCCTTCGGGTTGATGGTCCCGGCCACGATG
>DATAYA010000064.1:0-8892 GCA_036272815.1 Acetobacteraceae bacterium
ACCCTTGCGTTCCAGCGCGCAATCCCGGGGACGCAGTTGGGCGAGGGGGCGGCGATCGCGGTGGCGATGATCCCGTTCCTGATCGTGGCAACCGCGCTCAGCTATTTCGGCCTCGGTCGGCGCAAGTGGCAGCAGGGGGCCGGCGATGAGTGACGTGGCGGCGGATGCGGGACGCTCCGATCAGGGTGCGCCGGAGCGGCTGGCCTGGGACAGCCGCGCGCGGCGGATGGTGACGGTCTACCTGCCGCTCGCCATCTTTATCATCGTGCTGCTGTTCCCATTCTACTGGATGGCGATCACCGCCATCAAGCCGAACTACGAGCTTTACGACTACAAAAAGTACAACCCGTTCTGGGTGCACAGCCCGACGCTCGAGAACATCCGCAACCTGCTGTTTAAGACCGACTACCCGCGCTGGCTGCTCATCACCATGACGGTCGCCATCTGCGCGACTGCGATCTCGCTGTTCTCGAGCGTTCTCGCCGCCTACGCGATCGAGCGGCTGCGGTTCCGCGGCTCGCAGAATGTCGGGCTGCTGATCTATCTCGCCTACCTCGTGCCGCCGACGATCCTGTTCATCCCGCTGGCGAGCGTCATTTTTCAATTTGGCCTCTACGACAGTCCCGTGGCGCTGATCCTGACGTATCCGACATTCCTGGTTCCGTTCTGTACATGGCTGCTGATCGGCTACTTCAAGTCGATTCCGTACGAGCTGGAAGAATGTGCGCTGATCGACGGCGCCTCGCGGTTGCAAATTCTACGGCGGATCACGCTGCCGCTCGCGGTGCCGGGACTGATTTCGGCGGGCATCTTCGCCTTCACGCTGTCGTGGAACGAGTTCATCTACGCATTGGCCTTCATCGAGTCGACCGAGAACAAGACGGTGCCGGTCGCGGTGCTGACCGAACTGGTCACCGGCGACGTGTACCAGTGGGGATCGTTGATGGCGGGCGCGCTGCTGGGGTCGGTGCCGGTGGCTCTCTTCTACTCATTGTTCGTCGAGTACTACGTCTCCAGCTTGACCGGGGCAGTGAAGGAGTAAGGCCAGGGGCGCTGCCCCTGGACCCCCCGGGGTTTCCAAAGGGCGACTGCCCTTTGGCGGGTCTGGGCAGAGCCCAGCGTTTTGCCTTAGGCAAACGGGTCGGCGACACGCGGCCAATAGGGCGTCTGCAACTTCGTATACGGTATCGCGCCGAAATCCGGCCCAATCGCGCCAGGCGCGGCGACGTAACGTACCTCGCGCGCGATTGGCGCAAAACCCGCGTAAAAGTGCTGCGTCGACTTCACGACCACGATCCGCTTGTCGGCGAGCGTCAGGCCGATGCCGGTGAACGCGTCCGGGTGAAACGTCTGCTGCCGGTTGCTCACCAGCACGATGTCGATCCCGCCGCTGCGCACCCAAGCGCTCGGCCCGAGCGCGGACCGGCCACCAGAGAGCCCGGTCTGCTCATGCTGATCGCGCACCGCCCGCACCTCGACCGGGAGGTCGATCGGCATTCCGGAGGCGGCGCCGCACTTGCCGCCGATGCGCAGCATCATCCGTGCCCCCTCCCCCCATTCCTGCGCGAAGCGCACCGCGAGCGGGTCCCAGAAGATGCCGATGACAACACCTTCGATGCCGCGCTCCACCAGCCGGCGCAGGATCGGCGTGCTGTCCGCCGGCGCGCCGCCGCCGGCATTGTCGGCGACGTCCGCGAGTACCGTCGGCCGCCCCGCTTGCGCAGCGAGGGCCGCGTCAATTCCGGCGTCGATCGTGTCGTGCGCGGTCGCCGCCTGCTCACGCATCTCCCATATCTCCCGCCCGAGGCGCGCGGCGAGTGCCGCCGCCGCGTCGGCGTCGCCATCGGCGACAACCACGACCTTCGATCCGACGTCAGCCACGTCGCCCCACGGAAAGCCGTGCCCGAACGAGACCGACAGGATCGGCCCCTTCCCTTCGTGCTCGGTCATGCGACGCACGAAACTGCGCATCGGCTCGAGCGGCGTGCGCCACATGTTGATGATGCGGCAGTCATGGAAGGCGATCACCGGCCGGATTTCGCCGCGTTGCGCGCGCAGGCAAAGCGGGTAGAGTTCGCGGGCGCGGTCGGCCATGTCGATGTGCGGGTATTCCTTGAAGGTGATGATGACATCGGCGGCCTGTCGCATCCGCTCGGTCAGATGGCAGTGCAGGTCAAGCTCGATGCCGATCGTGGCGCCGGCCCCCACGATCGCGCGGACCCGCGCCAGGGTGTCGCCCTCGCAATCGTCGTAGCCGTCCGCGACCATCGCGCCGTGCATGAACAGCAGCACGACATCGACCGGCATCGCCGCCCGCAGGTCGTCGAGCAGCATGTCGCGCAGTTCTTCGTAGACACTGCGCAACGTGGTGCCGGCGGGCTGCGCGCCAGCGGTCAGGCTCTCGACGATTTCGTGGTCCTCGGCCTCGGCCATGCGGCGCCACTCGGTCAGCGGGATATTGCCGCTCACCGGCGCGTGGCGGCTGCCGTCGCGGCGGTGGAAGCCGCGGTCCATGAAGCTCGCGCGCCCGGTCGGGATCGGCGAGAAGGTGTTGGTCTCGGTGGACAGGCTGGCCATGAACAGCTTCACGATCGGGCTCCTGCGCTAGGACGCGCGAACATGCGCGCGCGAGCGGCGCGCGGCAACGGGGCGGCCTGGATGACAGCGGCCGCATTGTCGGGCAGGACACGCCACGTCGGAGAGGTGTGATGGAGCTGAGCTGTACCCCGTCCGGATTCGTGCTTCGCCATCGCGGCAGGACGTTGCTGGCGCACGCGGCGGGGCGGCCATTCGCATTCGTGGGAAGCGGCCGGCCGCGCATCGTCGCCCATCGCGGCAATTTCGCGATCGAGGACGATCTCGACAGCCGCATCCCGCTCGACAATGCCGTGCTCGAGGGGCACCGGCTGTCGCTCCGCCGCAGTCCGGGCAAGGCGCCGTTGCTGGTGATCGAGGCCGATCTCGGCCCCGACACCGCAATCCTGCGCGTGGTCGATGCCGCGCCCTGGATCAACCGCCTCTGGCTGCTTCTGCCGGCCGACCCCGATGAGGCTGTGTGGGGTTGCGGCGAACAGATGTCCTATCTCGACCTGCGTGGCCGGCGCTTCCGCATCTGGACCTCCGAGCCGGGCGTCGGACGCGACAAGACGAGCCCGGTCACGTTCGCGGCCGACCGCACTGGCATGGCGGGCGGCGACTACGACCACACCAGTTATCCGCAGCCGACTTTTCTGTCGTCCCGCGGTCATGCCGTGCATCTCGACAGCACGGCGCACGCGCGGTTCGACTTCCGCCATCCCGATCGGCACGAGCTGGAGGTCTGGGCGGTGCCGGCGGCAATCGAGTTCCATGCCGCGCCCGACCTACCCACGCTGGTCGGGCGGATGGCGGACCGGTTCGGCCGGCCGGCGGCGTTGCCCGAATGGGTCGATCGCGGCGTCATCCTTGGCCTCAAGCGCGGGCAGGACCATGCGGGGGCGCGGCTCGACGAGGCGGCGCGCGCCGGCGTACGCGTGGCCGGGCTGTGGTGCGAGGACTGGGCCGGCGTGCGGCAGACCGAGTTCGGCACGCGCCTGTTCTGGGACTGGCGCTGGCAGCGCGCGCGCTATCCCCGCCTTCCGGAACTGATCGCGCGGCTGCACGGCGAGGGCAAGAAATTCCTCGGCTATGTCAGCCCGTATCTCTGCCGCGACGGCACGCTGTTCGCCGAAGCCGAGGCGGCCGGCGCGTTCGCGCGCGACGCGGCCGGCGGCACGGCGCTGGTCGACTTCGGCGAGTTTGAATGCGGCGTGATCGATTTCACCGCGCCCGAAGCGGGCGACTGGTTCCGCGCGCGCATCCTGCGCCGCGAGATGCTCGATCTCGGCATGGATGGCTGGATGGCGGATTTCGGCGAATACCTGCCGACCGCCATTCGGCTCGCGAGCGGCGCCGATCCGATGCTCGAGCACAATACCTGGCCGCTGCGCTGGGCCGAGCAGAACGCGCGCGCGCTGGCCGAAGCGGGTCGGACCGGCGATGCGCTCTTCTTCATGCGCGCGGGCGGGGCGGGCACGCAGGCGCATTGCCCGCTGCTCTGGGCGGGCGACCAGTGCGTCGATTTCTCCCGCCATGACGGGCTGGAGACGGCGGTGTGCGCGGCGCTCTCGGCGGGGCTGGTCGGCAATGCGTGCAGCCACAGCGACATCGGCGGCTACACCAGCCTGTTCGGACTGCGGCGGACGCCGGAGCTGTTCATGCGCTGGGCGGAACTCGCCGCATTTACGCCGGTGATGCGTACGCATGAGGGCAACCGGCCGGCGGACAATTTCCAGTGGTGGGAGGATGCGGGCGTGACCGCGCACCTCGCCCGAATGACGGCGCTGTTCGCGGCGCTGGCGCCCTATCGCCGCGTCCTGATCGCCGAGGCGGCATCCTGCGGCCTTCCGCTGATGCGGCCGCTCTTCCTGCATGCGCCACAGGACCGGGCGCTCGCCGGCATCCACGACCAGTTCCTGCTCGGCTCCGACCTGCTGGTGGCCCCCGTCCACACGCCGGGCGTGGATGCGTGGGAGGTGATGCTGCCGGCGGGGTCGGATTGGCGGCACCTCTGGTCGGGCGAGGCGTGGCGCGGCGGCTTGCCGGCGCGTGTGGCGGCACCGCTCGGGACTCCGCCGGTCTTCGTGCGCGTGGGCGGCGCGTGGGAGGAGCGGCTGTCGGCGCTGGGCGGGATCTGACGCAGGTCGCCAGCCCGGCGGCGATCGAATAGCATTCGGCGTATTTTGCAACGCGGCTTCCAGACGAGAATTGCAGGAGTGTGACGCTTGAGTCCGATCCGCTGGCAGCGCGCTCACTGAAGACGCCCTCACCGAAGGCAGAGGCGCTGGTGATCGCCGCGGCGCTGGCCGGCTTGCAGACGCAGGCGACCGGACTTGCTGAGGCGGCTGATCTCGATCCGGTTCCCCGCCCGCTCGCGCCGCGCGCGCCGTGGCGCTACATCCCGCCGCGCCTGTGGCCGGCGCCGCTCGCCGCGGTGGACCTGCATGACACGCCGTCAGGCATCGTCATCGGCTGCGGCGGCATGGCGGCCGTGGTCGGGGCCGCGCTGCGCCGCGCGGATCGACCGGTCGTGCAGGTGCAACATCCGCGCATGGACCCGGCGCGGTTCGATCTCGTGGTGGTCAACCCGCACGATCGGCTCTCGGGACCGAACGTGCTGGTGGCGCGCACCGCACTCCATCGTGCGACGCAGGTGCGGCTGCGCGAGGCCGCCGCCGCCTGGGCGCCGCGTCTCGCGCATCTGCCGCGGCCGCTGGTCGCGGTGCTGGTGGGCGGCAGCAACGGGCGGCACCGGTTCGGACCGCCGGAGGCGGCGCGGCTCGGGGCTGATCTCGCCGCGATGATGCGCCGCGACCGGGTCGGGCTGGCGCTCACGCCATCCCGCCGCACCGGTGCCGAGGCGCAGGCCGCACTCGCCGCGGCACTGGCGCCGGCCGGCGCGTGGCTCTGGGACGGTGCCGGCGAAAATCCCTATTTCGGGCTGCTGGCGCTGGCCGATGCGATCGTGGTGACGGAGGACAGCGTCTCGATGGTCTCCGAGGCGGTGGCGACGGCGGCGCCCGTGCTGGTGGCCCCCCTTCCCGGCCGGTCGCGGCGGATCGCCGCGTTCACGGACGGGCTCGTCACCGCTGGGCGGGTGCGGCCCTTCGCCGGGCGGTTCGAGACCTGGCCGGTCGAGCCGCTCGACGACACGCCGGCGATCGGGGCGGAGGTGCGGCGGCGGCTCGGGCTCTGATCCGCTTGCCCCGGTCCGCTTGCCCCGGCGGCCGCGGCAGTGCTTGATGGCAACGAGACGAGGAGAGCGGCAATGCGCGTGAGCGTGGTGCAGATGACCCCGGGGCACGTGAAGGCGGAGAACATCGCCCAGGCACGCAGCCTGATCGACGGCGCGACGGCGGAGGACCGGCCCGACATCATCAGCCTGCCCGAGGTCTGGACGTGCCTCGGCGGGGACAGCGCGACCAAGCTCGCCGAGGCCGAGCCGCTGCCGCCGCCGGGCTCCAACGAGCCGGGGGGTGCGGCGTACGAGTTCCTCCGCTCGGTGGCGCGCGAGAAGCGCATCCATGTCCACGGCGGCTCGATCATCGAACGCGCGGGCCAGCGGCTGTTCAACACCACGGTGGTGTTCGATCCGCAGGGCGGCGAGATCGCGCGGTATCGAAAAATCCACCTGTTCGACATCACGGCACCGGACGGCACCGGCTATCGCGAAAGTGCAGCCTTCGGTGCGGGCGATGCGGTGGTGACCTACGAGGCGAACGGCACCAAGGTTGGCTGCGCGATCTGCTACGATCTGCGGTTCCCCGAGCTGTTTCTGGCACTCCGCCGCGCCGGCGCCGAGCTGATCTTCCTGCCCGCCGCCTTCACGCTGCAGACCGGCAAGGACCATTGGGAGGCGCTGCTGCGGGCGCGCGCGATCGAGACGCAGTGCTGGTTTGCCGCCCCATCGGCATGGGGCCGCCACCTGGAAGGCGGACGCGAGCCGCGCTTCACCTATGGGCATTCGCTGGTGTGCGACCCGTGGGGGCACGTGGTGGCGAAGGTCTCGGACGGGACCGGCTGGGCGACGGCGCGCATCGATCCCGCGATCACCGCACGGGTGCGCCGCGACATGCCCGTGCTGGAGCATCGCAGGCTCGCCTGACGCGCGGTGGCTTCCGTCCCGTCGCGGATCGCGATCTACGGCGCCCCCACCCAGCTCGCGACGGAAGCGCGAGCCCGCCTGATCGGACGCTACGGCGACGCACCGCTCGATGTGGCAAAAGCGGTGGTGGCGCTGGGCGGCGACGGCTTCATGCTGGAGACGCTGCACCGCGTGCTCGGCCGCAGCCTGCCGGTCTATGGCATGAACTGCGGTTCGGTCGGGTTCCTGATGAACGCCTATGCCGAGGAGGGTCTGCCCGAGCGCATCGCGCAGGCGCAGGAGGCGGTGCTCAACCCGCTGCGGATGCGCGCCGTCACCGTCGCAGGGGAGGCGGAGGAGGCACTCGCGCTGAACGAGGTGAGCCTGCTGCGGCAGCGGCGGCAGTCGGCGAAGATAAGGATCTCGGTGGATGGGCGGGTGCGCCTGGCGGAGCTGATCTGCGACGGCGTGCTGGTCTCGACCCCGGCGGGCTCGACCGCCTACAACCTCTCGGCGCACGGACCGATCGTGCCGCTCACGGCCAACCTGCTGCCGCTCACGCCGATCAGCGCCTTCCGCCCCCGGCGCTGGCGGGGCGCCCTGTTGCCGAGCGAGGCCGTCGTGCTGTTCGAGGCGCTGGAGGCGGACAAGCGGCCGGTGGCGGCGGCGACCGAATTCGCCGAGGTGCGCGACATCGCCTCGGTGGAGGTGCGCGAGGATCGCAGCGTCGCGGTGACGGTGCTGTTCGACCCGGATCAGGCGCTGTCGGAGCGGATCATCGTGGAGCAGTTTACGGTGTGACCGTCTTCAATCCCCACGCGCAGACCCAAGGGGACGGGGCGGGGTCGGCTGGCGTGCGGAGTGTGCCGGTGCAGACGGCGTGCCGTAGGTGACGCCGGCGGCGATAACGGGGCGGATCAACGCCGACCTCTCGATCGGCGCGCCCGGCGGGCCGAGCACGGACGCTACTCCACCTGACGCGCCGCCACGCCCGTCAGTGCCCCGACCCGGCCTGCCACTGGGCGGCGCGGCCCGCCTGATGCGCGCGCGCGGCCGCCCCCTGCGCGTGCTGCGCCGCGGCCGCCGCACCGGCGGGATTGCCGATGGCTTGCTGCTGCTGCGCCTCCCCGGCAGCTTTCCGGGCCTCCGCCTGCGCCTGACGGGCGGCCTGCTCCTTTTGCTGGACGCTCGGCGTCGCGATCAGCGCCGGTGGGGCGTTGCTGGTGGGCGCCGTCGCGGCGAGCGCAGGTGCGGCGAGCAGCAGCGAGGCGAGGACGAGGTGGCTGGGTCGCATGGCGGCTCCTTCCTGTGGTCGGAACGGATCGCGGCGGCGACGGTTGCCGGCAGGGAAGGCCAAGGGCCCCGCCCCTGGACCCCGCTCAAGGGAGGGCCTTGAGAATCCATTCTTGAAGAACGGGTTTCAAAAGGGCGACTGCCCTTTTCCGGGTCCGGGCAGAGCCCGGGTTCCCTTTCACGCAGCAAGAAAACCCACCCGATCCCCCTCCAGCACCGCGCACGTCAACGCCCCGCCATAGACCGCGCCGGTGTCGATGCCGATGCGGTTGCGCCGCACCTCCGGTGCCGCCCTCGGCGTGTGGCCGTGGACCACCACGGCGCCGAAATCCGCCTCGCTGTGCAGGAAGCTGCCACGAATGCGGAGCAGGTCATCCGCCGCCTGATCCGCGAGCGCCACGCCCGGCCGGATGCCGGCGTGGACAAACAGGTAATTGCCCTCGGCATGATGGAGCGGGCGTGCGCCCAGCCAGGCGAGGTCGCCGGCCGGGATCGCCGCCGCCCATGCCTCCGGCACGTCCTCGGCTGCGGCGCCCCAACTCGCGAGCGCAGCGCCGCCGCCGTTGAACAGCCATTCGCGCGCCGAGGCCTGATCGCCCGCGAGCGCGTCCAGCATCGTGCGCTCGTGATTCCCCATCAGGTTCACCGTCGCCACACCGGGCGCGCCGGAAGCGAGCATCGCGACCACGCCGGCACTGTCCGGCCCGCGATCGACATAGTCGCCGAGATGCACGACGAGCACCGACGCCACGGGCCGCGAGACGATGTCGGCCCGAATCGCGGCGTGCAAGACGGCGAGCCGGTCGCCGCAGCCGTGGATGTCGCCGATCGCATAGACCCGCCGACCCGGTGGCAGCCAGCCGGGCGCGGGGCCAAGCTCCAAGAGGGCAGTCAGGCGGCGGATGACCTGCTCCGCATTCGTGGCAGCTTCCTGCACA
>DATAYA010000065.1:0-14713 GCA_036272815.1 Acetobacteraceae bacterium
CCGGCACCGGCAGCTCGAGCCAGCGCCCGCGCAGCTTGCGGATGCCGTCCGTGTTGCCGGTGATCGCCTTCGTGGCCATGGCGCCGAGCAGCACGATCCGTTGCGGGCGGACCAGCGACACATGGCGGAGCAGGAAGGGCAGGCAGGTCAGCACCTCGGTATCGGTCGGCGTGCGGTTTCCGGGCGGCCGCCAGAAGATCACGTTGGTGATTACGCAGCGTGTCCGGTCGAGCCCGATCGAGCCCAGCATCCGGTCGAGAAGGCGCCCCGAGGGCCCGACGAAGGGCAGGCCGGCGCGGTCCTCCTCCGCACCCGGACCTTCGCCCACGATCATCAGGCCGGCATCCGGATTGCCGTCCTGAAAGACGAGATTGGTCGCGGTGTCGCGGAGCGTGCAGCCCTCGAAGCCTTCCAGCGCCGCCCGCAGCGCCGCGAGACTGTCCGCCGCCGCCGCCGCCTGCTCGGCGCGGCTGACGACCGGCGGCGCGATCCGGGAGACGGGTGCCGGTGCGGGCACGGGGACGGGCCTCGATGCGGGCGCCGGCAGCGAGGCCGGCGGGGCCTCGGCCGCGAACCGCACGACCGGCGTGTCGGCCAGCGCCTCGTCGGCGCCCCATTCAAGCTGCAAGGCCAAGGCGGCAAGCGCGTCCATCGCCGCTCTCTCTCGCCCGCCCGCCGGATTTGCGCAATCGGCGCGGCACCTTAACCTGCCCGCTTAACCTGCCCGCACCGGGGGCTGGGGAGAGCCATGGCCGAGCGTGAAGCGATGGAGTTCGACGTGCTGGTGGTGGGGGCCGGCCCCGCGGGCCTCGCCGCCGCCATCCGCCTGCGCCAGCTTGCCCCGGAGGCCTCCGTCTGCGTCGTCGAGAAGGGCAGCGAGGTCGGCGCCCACATCCTCTCCGGCGCCGTGATCGAGCCGCGTGCGCTCGACGAGCTGCTGCCGGACTGGCGGACCGAGGGCGCACCGCTCACCACCGAGGCCGCGGCGGACCGCTTCCTCTATCTCACGCAGACCCGAGCCATCCGTCTGCCGACGCCGCCGCAGATGCACAACCACGGCAACCGCGTCGGCTCGCTCGGCGACCTCTGCCGCTGGCTCGCGGCGCGGGCGGAGGCGGCCAGCGTCGAGATCTACCCCGGCTTTGCGGCTGCCGAGTTGCTGGAGGAGGACGGCCGCATCGTGGGCGTTGCGACCGGCGACATGGGGATCGAAAAGTCCGGCGAGCCCGGCCCGAATTACCAGCCGGGAATGGAGCTGCGCGCCGCCTACACCCTGTTTGCCGAGGGCTGCCGCGGCAGCCTGTCGAAGCGCCTGATGACCCGCTTCGGCCTGGGCCAGGGCGTCGACCCGCAGACCTACGGGCTCGGCATCAAGGAGCTGTGGGAGGTGCCGAAGGATCGTCACCGCCCCGGTCTGATCGAGCACACGATCGGCTGGCCGCTCGACCGACGCACCTATGGCGGCTCGTTCCTCTACCATTGGGGCGAGGCCTACGTGTCGTACGGCTTCGTTGTCGGCCTGGACTACCGCAACCCATGGCTGTCGCCGTTCGAGGAGATGCAGCGGCTCAAGCTGCACCCCGCCGTGCGCCGGCATCTGGAGGGCGGCCGCCGTGTCTCCTACGGCGCGCGGGCGCTGAGCGAGGGCGGTATCCAGTCGCTGCCGAAGCTCACCTTCCCGGGCGGCGCGCTGATCGGCGATGCGGCCGGGTTCCTCAACGTCCCGAAAATTAAGGGCACCCATGCGGCGATGAAATCCGGGATGCTGGCCGCCGAGGCGGTGGCGGAGGCGCTGCACGGCGGCCGGCCGCCGGAGCCCGTCCGCTTCCCCGAGTTGCTGCGGGCGAGTTGGTTGCACCAGGAGTTGCACCGGGAACGCAACATCCGCCCGGCCTTCGCCCGCTTCGGCCTGCACGGCGCACTCGCCTATGCGGCGCTCGACACCTATCTGTTCCGTGGCCACGCGCCCTGGACGCTGCACCACACCCATGCCGACAACGAGGACCTCACCCCGGCCGCAGCCGCACCGCAGATCGCGTATCCAAAACCCGACGGCGCGCTGACCTTCGACCGGCTGTCCTCGGTGTTCCTGAGCAACACCAACCACGAGGAGAACCAGCCCGCGCACCTGAAGCTGCGCGATCCGGCGGAGTGGGGTCCGGTCAACTGGGAGCGCTTCCGCAGCCCCGAGAGCCGCTATTGCCCAGCCGCCGTCTACGAGGCGGTGGGCGTGGAGCAGGGCGCGCCACGGCTGCAGATCAACGCGCAGAACTGCGTGCATTGCAAGACGTGCGACATCAAGGACCCCGGGCAGAACATCGACTGGGAGACGCCGGAGGGAGGCGGGGGGCCGAATTATCCGAGCGGGATGTAGGCGGATGGTTTGCGGTCGCGCAAAATCTCCTGATACTCGAGGCGGGCCTCAATTTTCGCGCAGTGCTACGATGTTGTGCGTGACATACACCTCGCACCGCTTCACATCGTAGCGCCGAAGCGGCATGAGTTCCCCGTTCAGGCACAGCCGGAACAGCTTGTAGCCATGCAGAATTTCGAAGAAATCGCGCATGGTGACGCGCATGGCTATGTCGGCGGGGATGAACTCGAACTGAATGGCCTTGATCGCACCTCGTCTCAGTGCGCCCGTCGCACCCCGGAGGACGTTGATGTCGAATCCCTCGGTGTCGATTTTCAGGAAGTCGATCGCGTCAATTCCGAGCTCTGCCATGTAGGCGTCGATCGTCGTCGTCTCCACCGTGTGCGACACGGTATTCGAATCGAACATCCCGACCGAGGCTTGCGCGAGGCTCGCCTGGGTTGAGCCGTCAGACTCCGCGAAGTCATAGAGCTGCATCGTGCCTTCGGTATCGGAGACGGCCATGTTGACGAGCGTGACGGAGGGCGCGGCGGCGCGTTGCTGCAACGAGGCGAAGGTCGCGGGATGCGGCTCGAAGGCATGGATTGTGGACCCGGGCGACAGTCGGTGCAGGAACTTCGTATAGGACCCGTGATTGGCGCCAACATCGAACAGCACGCCGCGACCGATGGTCGGCAACCGGCGGCTCAGGAACCGCTCCTCCGCGCAGCTCAGCCCGTGGTGGCCTTGGAACCCGATCGCGAAGCCATTCCAGCGGAGCGCGAAGTCATAGGCCGCCTCGGCAAGGAACTGCAGGCTGGGCCGGTTCAGGGCATAGAAGACCGGGAACGCGAGGCGTGTCACGACCCGCTTCAAGGTCCCGCTGGAAAACTTGGGGGTGGTCGGCCGTTGAGGGGCGGCGTTGGTCGCGCCGTCTCCGTCCCTGATCCCGCTGAAAGCCTGCTGTGGTGTCTTTGTCATTCAGAAGTTCCGTTTCGAAATTCGCGCGAGGACTGCCGGGAGCGGATCCCCGATCACCTTAGCACCTGCCGGCAGCGCCCGACGCGGCGCTTGGCGCGGCAGCAGCCGCGCTGATACCCTGACCCCATGCCACACCCGCTCCGTTCCACCCTCCTCGCCGCCGCCCTGTTCGGCCTCCTCGCCCGGCCCGGTCTCGCCGCGGAGCCCGCTGACCCGCCGAGCGCCGCCGGCGCCTATCTTGCGGGCGATTTCGCCATCAGCCGCGGCGACATGGCGCAGGCCACCGACGACTTCCTCGCCGCGCTCGCCTCCGACCCGCAGAATCTCGACCTGACGCGCCACGCCTTCCTCGCCGCCCTGATGAGCAGTAATCCCGCCGCGGCGCAGCTCGCGCGCGCACTGCCGGGTGACGAGGCGGCAACGCTGCTGCTCGCCGATGACGACGTGGCGCTGGCCGACTGGTCGGGCGCGCTGCATCGCTTCGAGAGCCTGCCCGATACCGGCGTGATCGCGCTGATGCGCCCGCTGCTCGTCGCCTGGGCGCAGTACGGCGCCGGCGACACCGACGCGGCGCTCGCGACCCTGCAACCGCCGCCCGGGCAGCGCCGTATCCCCGGCGTCTACGTGCTGCACGCCGCGATGATCGCCGACCTCGCCGGCCGTATTGCGGAGGCGGACACCTCCTATCGGCGCGCCGCTTCCGCCAGTGCGCAGCCGCCCGACCTGCGCGAGGGCCAGATCCTGGCGAGCTGGCAGATGCGACAGGGCCAGCCCGACGCCGCGGCGGCGACGCTGCGCCAGCTCGGCGGTACCAGCGACGAAATCGGCCTCACCACAGCCAACCTCTGGCGCAGCGCCATGCGCCGCCCGGTCGGCAGCGCCGCCGACGGGATCGCCGAGGCCTATCTGGAGATGGCGTCCGCGATGCGCGCACAGGACGCGACCGATTTCGCCCAGATTCTGCTGCGGCTGGCGCTCGATCTGCGGCCGGATTTCAGCGCGGCGCGGCTGATGCTGGCGGAGATCGATGATGCCGCAGGCCGGCAACGCCGCGCACTCGACGAACTCGCCGCGATCCCGGTGAACGACCCGCTGGCCCCGATGGCGGCGATGCGACGCGCTTTGCTGCGCGACGACATGGGCGATCCCGCCCGCGCCATCGCCGACCTGCGGACGCTCGCGGCGGCGCACCCGCACCATTCGGCGCCGCTGGTCGCCCTCGGCGACACGCTGCGCCAGGAGCACCATTACCGGGCGGCCATCGCCGCCTACAGCCAGGCGTTGACGCTGCTGCCCGGGCCGGAAGTGGTCGCCTGGAGCATCCTGTTCAGCCGCGGCGTGGCCTATGACCGGCTGGGAGACTGGCCGCACGCCGAGGCCGACCTGCGTGCGGCGCTGGCGCTGGCGCCGCAGCGGCCGTCGCTGCTGAACTATCTCGGCTATTCGCTCGCCGACCGCGGCATCGATCTGACCGAGGCGCGGTCGATGATCGCGCGCGCGTTGCAGCAGCGGCCGCACGACGCCGCCATCCTCGACAGCATGGGCTGGGTGATGCTGCGGCAGGGCCAGGTCGCCGACGCCATTGCGATGCTGCTGCGCGCCGTCGAGGCCTCGCCGGAGGACGCGATCATCAACGGCCATCTCGGCGACGCCTACGCGGCGGCAGGCGAGACGCTGCAGGCGGGTTATCAGTGGCGCCGGGCCCTGGCGCTGCACCCCGAGCCGCACGACGCGGCGCGGCTGGAGGCGAAATTACGGCAGAATCTGCCGGCCCCGGCCGCGCAGCCGCTCGCGGCTTCCGTCCGGGCGGCGGCGCCGGTCCGCTGAGCGCCGCCGAGGCCGAGGCGGCGCCCGCCAAGGTCAATCTCTTCCTCCACATCCTCGGCCGGCGGCCCGACGGGTTCCACCTTCTCGACAGCCTCGCGGTCTTCCCGGCCATCGGCGACCGGCTGACCGCCACCCCTTCGCCGGCACTGTCGCTGGAGATCACCGGGCCGTTCGCGGGTACGCTCGCCGCCGACGCCGAGAACCTCGTGCTGCGGGCGGCGGCGGCGCTGGCGGCGTCGTGCGGCATCGCGGCCGGCGCGCGGCTGGTGCTGGAGAAGCATCTTCCGGTCGCCTCCGGGATCGGCGGCGGCTCGGCCGATGCGGCGGCGGCGCTGCGGTTGCTGGCGCGATTGTGGCAAAGGCCAGGGGCTCTGCCCCTGAACCCCGCCCAAGGCGGAGCCTTGACAATCCCTTCGTTTGGCGGGTTCGGGCAGAGCCCGGGCTTTCTCGCCGCAATCGCCGCCAGGATCGGCGCCGACGTGCCGGCCTGCCTGCACGGCCGCCCTGTACGGATGGGCGGCGTGGGCGAGGTGCTGGCATCGGCGCCGCGCCTGCCTGACTTCGGAATGGTGCTCGTCAACCCCGGCGTCGCACTCGCGACCGCATGCGTATTCCGCGCGCGCGAAGGCGCCTTCCAGTCGGCGGCCGTGCTGCCGCCGGCCTGGAATGACGCGGCTTCGATGGCGGCCGACCTCGCGCGGCTGGAGAACGGGCTCGAACCGGCGGCCCGTGCACTGTGCCCGCCGGTCTCGGACGTGCTGGCGGCGTTGGCCGCGCAGCCGGGCTGCTTGATGGCGCGGATGAGCGGGTCGGGCGCGACCTGCTTCGGCCTGTTTCCGGACGCCGTCTCCGCCGAGCGTGCCGCGGCCGGATTGCGGGCCCGGGCGCCGGGCTGGTGGGCGTGGGGAGGCGAGGGGAGAGGCTGACGTGGGCACTTTGCACGGCATCGCGGGAGGCCCTATGCACGCGGGCGCGGCTGGGGCGTCGCCAAGTGGTAAGGCAGCGGATTTTGATTCCGCCATGCGGAGGTTCGAATCCTCCCGCCCCAACCAGCATCTCGCCTCGCCCGGGATCACCGACGTTGCCGCATCGGCGTATGGCGCCCGATCACCCCGTGATGCTCATCCCGCGCCCGTCCCGCGGACGGTGCGCCTGCAGCGGCCCCGGCAGCGCCGCTTCGGCACGCGCGCCTCGAATGTCGCCTCGTGCCGGCGGAAATAGAACCAGCCGACGACGGGGTCACGCGCACCAACGCGAAGATGCCGAGCGTCACCGACCAGCGGCCGACCTCGTCGACCATCGGAACAATCGCGTCCTCCGCCGCAGCCGCGACGAGCTGCCGATGCGGACCGGGGTTCGGGTCCGGCGCGGCCTCGGCCTGAACACCAACCCGCCGGCTCAGACGCCCGTGTCGCCGAGCGTCTCCCGCACATAGATGTCCCGCACCGCGATCAGCACGACCGCAGCCAGCGGCGTGCCGAGCACGATCCCCATCCCGCCGAAGATCGCGCCCATCACCGTCATCGACAGGATGGTCAGCGCCGGAGGCAGGTGGACGGTGCGGCGCTGCACGAAGGGCGAAATCAGATAACCCTCGATCCCGTGGCAGATCACGAACACCAGCACCACCCAGAGTGCCGTGCGCGGGCTCACCGTCAGCCCGACGAGCACCGCGGGAATGCCGGCCACGATCACGCCGAAATAGGGCACGAAGGTGAACACCCCGGCGAGGACGCCGAGCGCGAGCGGCAGCGGCACGCCCAGCAACGTGAGCCCGATCGCCGTCAGCACGCCGACCGCGATCATGTCGATCGATTGCCCGAGCAGCCACCCTTTCAGGACCTGGCCGATATCTTCGAGCACCCCGCGCACACGCGGCCGGTGGTGCAGCGGCGCCAAACGCACCAGGCCGCCGACATAGAGTCCGGGCGCGACCGCGAAATAGAGCGCCGTCGCGACCACCACGAGCACCGTGACCGACCCGCCGAGCGTCGATGTCACCACCGATGTCGCCGACTGCGCGATCTTGCCGTTGATCGAGGGCGTGGGCTTGAGGCTGCCCAGCAGCATCTGGCCCCACTGCGTGTTGCCGTAACGGTCCCGCAGCGTGCCCAGCAGGTGGGTGAGGTCGGTGTAGAGTTCGCGGCTCTCATGCACCAGCCGCGGGCCGATGTAGTAGGCGAAGCCGCAGAACGCGGCCAGGAGCAGCAGGCTCACGACGGCGAGCGCCAGGTTCGGCCGCAGCCGCGTGTGCTTCGCCAGCAGATCGGCGAGCCCGCGCAGCATCACGCCGAGCAGCACCGCAAAGAAGATCAGCAGCACCACCTTCGACAGCAGCCAGATCATCAGCACCGCCGCGGTCACGATCGCCGACACGCGCAGCGTCGTCGCGATCGACGCCGCCGAGGCGGTCCACTCGCTGGTGGGCGCAGGCGCGAGTTCGTCCATCCTGCCCTATCCTCCCCGCGTGCAGCCGGGCGAGATCGTCCCGGCGATACGGTCGGCGAGCCGGCCGAGTGCGGCACTCATCACCGGGACCACCGCCTCAGCCCGCGCCGATCCGGCATCGAGCACGAGGCGAACGTGCTGCGCCAGCCCGGCCGGACGATTAGGCGGCACCAGCGCGAAGTCGGCCGCGAGCGTGACCCGCCCGGACGCGTCGGCGAGCAGGCGCTGCACTGTGATGGCGATGCTCTCCACGCCGCCCGGCGGCACCGGATCGCCCGGCGCCAGCACCGCCGCGTCACCGAGCCGCTGCCGGAGGTTGGCGGTCATCACGCTCCGGATCTGCCCGTCGAGCGGCGCCACCCAGCGGTCCTGGTCGGACACGACGACGCGGCCGCCGCCCTCCTCGCTCACGATCCCCGAGCGGTCCAGCGCCGGCGGCATTGCCACCTGCCGCACCACGACGGGCTTGGCGGCCGGCGCCGGGCAGGTACTGGATGCAGGCACCGGCATCAACTCGTAATAGTGGGTGGGCGGCGAGCTGCCGCACCCGGACAGCGCCAGCACCAGTGCCACCGCCGGCGCCAGTCGAGCCGCGGCGCTCATTGGTTCGCCGACCGGCCGGAGATCAGCGCCCCGGGATGCTGGTCGAGGAAATCCGCGAGCTGCCGCAGCGACCGCGCGGCGCGGCGCAGCTCATAGAGCGTGCTCGGCAGGCCGGCACTGTCCGGGCCGCCGAGATAATTCCCGGCAACCACCGAATGCGCCGCCGCCAGCGTCTGGTCGGCCTGCGCGCTCGCCCGTCGCAGATCGGCAAGCAGTGCGGGCGTGCTGCGGCTCAGGCTGCGCATCGTCGCTTGCGCGTCTGCCAGCGTCTGGTCGAGATGGTGCAGGCTCTGCTCCAGCGCCGGCGACGAGGTCAACGTCGCGACATGCGTGCTCACTTGTCGCAGGTTTGCGGCGATCTGGTCGAGCGGCAGCGCCTGCAGCTTCGCCGCCACGCTCTCGACAGAGTGCAGCACCCCCGAGATGTCGCCCGTCGACCCGGACGGGATCAGCGGCACCGGATCGTCGCCGAGGCTCGCCGCCGGAGCGTCCGGGACGAAGGCGAGCGTCACGTTCTTGCCGCCCACGAGCGGCACGGTGGAACCGATCTCCGCGCGCAGCCCGTGCGCGATCAGCCGCCGCAGCATCGCGTCCATCATGGCACGCGGGCGGCCGGACCCGAACTGATCCTTCGCGCCGCCGGGGGACGCGCCGCCGGGTCCGCCCCAGGACTGGCCTTCCGGCAACGCCACCAGCCGTGGCTCCAGCGCCAGCGTCACCTCCTCGGCGAGCTGGCCCGTGCCCGGGTCGTAGCGCAGCACCGCGCGGCGCACGCTGCCGATGCGCTTGCTGTCGAGTTGCACCGGCGCACCCGTCTCGACATCGCCCGCCGGCGCCGGGAATACCGCGCGGTAGTCGAGCGCGCCGGGGCCGGGGAGGGCACGCGCCGCCGCCTCGCTCGCCGCCAGCGGGAACTGCGTGCCCTTGCCGGCGCGCGGCGCATTGTCGTCCGGTGTCTCGAATGCGATCGCGCCCTCGAACAGCGCCGGCACCGAGTGCATCTGCAGCCGCGGTCCGCCGCTCGCCATCGAGAGTTGTGCCGCACCCGCATTCCAGAACCGGCTGTCGTCATGCACCAGTCCATCGAAGGGCGCGGAGACGAAGGCCTGGATCGTGAAATGCCGTCCGTCGGGCGCGAGCGAGGTCCGGTCGACCCTGCCGACCGTCAGTCCGCGATAGGAGATCACGGTCCCGCGGCTGACGTTGCCGAGCGTGGAGGCGGTCAGCACGAAGCGCGTGCCATGCTTGGTGCTGGTCTCGAGCGGTGGCTGCGCGAGGCCCGTAAAGCGCTTCGGCGGCGAACCGGGCGAAGGCGTCATCCCGATCGAGGGGCCACCGATCAGCGCTTTGAGCGAGTTGAGATGCGTCAGGCTCGGGCTGGCACCGATGATCCAGAACATCGTCTTCGGCCCGAGATGGCCGCTCAGGCTGGAATGCATCGTCAGATGCACGAGCACATGCTGCAGGTCTGCCTGGAGGCTGACCGACGAGACCTCTCCCACCTCCAATCCATGATACGTGACCTTGGTGTTTCCCGCCTGAAGATTGCCCGCGACCGGAAAGATCACGGCGACGTTCGGGCCGCTCTCGATAAACTGCTTGAACGCCAGATAGGCCACGATCGCGATCGCCGCGATCGGCACCGCCCAGATCCAGCCCGGCCAGCGGCTTGGCCTGACGAGCGCTTCGCCCGGCTTGTCGCGCGGCGCGGTGTCGTTCACGCGCGCGCCTCCGCTGCGTCCCAGAGCAGCCGCGGATCGAAGACGCGGACGGCGAGCATGGTCAGCACGATCACCGCGAGGAAGGCTGGTGCGCCGAGGCCCACGCTGACATGGACGAAACTGCCGAGCTGGAACAGCGGCACGAAGATCGCGAGCGTGAAGACATCGATGTTCGACCAGCGGCCGATCTCGTGGACCACGCGATACAGCCGGCTCTTGGTCGCCAGCCGGCGCGTGGAGCCGCGATGCGCGGACCAGATCAGCCAGCTCATGGCGAGCAGCTTGAGCATCGGGATGCCGATGCTGGCCGTGAAGATGATCGCCGCCAGCGGCCAGAGACCTGCACCGACCAGGTCCATCACGCCGGCCGCGATCGTGTGCAGCTTCACCGTGCCGAGCCGGTCCTGCACGCTCATCGGAAAATAGTTCGCCATCGGATAGAGCGCCGCGCCCGCGATCACCAGCGCGGTCGCGCGCATCAGCGAGAACGGCTTGCGCGGCCAGAGCGCGGCCGCGCAGCGCGGGCAGGCCGAGCCGGGCGGGACCCCGGGCACCGGCAGGTCGCACTCGGTGCAGGAGAGGACCGCGCGCACCTTCAGCACGTCGAGCACCGGCGGCGGCGCGATCATCCGCCACACCGCACGCCGATCGAGGCTCGCGCGCGCCAGGATCGAGGCAAGTGCCGCCGCGATCAGGCACCATCCGCCGGCGCCGATCGTCGCCGGCACGAACGGCGCCACCCGGCTGTAGCCGATCGCAGCGCCGAACAGGAACACGTCCGGCATCGCCCAGAGGTCGAGCCGTTCCGCCCAGCGGAACGCGGGTCCGGTCCAGCGTCCGACCGCGCGCAGCCGCACCGAGGCCAGCACGGCGGCGAGCAGCCCGAAGCGCAGGAACGGCAGCAGCACCCCCTGCAACCCGACCACGACCGCCATCAGCGGATACCCCTCGCCCCACATCGCGATCACGCCGGAGCCGAGCCGGCTGCTGCGCGTGATGCCGACAGCCGAGATCCGCAGCAGGGTCGCGAGGTTGGCCGGGAACAGCAGCAGCAGGGTGGTCAGCGCCAGCGCCAGCGCCGCATCGACGCTCCGCCCCTGCGCCCGCTCCAGCACGCGATGGCAGCGGCGGCAGAGCGCGCGCCCGCGCCCGGCCAGCTTCGGCATCGTCTGCAGCGTTCCGCAATTGGGACAGGCGATCGTCATGGGGCGGCGACCGAAAGGGGCGTCGCAAAAACGTGGCGCCGCCGCAGGCGGTTCCGCAGCCGGTGGTTGACCTAAACGCTCGGGCGATCGGAAGCTGCGATCGTTGGGCAGGGAGAGGGGCATGGAGGAGCAGAAACTCCGCGTCACGCGGTGCCAAGACGCCGTCTGGATCACCATCGACCGCGAGCACCGCCGCAACGCGATCGACGACGCGACCGTGCTCGCCATTTCGGCAGCCCTCGCGCAGGCCGAGGCCGAGGACGCCCGCGCCGTCGTGCTCACCGGCGCCGGCACGCGCGCGTTCTGCGCCGGCGCCGACCTCGCCCCCGGCAGCGGCTCGTTCCAGTACGATTTCTCCCGTCCCGGCGTGCCGCTGGTGCGGCTGCTGGCGCAGGCGCGGGCCTGCCCGCTGCCGCTGATCGCGCGCGTCAACGGGCACGTCATGGCCGGCGGCATGGGCCTGCTCGCGATGTGCGATCTCGCGATCGCCGCCGATCACGCGCGCTTCGGCCTGCCGGAGGTGCGCGTCGGCCTGTTCCCGATGCAGGTGATGGCGGTGCTGCACCGCCTGGTGCCGGCGCGCGTGCTCGCCGAGATGGCGCTGACCGGCGAGCCGATCGATGCCGCGGAGGCGTGGCGGGTCGGCCTCGTGAACCACGTCGTACCGGGCGCGGAGCTGGACGCGAAGGTCGAGTGGCTGCTCGGACGCCTGCGCGACAAGAGCCCGACCGGAATCCGCCGCGGCAAGGTTGCGATGCGCCAGATCGAGGCAATGACGCTGGAGCAGTCGCTCGCCTTCATGGAGGCGCAGATCGGGCTGCTGTCGATGACCGAGGACGCGACGGAAGGACGGGCGGCGTTTGTCGAGAAGCGGGCGCCGCGGTTCAGCGGACGGTGACGTCAGACCTGATCGTAATCCAGCGCCACGCGCTCCGTCACCGGCCGCGCCTGGCAGGTCAGCACAAATCCCGCCGCGAGTTCCCAATCCTCCAGCGCATAGTTGACCGCCATCTCGACCCGCCCCTCGGTCAGCCGCGCGCGGCAGGTGCTGCACATGCCGCCCTTGCACGCGAACGGCATGTCGAGCCCGGCGCGCAGGGCCGCATCCAGCACCGCTTCCCCCGCCGCGACCGCCACCTCGCGCACGCGCCCGTCGACGCGCAGCGTCGCAACCGCGAGCGGCGCCGCATCGGGCACCGGCGCCGGTGCCGCGCGCGGCCGGCCGCCGAGGGCGGAGACGAACCGCTCGGTGTGGATGCGCGCCGCGTCGAGCCCGAAATCCCGCAGCGCCGCGACACTCTCTTCCAGCATCGCCTCCGGGCCGCAGACATAGGCAGCGTCGATCGATATTCCGCGCATCCGGGTTGCCAGCAACGCCCGCACCCGCTCGCCGTCGAGCCGCCCCGTCAGGACGGAAAGATCCTGTTCCTCACGCGATAGAACATGAACGATGGAAAGCCGCGCCATGTGCCGGTCTTTCAGCTCCGCCAGCGCGTCGCGGAACAGGATGTCCTCGGTGGTGCGGCTGCCGTAGAGCAGCACGAACCGGCTCCCCTTTTCCCGCCGCAGCACGCTGCGCAGGATCGAGATCACCGGCGTGATGCCGGCGCCGGCCGCGATCGCGAGATGGGTGCGCGCGTGCGCGGGCTGGATCGCCGTGCCGAACCGCCCCGTGGGCGTCATCACGTCGATCGCATCGCCGGCGCGCAGGCATTCGTTCATCCAGTTGGAAAAAATGCCGCCCGGATTGCGCCGGATCGCGATGCGCAGCTCGCCGTCGTCGAGCCCCGAGCAGATCGAATAGCTGCGTCGGATTTCTTCTCCGTCGATCGTCGTCCGCAGCGTCAGATACTGCCCCGGCGCGAACGCATAGTCGGCTGCGAGGGCAGCGGGAACATCGAACGCGACTGAGACGGCGTCCGGCGTTTCCCGGCGCACATCGGCGACGCTCAGGGAATGGAACCGCGGGGTCAAGACACGCTCAGGGGCGCCGCCCCTGCACCCCGGCAAAGGCGGAGCCTTTGCAATCCGTTCGCAAGGGGGTCCGGGGGGCCGGGGCGGCGCACTCAATGGCACTTGAACAGATCGAAAGGCTCCCGACACGCGCGGCACCGCCACAGCGCCTTGCAGGCCGTTGCCCCGAATGCCGCGATCTTCTCGGTCTTGCGCGAGCCGCAACGCGGGCATGCCACCTCCGGCGCGCCGAACAGCGCCCGCCGTCCCGCGCCCGGCGGCGGTGGTGCGATCCCCGCGCGGGCGAGCTTGCCCCGGCCCGCATCGCTCAGCCAATCCGTCGTCCATGCCGGCGCCAGCACGGTACGCACTCGCCCCGCGATGCCCGCGCGATCGAGGGCGGTCTGCACGTCGAGCGCAATCATCGCCATCGCCGGACAGCCGGTGTAGGTCGGCGTGATCGAGACCTCCACCGCCCCGTCGGTCTCCACCACGTCGCGCAGCACGCCGAGATCGGCGATCGTGAGGTCCGGCAATTCGGGATCGAGCACCGACGCCGCAGCCTCCCATGCGCGGGCGCGCAAGCTCACCAGCGCGCCCCGGGATGCGTGCGCGGCAGCACCTGCATCATCGCGAGCAGCGGCCCGAGATGCTCCGAATGCCGCCCTGTGCGCCCGCCCGATCGCGACCACTCGCCGGCCGGCCGCGCCAGCGTCGCCGCGGCCAGAACCGCGTCGAGCGTCGCGTGCCACGCGGGATGCAGCGAAGCCGGGTCGGCCGCAATTCCGGCCGCGATCAACCCGCGTTCCGCGTCGTCGACGAAGGAAAGCTCGCCGGCATAGGGCAGCAGCGCATCGAGCGCCGCCTGCGCGCGGCGATGGCTCTCCTCGGTGCCGTCGCCGAGGCGGATCAACCACTCGCTCGCGTGGCGCAGGTGATACGCGCTTTCCTTTTCGGATTTTGCCGCAACGGCCGCGAGCATCGGATCCGCCGAGCGCGTCATCGCCCGCCAGAACGGATCGGCGTACGCGGAATACAGGAACTGCCGGACCACGGTGTGCGCGAAATCGCCGTTCGGCTGCTCGACGAGCAGCAGGTTGCGGAACTGCCCGGCATCGCGGAGATAGGCGAACGCATCCTCGTCATGCCCCGCGCCCTCGATCTCGCCCGCATAGGCATAGAGCGCGCGGGCCACGCCGAGCAGGTCGAGCCCGACATTCGCGAGCGCCAGATCCTCCTCCAGCGTCGGCGCGTGTCCACACCACTCCGAGAGGCGGTGGCCCAGGATCAGCGCATCGTCCGCCCGCCGCAGGACGAAGTCGAGGAGCGGCGCGTTCGCTACGGTGATCGACGTCGTCGCCACGTCACATATGCCCGACTTCGTCCGGCACGTCGTAGAAGGTCGGATGCCGGTATATTTTTGTCTCGGCGGGCTCGAACAGCATGCCCTTCTCAGCCGGACCGGACGCGGTGATCGCCGCCGACGGCACCACCCAGATCGACAGCCCCTCGCCGCGCCGCGTGTAGACGTCGCGCGCCGCGTGCAGCGCCATCGTCGCATCCGCCGCGTGAACCGAGCCGACGTGCCGGTGCGCGAGTCCGGTGCGGCTGCGGATGAAGAC
>DATAYA010000066.1:0-4497 GCA_036272815.1 Acetobacteraceae bacterium
CGCCCACCGGGCCGGGCGGCACGGCGCGGCGGCGCAGTTCGGCGGCCGTGGCGTCGACGATGTGAAGGATCGGCAGGATGCCGGCCGCCGCCATCGCTGCGTGCCAGCCATGCGCGGTGTTGCAGGGGATCGCGACCGCCCCGCAGCCCGCCTGCGCGAGCCCGCGCAGCCCACGCAGCAGAAAGGGCAGGGGATCGGCCCCGTTGCCGAGCCAGGCCTCGGTCCGGTCCGGCACGCGCGGGTCGGACCAGAGCACGGCCGGAATGTGCGCCTGGTCGCAGGCCGCCGGTGTCAGCTCGGTCAGCCGCACCATGAAATGCGCGCTCGCGAGCGGCCCCATGCCGCCGAGCACCCCAAGCATGCGTTGCATCATGGCGCGACTGTGGCGCCGCGCTTGACCGCCCGGCAAGGGGCGGCGAAGGCTTCGGCGCATGACGGACGGTTTCGCCCTTGTCGGCCATCGCGGCGCACGCGGGCTCTATCCCGAGAACACGCTGGAAGGGTTTCGCGCAGCCTACGTGATGGGGCTGCGCGCGGTCGAACTCGATGTCGGCGTGACGCGCGACGGCGTCGCGATGGTGCATCACGACCCGGCGCTGAACCCCGACCTCGCGCGCGGCCCGGATGGCGCCTGGATCGCCGGTCCGCCGCCGCTGCTGCGCACCCTGACGCGCGCCGAACTCGGCCAGTTCGATGTCGGCCGCATCCGGCCGGGCAGCGTCTACGCCGCGCGCCATCCGGCGCAGCGCCCGATCGACGGCGCCCGCATCCCGACGTTGGAGGCGGTGCTGCGCGCGGAGCCGGGGCTTGCCGTCACGATCGAGATGAAGCTGCTCGCCGACCGGCCGGATGCGACGGTGGCACCCGCTTCGATGGCGGAAGCCGTGCTGGCGGCGGTGCGGCGTGCGGGCGCCGAGGCGCGGGTGGGCGTGTCGTGCTTCGACTGGCGCGGCATCCGGGCGATGCGGCGTCTCTGCCCGGCGATGCCGCGCGGCTGGCTCACCGAGCCGGCGACCGAGGCCGCCGCCCCGCTCTGGTGGGACCTGTCGAAAGCGGCATCCGCGCCGGCCGCGATCGCGGCCGAGGGCGGCGGGACCTGGTTTCCCGAGCACAGCGGCCTCAGCCGTGCGGCACTGGCCGAAGCACACTCCAGCGGCCTGCGCGTCGTGCCCTGGACGGTGAATGGGATGGCGGCGATGGCGCGGCTGATCGCGTGGGGCGTCGACGGGCTCATCACCGACCGGCCGGACCTCGCACCCACCCGCCTGTCCTAGCGCGAGCCTGCCGTCGCGCGGCTATCCGCCCGGCAGGAAGTTGGCGGCCGCCGAGGCGCGCGCGACCAGGCTCTGCAAGGCAGGATCCTGGTCGCCGTCCTCCGCCGTCAGGGTCTCCATCGGCACGAAGAACTCGTGGGCGTGCGGGATCTGGCTGTGGACCATGCCCTGATAGTGCCGCGTCTTGAGGCCATACATCACCCGCAGGTCGCGCACCGGCAGCACCAGCGGCAGCGTCGGCTCGGTGCGCAGCACGCCCGTCACCAGCCAGCGCGGCGTGTCCTGGTCCGGCACCGCCGGCGCCAACAGCCATTGCAGCGGACAGACTGTCATCAGCGACTGCGTGCTGGGGGCGAAGCGGGAGCGCTTGTCGAGGAAGTTGGGCAACGAGCTGCACGCCTCGACCGCGAAGATGTCGACGAACGGCTCGCGCGGCGTGCCGCCGAAATTGAGCCAGAGCCCGTCGGGCAGGGTGCGCAGGTGGGAACTGCCCGGCAGCTTGAGGAAGGGCTGCCCCTGCGCTTGCGCCGCATCCGGCCGGCCGCGCAGCCACGGCCGGTTCGCCTGCGCCGCAAGACCCGGGGGGCGCTGCGGCCACTGTCTGAGGCGGGCCCGGACCATCGCATCGAGAGACGGGAATTGTTGCATCGAGAAATCTCCCACAGGTTTATCTTATCCACCGTCCATCAACCTATGGGCGTATTCACACGCAAAATTGTGACGCGGTCAATCGTTTGTTTCAGGATGCATGTCAGCATTCCCTCAGGCGGGATTCACGCGCCGGGCTGTAACCGCCTCCGTCACACGAGCCCGCTGGCCGCGCGCCAATCCAACTATCACTGCAATGACTTGGCCGCAGTTCTTGGGAGGCGGCGCAAGCGTGAACCGCCTAAGTGCGGCGCGCCATGGGCACGAAATCGCGCTGGGTGGGGCCGGTATAGACCTGCCGCGGCCGGCCGATGCGCTGGCTCGGGTCCTCGATCATCTCCATCCACTGGCTGACCCAGCCGACGGTGCGGGCGACGGCGAACAGCACGGTGAACATGCTGGTCGGGAACCCCATGGCCTTGAGGATGATGCCGGAATAGAAATCGACGTTCGGATAGAGTTTCTTGCTGATGAAATAATCATCATGCAGCGCGATCTGCTCCAGCTCCATCGCTAGATCAAGCAGCGGATCGTCCGTGATGCCGAGTTCGGCGAGCACCTCGTGGCAGGTCTGCTGGATGATCTTGGCGCGCGGGTCATAGTTCTTGTAGACGCGGTGCCCGAAGCCCATCAGGCGGACGTTGCTGTTCTTGTCCTTCACCCGCGAGATGAAGTCCGGGATACGCTCGCGATGGCCGATCTCGGCCAGCATCTTCAGCACCGCCTCGTTGGCGCCGCCATGCGCGGGTCCCCACAGGCTCGCGATGCCGGCGGCGATGCAGGCGAACGGGTTGGCGCCGGTGGAGCCGGCGAGGCGGACGGTACTGGTCGAGGCGTTCTGCTCGTGGTCGGCGTGCAGGATCAGGATGCGGTCCATCGCCCGCGAGAGCACCGAGTTCGCGTGATACGGCTCGGCGGGCACCGCGTTCATCATGTAGAGGAAGTTCTCCGCGTAGCTCAGATCGTTGCGCGGATACATGAAGGGCTGGCCGATCGAGTATTTGTACGCCCAGGCGGCGATGGTCGGGATTTTGGCGATCAGCCGGTAGGCGCTGATCCAGCGATTGGCCGGGTCGTTGATGTCGAGGCTGTCATGATAGAAGGCGGAGAGCGCGCCGACGACGCCGCACATCACCGCCATCGGGTGAGCGTCGCGCCGGAACCCGTTGTAGAAGCTGCGCAACTGCTCGTGTACCATCGTGTGCAGGCTGACTGTGCGCTCGAACTCGGCGCGTTCGCCGGCGGTCGGCAGCTCGCCATGCAGCAGCAGATACGAGACCTCGGAGAAGCTCGACCCCTCGGCGAGCTGCTCGATCGGGTAGCCGCGGTAGAGCAGCACGCCCTCGTCGCCATCGATGTAGGTGATCTTGCTGTCGCAAGCGGCGGTGCCGCCGTACCCGGGGTCGTAGGTGAAGATGCCCAGCTCGGCATAGAGCTTGCGGATGTCGACCACCGACGGGCCGATCGTGCCGGCGATCAGCGGCGCGGTGAGCGCCCGGTTCGAGCCGTCCAGGGTGAAAGTGACCGACCCGTTCGCGCTGCCGCTCATCGCTTGCTCGTCCTTTGTGTGGGCGCGGCCTGCCGCCGCCCGGAATGTGTCATCCGCGCGGTGCAATTTGGAGCGAGGAAGGGGTTGGCGCAACCTTCGCGCTTGCAGCATTCCGCGCCGGCACAGACGCGGCCGATCAGCGCAGCGCGGCCCATGTGCCACGGTGCGCTGTCCGGGCCTCGACCTCGGCGCGGCGCAGCGCGGGCCAGGCACCCGACGTGCGGGCCCAGCCGGCAAGCACAATGGCGCGATTGAGATCGCGGCCAGCCGCCCGGCAATGCGCGAACGGGCGCCCCAGCCGGTCGGCGCCATGCAGCGCGCAGACGATACCGCGGCCGCGGACCAGCGCCGCCAAGGCCGCGGCCGCGGCCCGCCCGCAATCGACCACGGGGGCAATTCGGCACGCCTCGCCCCGCTGCGGTGCCACCAGCCCAGCGAGGCGGATAACGGAGCCGCGCAGCCGCAGCGTGTCGCCGCCGATGACCGAGATCTCGGCGGCCGGCGCACTTAGCGCCGACGGCAGCGGTGGCGAGCGTCCGAACAGCGCGGGGGAGAATCCAGACAACGCGATACCCGCTCCCCCGCCACCGACGAGAACTGCCAGAAGCAGTCCGCTCGCCCACGGAGATGCTGGAAGATGAGCCCTTTGCGAGCGCCCGCGGAAGATGCGGCGAGGTCGGCGCAGGGACACGCGACGGTTCCGGTCACTTTCGGCGCCCCCTTACCAAGCCACGGCGTGCGGCGGCAACCCCGGCGGCGTCTCCCTGGTCCCGTGTTCCTGGTCCCGTGTTCCTGGCCCCGTGTTCCTGGCCCCGTGTTCCTGGCTAACCGCGGCTCAGTGCTGGGCGCTGGAGGCGCCGTTGGCGGGTTTCTGCGGCGCCGGACCGGCCTCGGAGCCGGACTTCGCCTTCGTGCCCGCCGCGCCGCCGATCGCACGTCCCTGGCCGTTGCCGGCGGTGGCGGCAGCGCCCGACGCCGGCCCCGACGTGGTGCCCGACGTGGTGGTGCCGGAGGCGTGGCCATTGG
>DATAYA010000067.1:0-8229 GCA_036272815.1 Acetobacteraceae bacterium
CATGGCAGAGACCGAGCGCCTGCGCGCCGCGCTGCTCACCTCGATCTCGCATGATCTGCGCACGCCGCTCGCCACCATCATCGGCACGCTCACCATCCTGCGCAGCTTCGGTACGGCTTACGACGACCAGACGCGCGACGAGCTCATGGTGACGGTTCAGGCCGAGGCCGAGCGGCTCAATCGCTTCATCGGCAATCTGCTCGACATGACGCGGCTGGAGGCGGGGGCGGTGGCGCCGGCGGGCAGCCTTGCCGACCTGTCGGACGTGGTGGGTGCGGTGCTGCGGCGCGCGGCGCGCATCCTGGCGGCGCATCGTGTGGAGGTGGAGCTGCAGCCGGGGCTGCCGATGCTCGCGATCGACATGGTGCTGTTCGAGCAGGTGCTGTTCAACATCCTCGACAACGCCGCGAAATATGCGCCTTCCGGCTCAACGGTCCGGCTCTGCGCGTGGCGCGAGGCCGACGCGGTGCGCATTCAGGTGCTCGACGAGGGCGAGGGCATCCCGGCGGCCCAGCTAGACCGCGTGTTCGACAAGTTCTATCGCGTGCGCGGCGCCGACCGCAGGCGCGCGGGCACCGGTCTCGGGCTCGCGATCTGCCGCGGCTTCGTCGAGGCGATGGGGGGGACGATCACGGCGGCGAACCGAACGGACCGCAGCGGCGCGGTGTTCACCATCACGCTGCCGGTGCCGGCACAGGTGCCGGCGGAGGCAGCGGCGTGACCGGCGCGCTCCGGGTGCTGGTGGTGGACGACGAGCCGGCCATCCTGCGCTTCCTGCATGCGGGGCTGGCGGCGCAGGACTATGTGGTCGCGGAGGCCGACACCGGGCGTGCGGCGCTGGAGGCGGTGCGGCGGGGGGCGACCGATCTGATGGTGCTCGATCTCGGGCTGCCGGACATGGACGGGCTCGACGTGATCCGGGCGTTGCGCGCAGACGGCGTCGCGATCCCGGTGATCGTGCTCTCTTCGCGCGACGACGAGCGGGCGAAGGTGGCGGCGCTCGACCTCGGCGCCGATGATTTCGTGACCAAGCCGTTCGGCATCGACGAGCTGTTCGCCCGCATCCGCGCCGCCCAGCGGCATCGGCTGCAGCAGGAGGGCGAGCGGCCGCTGTTCCGCAGCGGCGACCTCTCGGTTGATCTGGTGCGGCGAGTGGTGACGGCGCGCGGGGCGGAGGTGAAGCTGACGCCGCGGGAATACGAGCTGCTGCGGCTGTTGGTCGCGCACGCCGGCAAGGTGCTGACACACCGGATGATCCTGCGCGAGGTGTGGGGCGCGGACACGGACGTGCAATACCTGCGCATCTACATCCGCGCGCTGCGGCAGAAGCTGGAGGCGGAACCGGAGCGGCCGGTGCATATCCTGACGGAAACGGGTGTGGGCTATCGCCTGCGGGCGCCGGATTGATGGATCTGGGGGCGCTGATCCCGCCGGAGCGGGTGCTGCTCGGGCTGCGGGCGGCCGACAAGGCGGCGGTGCTGGCAGCGCTCGCGGCGCGGGCCGCGGCGGCGCTCGGGCTGCCGCCCGCGCCGGTGCTGGAGGCGCTGGCGGCGCGGGAACGGCTCGGCTCGACCGGGCTCGGGCGCGGCTTCGCGCTGCCGCACGCGCGGCTGCCGGGGATTAGCGGGTTCTTCGGCCTGTTCGCCCGCTTGGCACGGCCGGTGGCGTTCGAGGCGATGGACGGCGAGCCGGTCGATCTGCTGGTGCTGCTGCTGATCCCGGCCGCCGCCGCCGGGGAGGATCACGTGGCCGCGCTGGCTGCGGTCGCGCGCCGGATGCGGGAGGCGGCAGTGCCGGCGCGCTTGCGGGCGGCGCCGGATGCGGCGAGCGTGGTGGCGCTGCTCGCGGGCGGCTGAGGAGGGCGGGCGATGGCTAACGGGTCGGCGCGGCTGCGGGCGCATTACGGGGAACCCTCGGCGCTGGCGGTCGCCAAGCAGATGCCGCACCTCGACCGGCACGCGCGCGCGTTCATTGCGCTCTCGCCGTTCCTGGTGATCGCCTCGGCCGATGCCGAGGGCCACGCGGATGCGACGCCGCGCGGCGATGCGCCGGGGTTCGTGGCGGTCGCCGACGATGCGACGCTGCTGATCCCGGACCGGCCGGGCAACCGCCGGATCGACACGCTGCTGAACGTGGCCGCCAATCCGCGCGTCGGGCTGCTGTTCTTCGTGCCGGGGATCGCCGAGACCCTGAGGGTGAATGGGCGGGCGCGGTTTACCGATGATGCGGCGCTGCTGGCACCGCTCGCGGTTGGCGGCAGGGCGCCGGTGGGCGGGATCGAGGTGGCCGTGGAGGAGGTTTTTTTCCATTGCGGCAAAGCGCTGATCCGGGCCGATCTGTGGAACCCGGAAAAGCGGGTCGAGCGGGGAAAATTCCCAACGCTCGGGCGGGTTCTGGCGGACCAGATCGCCTCGCTCGACGCGGCAGCGGCGGAGCAGTCGCTCGCCGAGGCGTACCGCAGCCGGCTCTACTGAACGCGCGTCGCCGCATGCTGCCGCCCTATCCTGTCGCGATCGCCGAACCCGATCCCGATTGGCCCCGGATCGCGGCTGCCTATGCGGAGCAGCTGCTGGTGCTCGGGCCGGTCCTGGTCGGGGTCCACCATATCGGCTCGACCTCGGTGCCGGGGCTGGCCGCCAAGCCGATCATCGACCTGATGCCGCTCGTCGGCGACCTCGGCGCCCTCGATGCGCGGCGCCCCGACATCGTGGCGCTCGGCTATGCGTGGCACGGCGAGTACGGCATCCCCGGCCGGCGCTTCTGCACGCTCGACGACGCCGCAGGAACGCGCCGCGCGCACCTGCATTTCTTCGAACCCGGCTCGCCAGATGTCGCCCGCCATCTCGCGTTCCGCGACTACCTGCGCGCCCATCCCGCGATCGCCGCCGCCTACGCGCGGGAGAAGCGGCACGCGGCCCGCCTGCACCCGGACGACTCACACGCCTACAACGACGAGAAAGACGCCTGGGTCCGGGCCGCCGAAGCCGAGGCGCTGCACTGGTCCGCCGCGACGAACGCCGGACGTCAGGCCGCGCGCCCGTAGTAGAGCACGACGGTGTGCGTCGCCTCGGCGAAGAACAGCCAGCGCTCGACGAACAGGCCGGCCAGCGCCAGCACCGCCGCCGCCGCGGCGCAGGCCGCGGCCGGGATGCCCGCGAGCAGAAGCGCCGCCGCCAGCAGCAGGATCGGCGCGACGTAGGCGCAGCCGAGCGCCACGACCCGCAACGCGCCCGCGTGCCGCCGGCCGACGCGAAAACCCAGCTCGCGCAGAAGATAATTCTCCTCGGTGTGCGGCGGGTCGAGTGCGCGGACGCGGCCGATCGCGCCGAGGCCGGTGGCGCTCTCGATGGTGCTGCGGCCGCTCGTGGTGTCGATGTGGCGCCAGTGGCCGAGCTTGACCAGAAGTGCGGCAAAGCCGGCGGCGATCGCGGCCCAGCCGACGCCCGCGGCGCCCGACCAGAGCACCGCCACCAGGGCAAGGCACGCGCCGCCGCTCGCCAGCGCATTCAGCAGATAGAGCGGCAGGACGAGCCGGTTGTGCCACTGCCGCACCGGCTTGATCGAAGCGTAGATCATCGCCGTACAGGCGACGGTGACGAGCGCGGCGGCGAACGACAGCACCCCCAGCACCGCGACCGCGACGCTCCAGGCCCCGCCGGCAAGCCACCATGCCAGCGCCAGGCCGAGGCCGGGCGCAAACGTCACGAGCGAGGCGACGCCCTCGCGCGAGAGCCAGGAGGTGCGCCATTGCGAGAACGCGCGCCACGCCCGTTCGGGGTGGCCGAGATGCAGCGTGGAGGCGAACAGGCCGGCACTCGCCAGCACGAGCGCCACCACCACCGCGATCACGCCGAACCACGCGCCGGCGGGGAGCAGGCCGCACGCGGCGAGCAGGCCGGTCCAGGCGAGCATCCCGAAGCCGGCGCCGGAGAGGGTGGTGAAGGCGATGATGGAGAGCGAGGGCTTCACCGGCGCGGCCTCATGCCGAAAGGAAGGCCGGGCGCTGCCCGGACCCGCCAAACGGCAGTCGCCCTTTCGAAACCCCTGACGAAAGGATTCTCAAGGCTCAGCCTTGAGCTGGGTCCAGGCAGAGCCCCGGGCCTTCACCGCGACAGCGCACGGTCGATCCACCGGCGCAGCAGGCCGCCTTCCCCGGCGGCGTGCGCCGCCTCGGGCACCGCGGCCCGCCCACGCCGTCGTGGCGGCAGATAGCGGTTGACCGGCTGATACCCCATCTCCGGCATCAGCGCGTATCCCCCGCGCTCGGCGACGAGTTGCGAGACTTGGCTTTCGGGATCGCCGAGATCGCCGAAATGCCGCGCCTGGGTCGGACAGGTGGCGACGCAGGCGGGGATGCGGCCGCTTTCGGGCAGGTTCTCGTTGTAGATGCGGTCGATGCAGAGCGTGCATTTCTTCATCACGCCGTCGTCTTCGTCGAACTCACGGGCGCCGTACGGGCACGCCCAGGCGCAGAGCTGGCAGCCGATGCAGATCTCGGCATTGACCAGCACGATGCCGTCCTCGGCGCGCTTGTAGCTGGCACCGGTGGGGCAGACCTCGACGCAGGCGGGCTTCTCGCAATGCAGGCAGGAGCGGGGGAAGTGGATGGTGCGGCCGGCGTCGCCCTCTCCCGCCTCGTAGGAATGGATGCGGTTGAACCACACGCCGTCCGGGCGTGCGGCATAGGGCTGCGTGTCGGGCAGCGGTGCCGAGTGGCCCGAGGTGTTCCACTCCTTGCAGTTGGTGGCGCAGGCGTGGCAGCCGACGCAGGTGTCGAGGTCGATCACCAGGCCGAGTTTCTTGGCCCCCGGCAGGGGTGTGGGGATCTCTGTCATTCGGCGGACCGCATCTCGCGTGCTGGGGGGGAGGCGTTGAAGCGGAGGATCTTCGGCGGCCGTGGCATGTCGGGGAGCGGCACCAGCGCGGGTGGCTGCGGCGCTGTCTCGGCGGTCTCGTTCGCCGCCGCCTTTTCGATGCGGATGCGCAGGTCGTACCAGGCCGCCTGACCCGTCACCGGGTCGCTGTTGGACATCTCGCCGCCGGGAAGTTGCGATGAGATGAGGTGATTGAGCAGGAAACCCTGCCGCGCCTCCGGGGCATCCTTCGCGAGCGCCCAGGCACCGCTGCGCTTGCCGATCCCGTTCCAGGTCCAGACCGTGTCGGGCTGCACGCCCTCCATCAGCCGGACCTGGCATCTCACCCGGCCGGTGCGGCTGATCGCCCACACCCAGTCGTCGTCGGCGAGGCCGAGTGCCGCGCCGGTGCGGCGGGCGAGATAGAGCCGGTTGGCCGCGTGGATCTGCCGCAGCCAGGCGTTCTGCGAGTGCCACGCATGATACATCGCCATCGGCCGCTGCGTGATCGCGTGCAGCGGATAGGCGGCGGCCTCGATCATCGTCTGCTCGCGCGGCGGATACCAGGCCGGCAGCGGGTCGAACGCCGCGCGGATCGCGGCGCGGCGGTCCTCGGGCGGCTGGATCGGGCCGTGGCCGTCGGCGGCGAGGCGGAAGCGTTGCAGCGGCTCGCTGTAGAGCTGCATCACGATCTGCGCCGTGTTCGGGATCAGGCCCATGCGGTGTGCTTCCGCCAGATAGGCGGCGTTGGCGTGCTTGAAGTAGAGCGCCTCGGGCGGGTGGTGGTGCTGCCAGAAGCAGCCGTTGTCCACGTAGCGGGCGAGCTGGTCCGGGTTCGGTGCCCCCTTCCCCGCCGCGTCCCCATTGCCGCGCCAGCCGGCGAGCGGGCCGATGCCGGGCGTGCGCTCGTGCCGCGTCATGTAGTCCGGATAGTCGCGGTAGCGCGGGCTGCCGTCCTCGGCGACGAAGCCGGGCAGGCCGAGCCGGGCGCCGAGGTCGATCAGCACGTCCTGGAACGGCCGCACGTCGCGGTCGAGCGGCACCACGGGCTGGCGGATCGCGTCGGCCGGACCCTCGGGGCTGCCGATCGGCCGGTCGAGCAGGGAAATGCAGTCCCAGCGTTCGAGATACGTCGTATCCGGCAAAACAAGGTCGGCGAAGGCGACGGTCTCGGAGGCGTAGGCGTCGGAATAGATGACGTGCGGGATGCGGTATTCGCCGCCCGTGTCCTTCGCGGTCAGCGCGGCCTCCGCCTCCCCGGGGTTCATCGAGGAGTTCCAGCCCATGTTCGACATGTAGAGGAACAGAGTATCGATCGGGTACGGATCGCCGGCGGCGGCATTGCCGAGGACCATGTGCAGCATGCCGTGGGCGGCAATCGGCGCATCCCAGGAGAAGGCGCGGTCGATGCGCAGCGGCCGTCCGTCATCGTCGAGCAGCAGATCCTCCGGCCCGCGCGGAAAACCGAGCGCCATGCCCGGCATCTCCCGGTTCGGCGTGCAGCCGCGCGCGACCGGTGGCGGCCCGGGCAGGATCGGCTTCGGGTACGGCGACTTGTAGCGCCAGGAGCCGGGGGTATCGACCGCGCCCAGCAGCAGTTGCAGCAGGTGGATGGCGCGGCAGGTCTGAAAGCCGTTCGAGTGCGCCGAGATGCCGCGCATCGCATGCATCGCGACCGGCCGGCCGATCATCTGCGCGTGGCGCCGGCCGGATGTGTCGGTCCATTCCTGGTCGAGCACGAGCGGCTGGTCGAAGGCGACCGATGCGATCTCGGCGGCGATGCGGCGGATCGTTTCGGCGGACACGCCGCAGCGGTCGGCGGCGTTCTCGGGCGCGTATTCGCCGCCGAGATAGCGCTCGGCCATGAGCTGGAACACCGGGATCGCCCGGCCGCCGTCAGCGAGGAGAAACTCGCCGACGATGGCGGGCTGCATTTCCGGCGTGGCGGCGTCGATCGCGGCACCCTGCACGCGGTCCCAGGCGAGGGGGCGTCCGTCGGCGTCGCGGACGAACAGACCGTGCGCGTCAGTCCCGGGGGCGTGGCGGACGAGCCAGTGCGCGTTGGTGTAGCGCACCAGGAAATCGAGATCGACGCGGTCGGTGCGCAGCAGCTCATGCACCAGCGCCAGAACAAAAAGCCCGTCGGTGCCGGGGCGGATGCCCACCCATTCGTCGGCGATCGCGGAATAGCCGGTGCGCACCGGGTTGACGCTGACGAACTTGGCCCCCCGGCGACGGAGATTGGCGATGCCGAGCTTGATCGGATTGCTGTCGTGATCCTCGGCGACACCGAACATCAGAAGATATTTCGCGCGGTCCCAGTCGGGCTCGCCGAACTCCCAAAAGCTGCCGCCGAGCGTGTAGAGTCCGGCCGCCGCCATGTTGACGGAACAGAAACCGCCATGGGCGGCGAAATTGGGGGTGCCGAACTGCTTGGCCCACCAGCTCGTCAGGCTCTGGCTCTGGTCGCGCCCGGTGAAGAAGGCGAGGCGCTTGGGGTCGCGGGCTCGGATCGCCGACAGCCACCCGGTCGCGATGCCGAGCGCCTCCTCCCACTCGATCTCGCGGAACTCGCCCGAGCCGCGCGGCCCGGTCCGCAGCAGCGGTTTGCGGAGTTTCGCCGGGGAATATTGCTGCATGATCCCGGCCGAGCCCTTGCCACACAGCACGCCGCGGTTCACCGGGTGGTCGGGGTTGCCCTCGATGTAGCGGATCACGCCGTCCTTGAGGTGGACGCGGATGCCGCAGCGGCAGGCACACATGTAGCAGGTGCTGGTTTTGATCGTGTCCGAAATTTCGGGTGAGAGGGCGACCCGCTCGCGGGGGCGGAAGTAGCCTTGCGTGACCGGGGGAGGGGTGACCGGGCGAGAGGAGCCGGGTTCGGCCCGGTCGGAAGTCTTCTGCATGAGTCCAGTGTATAGGCCTGGGCGGCGGCGGGGGCTAGGGTGGGGAGGGCTGGCAGCCTCCGGAGTTTCTCGACGTGCCATCGATGGCAAGCTGGGCCAGCAGCAGCCCCTGATCCGCTGACCCGGCATGGTCTCGCCGAACAGCGCTTGCCCGAGCAATCCTCGCACCCGCTCGGCATCGTCCATTGTCATGGCCAGCCCCGGACCTGATCGGGGACCGGTCGACCCACGACCTCCGTACCTTCATCTAACGAACCGGGGCAAGGGCCTCGGCGTGGTCCTGGGGCAGCGCCCGAGGCCTTCCTATCGCGCCGTCCGGGCAATCGCGAGAAAGGCCGCCGCATTCAGGCTCGCCCCGCCCACCAGCGCACCGCCGACCTCAGGCACCGCCAGCAGCGCGGCCGCGTTCTCCGGCTTGACCGACCCGCCATAGAGGATCGGCACCGCGCGCCCTGCCTCTGGCCCGAACT
>DATAYA010000068.1:0-3735 GCA_036272815.1 Acetobacteraceae bacterium
GAAGCCACCGGGGACGGCGCGCGGCTTGAACAGGCGGCGGCGCTGGGCGAGGCCGCGATCGCGCATTTCGCGGACGCGGACGGCAGCATGTTCCATACCGCCGATGATGCCGCCGACGTCCCGGTCGGCCGGCCGCGCAACGCCGCCGACAATGCCACCCCCTCCGGCACCGGCCTGATCGCGACCCTGCTCGCCCGCCTGTATCACCTGACCGGCGCGCCGGTCTGGCGCAGCAGGGCGGACGCGGTGTTGCGGGCATTCGGCGGCGCCGGATCGGCACTCGGCGCGATGCCGACGCTCCTCGCCGCCGCCGACCTGCTGGAGGACGCAATCACGGTCGTGATCGCCGGCGACCCGCATGATCCGGCCAACCGGGCTCTGCTGCATGCCGCGCGGGTCGCCCCCGATCCCGCGATCTGCATCCTCCACGCCCGCGATCCCGCCAACCTCCCCGCGCAGCACCCGGCCCACGGCAAGGCGACAGGTGCCGCCGCCGCCTTCGTCTGCCGTGCCGGCGCGTGCAGTCTGCCGGTGGGCTCGCCCGAGGCGCTCCGGCCGCTGCTGCGCCGGGTGCCCCCGCGGGACGCCCGGCGGCCCATTTCCGCGCCTTCACCTGGCTCGCAGCCTTGACTGCCTCAAGCCTTGACAGAGTGGCCACGCGGGTCTGCCATCTCGGCCCCGCCCCGGAGAGCCGCGTGTCGCAACTTTCGCTCCATTCGCCGATCGGAGACCTCACGCTCTCCGAGGAAGCGGGCGCGATCGTTTCGGTCGATTGGGGCTGGGGCCGCGACCAGACTCCGACCGCACTGCTGCAACGCGCCGCGAACGCCCTGCACGCCTATTTCGACGGCGCACTGTCCGGCTTTGACCTGCCGCTCGCCCCGCCCGGGACCGACTTCCAATGCCGCGTCTGGCAGGCGTTGCAAGCGATCCCGCCCGGCACCACGACCACCTACGGCGGGATCGCCCGCGTCTGTGGCAGCGCGCCGCGGGCGGTCGGGCAGGCGGTCGGCGCCAACCCGATCCCGATTCTGATCCCCTGTCACCGTGTCGTGGCAACGTCCGGCCCGGGCGGCTATTCCGGCGCCGGCGGGCTCGCCACCAAGCGCTTCCTGCTGGCGCTCGAAGCCCGAACCACGCGCTTGGCCGCGCCTGACGTCGCCGCTCCCGACCTTCTGGAGACTGCACCATGACCAAGGCTATCCGCGTCCACGCCCATGGCGGCCCCGAGGTCATGCAATGGGAGGACGTGCCGACCCCGGAGCCCGGCCCCGGCGAGGCCCTGGTGCGCCACGAGGCGGTCGGCCTCAACTACATCGACGTCTATTTCCGCACCGGCCTCTACAAGGCGCCGTCCATGCCGGTGACGCCCGGGATGGAGGGCGCGGGCATCGTCGTCGCGGTCGGACCCGGTGTCTCGGACGTGGCCCCGGGTGACCGCGTCGCCTATGCCGGCGGCCCGGTCGGCGCCTACGCGACCGAGCGGGTGCTGCCCGCCGACCGCCTGCTCAAGCTGCCGGCCGCGATCGACACCAGGACCGCGGCGGCGATGATGCTGCAGGGCATGACCGCGCAATACCTGATCCGGCGCACGCATCGGGTGGCAGCGGGCGAGACCATCCTCGTCTACGCTGCGGCGGGTGGGGTGGGCCTGATCCTGTGCCAGTGGGCCAGGCATCTCGGCGCCACCGTGATCGGCATTGTCTCGACCGAGGAGAAGGCCGCGCTCGCCCGCGACAACGGTGCGGCGCACACCATCATCGGCTACGGGGACCTGCCGGCGCAGGTCAAGCGCATCACTGGCGGCGCGATGGTACCGGTCGTCTACGACAACATCGGCCGCGACACCTTCGCCGCCAGCCTCGACTGCCTGGCCCCGCTCGGGCTGATGGTCAGCTACGGCAACACCTCCGGCCCGGTACCCCCTGTCGATGTCGGCCAGCTCGGCGCCAAGGGCAGCCTGTTCCTGACCCGACCCAGCCTGGCGAACTACACGGCGAAGCGGGCCGACCTCGAACGCACCGCCGCCGACCTGTTCGATGTGGTGACAAGCGGCGCGGTGCGCATCCGCGTGGCCCAGACCTTTCCTCTCAAGGACGCGGCCGAAGCGCACCGCGCGCTGGAGGGCCGCCGCACCACGGGCAGCACGGTTCTGCTGCCGTGACCGAGGAGGGCTCCGACGCGAGCCCTCCCGCGCCTGCCGCCGATTATCAGCTCCTCTCGCAAGCGGCCGCGCCGGCCGCCGCGCGGCCGCGGACCTCCGGCCGCACCCGGCTGACCGCCTGCATCGTCGCCTGCGCTCTGTTCATGCAGAATCTCGATGGCACGGTGATCTCGACCGCGCTGCCGGCGATGGCGCACGCCTTCGGCGCCGACCCGCTGCACATGAATGTGGCGCTGACCTCCTACCTGCTCAGTCTTGCCGTGTTCATACCGGCAAGCGGCTGGATGGCCGACCGCTTCGGCAGCCGCACCGTCTTCCGTGCGGCGATCGGCGTGTTCACCCTCGGCTCGGTGCTGTGCGGCCGCGCCGATACGCTCGGCTTCCTGGTGTTCGCGCGCATCGTGCAGGGCATGGGCGGTGCGATGATGCTCCCGGTCGGCCGCCTGGTGCTGCTGCGCACCGCTGCCAAGAGCGAGCTGGTCGCGGCGATGGCGTGGCTGACCATGCCGGCGATGATCGGCCCGGTGCTGGGGCCGCCGCTCGGCGGCCTGATCGTGACCTATGCTTCCTGGCGCTGGGTGTTCGACATCAACGTGCCGATCGGCGTGCTCGGGATCGTGCTGGTGAGCCTGTTCGTCGACGACGTGCGCGACGCGGAGGCGGGCCGCTTCGACTTCGCGGGCCTGCTCTACTGCGCGCTCGCCCTGGCCGGGCTGATGGTCGGGCTGGAGACGATGGGGCGCGGCCTCGCCGCACCCTGGATTACCGGCGTCATGCTGCTGGCCGGGCTCGCGGGCGGATTGCTCTACGTGCGGCACGCGCGCCGCCACGCGCGGCCGCTGCTCGACATCCGGCTGCTGCGGCTGCCGAGCTTCTGCGTCTCGGTCGTGGCGGGCACGCTGTTCCGCATCGGCGTCGGCGCCATCCCGTTCCTGCTGCCGCTGATGCTGCAACTCGGCTTCGGCGACAGCGCGGCCCAGAGCGGCATGATCACCTTCGCCAGCTCCGCCGGCGCGCTGCTGATGAAGCCCGCCACGCAATGGGCGCTCCGGCGCACAGGGTTCCGCACCACGCTGGTGTGGAACGGCGTGCTGTCGGCCTTGCTGCTGGCCGGCCTCGCCGCCTTCCGGCCGGAGTGGCCGCTGATCGCGATCTACGCCGTGCTGCTCAGCGGCGGCTTCTTCCGCTCGCTGCAGTTCACCGCCTTCAACACGCTCGCCTACGCCGACGTGTCGCGCGCGCAGATGAGCGCCGCGACGACGCTCTATTCGACGCTGCAGCAGCTCTCGCTCGTGCTCGGCATCTCGGCGGGCGCGGCGGCACTCGAGGCGGCGACGGCCTATTCCGGCCACGCGCAGCCGTCGCTGCCGGACTACAGCGCGGCATTCCTCGCGGTGGCGCTCGTCTCGCTCATGGCCGCACCCGCCTCGCTGCTGCTGCCGCGGGGGGCGGGTGCGGAGATGAGCGGGCACCAGGTGGCGGCTGAGGAAGAATAGAGAGGCCGGCCGAGGAATGGATTCTCAAGGCTCTGCCTTGAGCGGGGTCCAGGGGTGGAGCCCCTGGCCTTTCCT
>DATAYA010000069.1:0-2281 GCA_036272815.1 Acetobacteraceae bacterium
CCCGTCGTTCCGGGCGTTGCGGGAGCGGCTGGAGGCGGGCGAGATCGGCACGCTGGAGCAGCTCTCCATCATCAGCCGCGATCCGGCGCCGCCGCCGGCATCGTATGTCGCCGGGTCGGGCGGCCTGTTCCGCGACATGACGATCCACGACCTCGACATGGCGCGCGCGATCGCGGGCGAGATCGAGAGCGTGTTCGCGGCGGGCGCCAACCTGATCGACCCGACGATCCGCGAGGCGGGCGACATCGATGCGGCGATGCTGACGTTGCGGGCGCGTTCGGGGGCGCTTGTGCATGTCAGCAACAGCCGGCGATGCGCGTTCGGCTACGACCAGCGGATCGAGGCATTCGGATCGGGCGGGATGCTGCAGGCGGCGAACCGGCAGGCCACGACGGTGCGGGCGTGGACGGCGGCGCGCGGGGACGCGGGCGATCCGGCGCTGCATTTCTTCATCGAGCGATACCGTGAAGCGTATGCGGCGGAGATCGATGCGTTCGTGCGCTGCGTGCGGAATGGCGAGGCGCCGACGCCGTCGTTCGCGGACGGGGTAGCGGCGCTGCGCCTTGCGGATGCGGCGGGGGAGAGCCTCGCGACCGGACGGGTGGTGGCTATCTGAGGGCGGCGGCTCAGACCGGCTGGAGGACGTGGACGGTCATTGGCCGCTAGCTTGCCCTCGATCGCCTGCGCCCGCGCACTGGACCGGTCAGGACTGCCGTGGCAACGTCGGCGCCGGATCGGGAACGGATGCCGCCATGACCGTCACGCTCTATCACTCACCGCAGACGCGCTCTTCCGGCGTGCTGGCCCTGCTCGAGGAACTCGGGACCCCGTATGCGCTCGAAGTCCTCGACATGAAGCGCGAGGAACAACGCGCGCCGGCCTATCTCGCCATCAATCCGCTCGGCAAGGTGCCGGCGCTGCATGACGGGGCGGCGATCGTGACCGAGCAGGTGGCCATCTTCCTGCACCTCGCCGACCGTTTTCCGGACGCCGGACTGGCACCCGCGATCGACGATCCGCAGCGCGGTCCGTATCTGCGCTGGATGGTGTTCTATGCCGCAGCCTTCGAGCCGGCATTGGTGGACCGCGCGCGCGGCCATGCGCCGGGGATGAGGGCGATGAGCCCGTACGGCGAGGTCGATACTGTGATCGAGGCCTTGGCGGCGGCACTCGCACCGGGTCCGTACTTGCTGGGGGAGCGGTTCTCGGCAGCGGACATCCTGTGGGGGACGGCTCTGCGCTGGACGATGCACTTCAAGCTCGTGCCCGAGCGCCCGGTCTTCGTCGATTACGCGCAGCGTGTCGGCAGTCGTCCCAAGATGGCGAGTGCGCTCGCTCGCGATGCCGAGATCGCCGCCGCGCAAAAGCAGGCGTCCGCTCCCTGAACCCGGGATTGGGGACCGGGTTCGCGTAGGCCGGAGCGGCGCCGGCGCGGACTTCTCGGGGCGACCGGCTAGGCCCGGGCCGAGACCAGCCATACCGAAGCGGGCAGCATGATGCCCTCCGGTCCGTCATGGCGGGCGAGCACGGCTTCGACGGCAGCCTGCGCCTCCTCCCGCACGGATTGCGGCGCATCGGCGAGCGCGCGGGAGGCCGGGCCCACCCGCACCGCAAGGGCAGCCGCTTCCGCGGCCCCGCCCGGCGGGCCGGCGCGCAGCATCAGGTCGCAGCGTTCGAGTGCCATATCGTGCCAGCCCGCCTCCTCCAGGATGCCGCGCACGCGCTCGGGATCGGCGAACGCGAACGGGCCGGGCTCGTCGGCGGCCGGGCGCGGCGGGGGCGGCACCAGGGCGAGCGCCGCGCGAAGCGAGAGATTGAAGTACGGGTTCTCGTCGAGCCCGCGCCAGGCGGCGAACAGCAGCCGGCCGCCACCGTATTGCCCGCCCGGCCGCGCAGCCCGCCGGAGGTTCGCGAACGCATCGACCGGGTTGCGGAAGAACATCACGCCGAAACGGGAGAAGACGAGGTCGGCCGCCGCGGGCGGGAAGGCGTGCAGCGAGGCATCGGCCTGCACGAACGAGACCTGTGCGAGCCCGGAAGCGGCGGCACGCTCGCGCGCGCGGTCCAGCATCGGGCGGGAGATGTCGACGCCGAGCACATGCCCCAGCGGTCCCACCGCCGCGGCGAGCGCGAGCGAGGTCGCGCCACAGCCGCAGCCGACATCGATCACCCGCTCGCCCGCAGCGGGCGCCGCACGCGCGAGGGCGGCGGCGGCGACCGGGGCCAGTGTCGCGTCCATCCGCTCCTGCTGCGCCGTCCAGTTGTCGACCGCCTCGCTGTT
>DATAYA010000070.1:0-3341 GCA_036272815.1 Acetobacteraceae bacterium
CCGTCGTCGTCAAGCCAGATGGTGCGCCAGGGCCGGCCGTCGATCTGCATTGGCGCGCTCCTCCTGCTGCCGGGCGGATACCGCTTCCATAGGAGCCGCGCCGTCGGAATCCAACGTCCGGCGCCGTCATCCAAGCTTCACTCTCCCGCAATCCGGCTGTGACGCAGTGCGCCTAGAGCCGGCCCGCAAACTAGACCCCGCAAACTAGACTGGGAGTTCGGACGCATGGCGTCGCCGCAATCCTTCGCGCAACTCGACGAGCAGAAGTTCAAGCGCTTCCACTGGCTCACTTTGTTCACCACCGGCATGGGCGTGTTCACCGACGGCTACGACCTCGCCGCCATCGGCGTGGTGCTGCCGCTGGTGCTCGGCTCGTTCGGCGTCGTGCATGCGACCGGGTTGCAGACCGGGGCGCTGGCCGGCTCGGCGCTGGTCGGGGCCGCGATCGGCGCGTTGATCTTCGGGGCGCTGGCGCAGAACGGGCGCAAGCGGTTCTACGGGCTCGACGTGCTGCTGATGGCGATTGCCGCCTTCGCGCAGATCTTCGCGCCGAACCTGTGGGGCCTGATCGCGATCCGCTTCATCCTCGGCATCGGCATCGGCGCCGATTACGTGCTCTCGCCGACGATCATGGCCGAGCACGCCAACCGGCGCGACCGCGGCAAGAAGATCGGCATCGGCTTCGGCCTGATGTGGTCGCTGGGCGCGGTCGCGGCGGCGATCCTGAACGTGGTCCTGAACGCGGCCGGCGTGTCGCACGACCTGCAATGGCGGATCGTGCTGGCATTCGGCGCGGTGCCGGCGCTCTCGGTGCTGTATCTGCGGCGGAAGATGCCGGAGACGGCGCGCTATCTCGGCCGGCTGGCCGGCGACGCGGCGGGGGCGCGGCGCGTGGTCGCGCACATCGCGGGCGAGGCGGCGGCAGCGTCTCCGGGGCGGGACCGGCGCGAATGGCGCGCGGTGTTCGCGCAGCACGCGGGCCCGATCTTCAGCGCGGCCCTGCTGTGGATGCTGTTCGACATCGTGGTCTATTCCGGCATCCTGTTCGGCCCGTCGCTGATCGCGAAGGGGCTCGGCCTGTCGCCGACCACGTTCGCGATCGTCACCGCGCTGGTGTTCTCGCTGCCGGGCTGTCTGATCGGGGTGGCGCTGATCGACAAGATCGGCCGCAAGCGGCTGCAGGCGGGCGGGTTCCTGCTGGCGGCAATCATGCTGGCGCTGTTCGCGACCCTGCAGAAGGACGTGGCCGGCGCGCCGGTCCTCGGCCTGATCCTGTTCGGCCTCTACAGCCTGACGATCACCGGCGGGCCGAACGTGGTCGCGGGCACCGGCATCCTCGGCGTCGAGCTGAGCCCCACGCGGGTGCGCACGATCGCGCAGTCGGTGACGGTCGTGGGCGGGCGGATCGGCGCCTCGATCGCCGCCTTCCTGTTCCCGCTGCTGTTCGGCGTGCTGGGCGAGAACGGCGTGATTTTCCTCCTCGCCGCGATCGCGGTGCTGGGCGCCCTCTGCACGATGCTGCTGATCCCCGAGACCGCCAACCGCTCGCTCGAGGACATCAACGCCGACGCCGACGCCGATCTCATGCTGGCCGGCATCGCCGACTGAACAGGGTCCAGGGACGACCGTCCCTGGCGGGGTCCATGGGCGGACGCCCCTGGCCTTGACGCCCCTGGCCTGGCCTGTCCCTCAGAGCGGTATCGCCTCCGCCTTCTCCTGCCGGGCGGCGTCTTCGCCCTCGACCCAGAGATGATACCTGTTCGTCCCATCCCCGTTGACGGACACCACGCGATGGTTGTCGCGCGTGTCGATCGCATGGATGGTGATGCGCCCGATCAGCCCGCCGCGCAGGGCACGCATGTCCTCGACCGCCTCGCCCACCGCGTCATGCACGGTCGCGCCCCGCTTCATGTAGAGCACGATGGCGCGCGCGGTGCCGCAGCGGATCGCCATCTCGCCCACCCCGGTGCAGCCGCAGGCGCCGTAGCGCGTGTCGGCGTACGACCCGGCGCCGATGATCGGCGTATCGCCGACCCGGCCGGGATGCTTCCACTGCCAGCCCGAGGTGCTGGTGCCGGACGCGATCGTGCCGTCCTGCGCGCGGGCGAGGAAGATGGTGGTGCCGGCCGGACCATCCGGCATGATCTGGCGGTTGACGTGCTCGATCAGGCCGCCCTGCGGCCAGCGGGCGCGGGCCTCGCCCTGGATGGTGCGGTCGAACCACTCCTGCCAGGCCTCGCGGGCGTGCGGCAGCAGATTGTCGGTGGTCTCGGCGCCGATCTCGGCCGCGAACATCTCGGCCCCCTGCCCCACCAGGAATTCGTGCGGCAGCCGCTCCATCACCGCGCGCGCGATGCTGACCGGGTGCAGATAGCCCTTCACCCCCGCGACCGCGCCGGTGCGCAGGCTGCTGCCGTCCATCATGGCGGCGTCGAGTTCCACCTCGCCCAGGATGTTCGCCCAGCCGCCGCGGCCGACGGTGCGCACCCGCTCGTCCTGCTCGACCAACCGCACGCCGGCCTCGATCGCATCGAGCGGCGCGCTGCCGCGGGCGAGCATCCGGGCCGTCGTGTCGGCGCCCGGATAGCCCTCGTTGTTGGTGACCAGGATCATGCAGGCGCTCCAGATATTGTGCAGGGCGCGGATCGTCGGGACCGGCGGGCACCGCGTCAACCTGTCCCCGGCGTTGCCCTGGGTTGCCACGATCCGTACAGGATTTCGCCACGAATCGGGTGTTGGATGCTTATGCGGGGGCGCGTTCCCATATGCCGGGTGCAACAGGCCGGGTGGGACCGGCGCTGCCGTCAAATGAATGAGGAGTTTCGGAGAATGAACGCGCTGATGCGTGGAACGGTCGCAGGATTCGCGGCGATGGCGATCGCGGGCGCGCCGCTGGCCGCCCAGGCCGACTGGCACGGCGGTGGTGGAGGCGGCTGGCACGGCGGTGGTGGCGGTTGGCATGGCGGTGGCGGCGGCTGGCACGGCGGCGGCGGTTGGCATGGCGGCGGCTGGCGTGGCCGCGGCTGGGGCCCCGGTCCGTTCATTGCCGGCGCTCTCGTCGGCGGCGCGCTTGCGTACGGCGCTTACGGCTATCCCTACGGTTACGGTCCCTACCCTTACGGGTACGCCCCGTGCGCGTGGCGCACCTGGTGGAATGGCTATCGCTGGGTCCGCTCCTGCTACTAAGCCCGCTCAGACATGAAGATTGATAACGGCGTCCCGCACCCGGGACGCCGTTATGACGTCGAGTGCCCCACCGCCGGGCGCGGTGCTTGATGCGTTGAGCGCACCAAACTTCCGCCAAAGAGTACAATTTTAATAGTCCAGTAGGATTCTGAGGG
>DATAYA010000071.1:0-9872 GCA_036272815.1 Acetobacteraceae bacterium
GCCGAAGCGCTGGATGCCGGCATCGGGCACGCCGTTGCGCGCGAGGGCGGTCCGCAGCCCGGCGAAGTCGGCAGGCCCCGGCGTCTGCACCTGCATCACGATGCCGCCCTTGAAGTCGATCCCGAGGTTGAGCCCCGGGTAGAAGAACAGGATGACCGAGCCGATCGACAGCACCGCCGAGACGATCAAGCCGGCATAGCGCCCGCGCATGAAGCGAATGCGGGTGCCGTCGGGGACGAAACGGAACATCGGTCGGGTGAACATGCCCGCGGTTTCCTCAGAGAACTGCAAGGCCAGGACTCTGCCCTGGACCCGCCGGGGCCTGCAGGCCCCAGACCGCCATTCGGACGGATTGCACAGGCTGCGCGTCCATCACACCGGCAGCGCGACGGGCCGCACAGCCGCATACCAGCGCACCATCATGAGCCGCGCCACGAGTATCGCGGTAAACAGCGTCGTCGCGATGCCCACCGTGATCGTCAGCGCAAAGCCGCGCACCGGCCCGGTGCCGAACACGAACAGCATCACATGCGCCAGCAGCGCGGTCACGTTGCTGTCGATGATTGTCGAATAGGCGCGGGTGAACCCGGCCTCCATCGCTTTCAGCGGCGTGCGGCCGTTGCGCACCTCCTCTCGGATGCGCTCGTTGATGAGGATGTTGGCATCGACCGCCATCCCGAGCGTCAGCAGGATGCCCGCCATGCCCGGCAGCGTCAGCGTCGCCTGGATCAGCGACAGTACGCCGATCTGCAGGATCAGGTTCATCACCAGTGCGACGTTCGCGTACCAGCCGAACAGGCCATAGAACGTCGCCATGAAGCCGACCACGAGCAGGAAGCCGACCGCGAGCGAGATCGTCCCGGCACGGATCGAATCCGCACCGAGCTGCGGCCCGACGCTGCGCTGCTCAACCACGGTGAGCGGCGCCGGCAGCGCGCCCGCGCGCAGCAGCAGCGCCAGATCGGTGGCTGAGGCGGCGGTGAAGTTTCCGGAGATTTCGCCCTGACCGCCCAGGATCGGCTCGCGGATCACCGGCGCGCTGATGACCTGGTTGTCGAGCACGATCGCGAACGGGTGGCCGGTGTTGGCGCGGGTCACGTCGGCGAACTCTCGCGCACCTGTCGAATCGAAGCTGAAGTTCACCACCCATTGCCCGGTCTGGGGGTTCTGCCCGGCGCGCGCGTCGGTCAGGTCCGCGCCGTCCACCTCGACCCGCTGCCGCACGGCGAGCATCTGCTTCGGATCGGACTGCATCGGCAAGAACTCGATACCCGGCGGCGGCGGCCCGGCCAAGTTCGCGGTCTCGTCGACGAGGTGGAACGTCATGTGCGCAGTCGTGCCGAGGAGCTGCTTGATGCGGTTCGGGTCCGACACGCCCGGCAGTTGCACCACGATGCGGTCGCTGCCCTGCTGCGTGATCTGCGGATCGACCACGCCGGTCGCGTCGATGCGGCGGCGTACGATCTCGATCGACTGGTTCACCGCCTGCGCCGCGCGCGCCTGCAACGCGGCCTTCTGCAAGGTGAGCGTGACCATTCCGCCGGGTGCCGCCGCCACCACGAAATCTGGCTGCGACATGCCTTTCGCGATGCCGTTCAAAGCCGCCAGCGCTACCGCCTGCTGGCTCGGCTCGGGTAGCCGCAGCGAGACCCGGTCGAGCGCCGGCTGCGCGCCCAGATCGCGGTAAAAGACATCCGCCTTCTGCAGCGCCTGGCGGCTGGAATCGACCAGGTTCGCCAGCCGCTCCTTGATGACGGAGCCCATGTCGAGTTCCATCAGCAGATAGCTGCCGCCGCGCAGGTCGAGCCCGAGATGCACCTGCCGCCACGGCATCCAGGCGGCCGGTGCTACGACCAGGTTGGGCAGGCAGAACAGGATGCCCAAGCCGCAGACCGCGAAGATGATCGTGGTCTTGAGGCGGCTGAAATACATCATGGGAGGTCAGGCAGCTCCGGGTCTCGCAGGGCCGGTTCATGGTCAGCGGCCGCGCGCGCTGCTACCACGGCGCGACTTTCGGGGAAACCGGTGGATGCTGCGGATCGGGCTGGCGGGGGCAGGGCATTTCGGGCGCTTCCACGCGCTGAAGGTGGCGGCCTCGTCCCGCACCCGTCTCGCCGGCATCCACGACCCCGACGCCGGGCGCGCGGCAGCCCTCGCCGCCGAGACGGGTGCCGCGGTGCGCGACTGGCGGGCGCTGCTCGCCGAGAGCGACGCGATCATCATCGCCGCGCCCGCCGAGGCGCATTTTCCGCTCGCCGAGGCGGCATTGCGTGCCGGCCGCCACGTCCTCGTCGAGAAGCCGATGGCGGCGACGCTCGCGGAGGCCGACGCGCTCGCGGCCATTGCCGCCGAGACCGGCCGCGTGCTCCAGGTCGGCCATCTGCTGCGCTACTCTGCCGAGCACCAGGCGATCTCCAGTCGCATCGCGCATCCGCTCTACATCGAGGCGACCCGGATCGCGCCCTTCAAGCCACGCGGCACGGATGTCTCGGTGGTACTCGACCTGATGATCCACGACCTCGATCTCGTGCTGGCCCTGGTCGAGAGCGACATCGAGAGCGTCGACGCGGTGGGTGCCGCCGTCTCCAGCTCGCACGAGGACATCGCCAACGCCCGCGTGCGGTTCGTGAATGGCTGCGTGGCCACCATCACCGCGAGCCGCATCTCGCTCAAGACCGAGCGCCGGATGCGGCTGTTCGGCCGCCAAGGCTACTGCTCGGCGGATTTCGGCGCCCGCAAGCTGGTGATGATCGGCCGCGAACGGGGGCTGCCGTTGCCCGGCACCGGCGGCTTCCGGCGGGAGGAAATGTCCTGGCGCGAGCACGACGCGCTCGCCGCCGAGCACGCCGCCTTCGCCGATGCCTGCCTCGACGGCGCGCCCGTAATCGTCGATGCCACCGCCGGCCGCCGCGCGCTCGCCGCGGCGCTGGCTGTGGCGACGAGCATGGATCGCTCGCGACACGTCGCCGAGGCCGCGGGATTGATCTGAGAACGGCGAAGCCGGGCTCCGCCCGGACCCGCCAGGGGCCGGGAGGCCCCTGGACCCCGTGATTTAAGAAATCGGGGCCAGGGGCCTCCCAAGCGCTCAGCCGGCAGACGCCTCCGGCACCCCGCCCTCGGGCTCGCGGCGGTTGCGCCGGTCGGCCATGAACTGATCGAACTCGGCCTTGTCCTTTGCCTGCCGCAGCCGCTCCAGATAGCTCTGGAACTCCTGCTGCTCCTCCTCGAGGCGCCGCAGCGTCTCTGCCCGGTACTCGTCGAACGCCGTGTTGCCGCTCGGCGCGAACCGACCGCGTCCGCGCCCGCAGCCGCCCCAGGCCCAGCCGCCGCGGCCGCGCCCGCTCTGCCCTTCGGCCGTGTTGTACCACCGCCCCGGACCCTCGTGCCGCCAAGCCCGGATGCGGCCGCTGAACGCGAGGAACAGCAGCAGCGCCACCCCGATCGGCCAGAACACCCAGAACCCGAGTACGGTCGCGGCGATCCAGCCGGCCTTGCCGAACTCGTCCACCTTCGCAGCCAGCACCTGAAGCCTCCGTGTGAATGTGAAGCACATTCACATTCGGGACGCGCCAGTCCTATGTCAAGACACCAGACCGAGCGATTGCAGATAGACCAGCAGCCCGGCCTCGAGCAGGTCCTCGGGCGTCATCGGCAGCCGCATCCGACCGCCCTCGGGTGCGGCCACGAACAGGGCGGCCACGCCGTGCGCCATCGACCAGACATGGAGCGCCACCATCAGCGGCGGCGGCCTGCCCGGCGCCGACGGACGGCGGGCACAGACCGCCTCCGCCGCCCGGCGCAGCACGGCGAATGCGGCGTCGCCGGCCCGCCGCAGCGCCGGGTCCGTGTCGCGCGCCGCATCGGCCCCGAACATCGCCGCGAACGACGCCGGCTCGCGCCGCGCGAAGTCGAGATAGGCGCGGCCGCACCGCTCCAGCCCGGTCACGGGGTCGGGTCGCCCATCCCCCCAGGCGAGCTCTAGCTCCGCCGCAAACCGCTCGAAGCCGCGTCGCGCTATCTCGGCGACCAGCGCGTTGCGGTCGCGAAAATGCCGGTAGGGTGCGGCCGGGCTGACGCCGACCGCGCGCGCCACATCGGAGAAGGCGAACCCCCCCGGCCCATGCTCGGCGATCAGCCGCAGCGCGGTCTCGATCAACGCCTCGCGCAGGTTGCCGTGGTGGTAGCCGCGTGCGCCCTTCGGGTCCTGACCGCTCATGTGTCAGGGTTTTACATCAGCCCGCTCTCGCGCAACATGGGTGGTGGGCGCAGCAGGCCGAGGACCGCCTCTGCCGCCGCCGCTGCCGGCTCTTCCCCTCCCGGCGGTCGCAGGCTCGCCAGCACCGGCCCGAACGCCGCGCGCTGCGCTGCCGCCACCTCCGGATCGGCGATCAGTTGCCGGACGGTCTCCGCCAGCCGCGCCGGCGTGCAGTCCTGTTGCAGCAGTTCGGGCACCACGCGCCGACCGGCCAGCAGATTGACCATGGCGACGTGCTCGACCCGGATCATCCGACGCGCCAGCATCGCGCTCAGCGGGTTGACCCGGTAGGTGACTGCCATCGGCACCCCCGCCAGCGCCAATTCCAGCGTCGAAGTGCCTGATTTGGTGAGGGCGGCGGAGGCCGTGGCATAGGCGTCGTGCTTGTCGGCGAGATCGCTCGCGATGATCGGCCGGATGCGCCAGCCCGCCGCCGCCGCCGCGACCGTGGCCGCCACCGCCGCCGAGACCGGCACCACCGGCACCAGGCCCGGCAGGACGCCCTCTAACCGCTCCAGCGTCGCACCGAACACCGGCAGCAGCCGGGGCGCCTCGCTGCGCCGGCTGCCCGGCATCAGCACCAGCACGGGTGCCTCCGCGGCGATCCCGTGCCGCGCCCGGAACCGTGCGCCATCGCCAATATCGGCGCCGCTCTGCAGTACCGGGTGGCCGACGAAGCGTGCCGGCAGTCCGTGGCCGGCGAAATAGTCCGGCTCGAACGGCAGCAGGCACAGCAGCGCCTCCCACAACCCCGGGAAATGCCGCACCCGGTGCTCCCGCCACGCCCAGACCTGCGGAGCGACGTAATGGGCGCGCGGGATGCCGAACGGTGTGATCGCACGCAGGATGCGCAGCATGAAACCCGGGCTGTCGATCGTCACCACCACATCGGGCTGCAACCGCTTGATATCCCGCACGATCTCGGCCAGCCGCCGGCGCAGCAGCCGCACCGCCGGCAGCACCTCGACGATGCCCATCACGGCGAGGTCCGCCATCGGGAACAGGCTCTCCAGCCCCTCGGCCGCCATCCTTGCGCCGCCGACGCCGGCGATCGTCAGGTCCGGTTCGCGAGCGCGGAGTGCTGCAATCAGCCGCGCCCCCAGCACATCCCCGCTTGCCTCGCCTGCGACCAGATAGGCGCGCGTCATGCCGGCCCGATAAGCCGGCAGGCGGCCCCGCTGCAGGTCCTCAGGTGCCGCGTCATCGGCGCTGCATAGTCAGGGCTTGCGCCACGAACAACCCGAGGATGTGAAAAGCTTCACATCATTCCGGGAACGCTCCCGCAATGCTGCTCCTGTCGCCGACCCGGAACTTCTACCCGAGTCTGAAGGAGCAAGTCATGCGCAATGGTTTCACGCTCACACCGACGCTGGCCTTCGCCCGCGCCTTCACTCCCCGACTGCCCCCGGTGGCGGCGACGCTGCGGCTCTGGCGCCAGCGCGCCCGCGAGCGCGCCGAACTGGCGGGCATGGACCCGGGCGAGCGTGCCGACCTGCCGTTCGGCCGCGAGGTCAACCTCGATGCCGAGGCCCGCAAGCCGTTCTGGCGGCCCTGAGCCGTCAGGCAAAGGCGCCGCCCGGCACGGTCGGCACACCCTCGAAGGTGATCGTCGTGCTGTCGGTGAGCACGAGCGTGGTCGCGCCGTCGCTGCTGGTGGCGCTCGCCACTGGGTTGGGACCGTAGCCGTCGAGCAGCACGCGGTCCCCCTTGGTGGGATCGAAACCGTAGATCTGGTCCTGGCCGCCGGAAGAGAGGCCGTCGACGAAGGCGTAGAGGTCGGCGCCGCCGCCGCCCAGCACCGTCTCGCTGCCGGTGCCACCGATGAAGGTCTCGGCGCCCGCGCCGCCGCCGAGCAGGTCGGCGCCCGACCCGGCGTAGAAGACGTTATCCCCGGTGCTGCCGACGCCGGTCAGCGTCTCGTTGCCGGCGCCCGCGATCAGCAGGTCCGGCCCGGCGCCGGCGGCCATCAGCAGGTCGCCGCTGCCGGCGCCAAAGATCGTCGTCGGCATCTGGCCGGCGATGATGAAGTTGTTTCCGGCCGAGCCGCCCTTATAGACGCCGCCGCCGGCGCCACCGTCGATCGTGGCGCTCCCGGTCCCGCCCACCACGGTCGAATTGCCGCCGCCGTTGACGAATTCGAGACTCCCGGCACCGCCGACCATCATCGCGTTGCCGGAAGCGAACACTGTCGCCGGCCCGGCGCCGCCGACGATCACGTCGCTGCCGGTCGAGAACACCACGCTCGGCCCGTCGCCGAGCGGCACGAGGCTGCTGCCCGGGCCGGTCGAGATTGTGCTGACGGCGCCCACGCCGCCGATCGCGACGCCGACCTCCACCGGGCCGGACGCGCCCCCCTGGTCGACCGCCACGATCGCGAGCGTGTCGTCCGCCGCCTCTCCCGCGCCGGTGTAGGTGACGGTGGCCAGTTCCTGGTTGACGGCCGCGAAGCTGCCGACGAGCGACAGCGTGGGGCTGCCGGAGCCGGTAACCGCACCACCTGCGGCGGCGGCGGCGGCGAGCGTCCCGCTCTGGTCGGCGAGCGTCACCGCCACGGCACCGCCGCCGTCCCCGCCGGTCGGGTCGGAGACCGACAGGCCCGCGACCGCGATCGCCATACCCTCGTCGGCGGCCAGCTCCGGCGGGCCATCGATCGTCGGTGCTGAGGGCGCACCGGTCGCGATCTGCGTCGCGGCGTAGTCGATGCCGCCCTCTGCGTCGGTGCCCTCGAAGCTGAGCGTGTCGAACGGTAGGCGCGTGGCCGGCACGCGATATTGCAGGTTCGCCAGCCCAGCATCCACGGCAGCGACGCTGCCGGTCATCGAGAGCTGCGTCGTGCCGGCCCCGTTCAGCGTCAACCCGGCGATCTCTCCGAGCGACAGCATCCCGGCGAGGTCGCCCGCGGTGATGGTGATCGGCGTGCCCGTCGCCGAGGCATAGGCGTCCTGGACGCTGAAACCGTGCAGCAGCGTGCTCTGCTGAAGGAAGACGGGGTAGAGCGCCGGAACGGTGAAAGCAGGTCCGGACGCCGTCGTCGTTGTGCTCACGGCACGTCTCCCGCTGCTTTTGCGGGAGTGTGACTGCGGTCAGCGGCGCGGACGTGAAGACCGTGTCAAAAAGGACGGAAATTCGGGTGATGTCCTTCGCCCGGAAGGCTGCCGGACCGCGCGATCAGGCTGGGGCGCTCAGGCTGGGGCGATCAGGCTGGGGCGTCGCCGGTATCGGATCGGGCGTGGCCGTACAGCTCCTCCTCGGCCCGCTCCGGCGCCGCGATCTCGACCGGACCGTCGGGGCGCAGCGCCCGGTAGAAACACGACCGTCGCCCGGTGTGGCAGGCGACGCCGGTCTGGTCCACGAGCAGCAGGACCGCGTCGTCGTCGCAGTCGAGCCGCAGTTCGACCAGGCGTTGCACCTGGCCCGACGTTTCGCCCTTGCGCCAGAGCCGGTTGCGGCTGCGGCTGAAATAGGTGGCGCGGCCGCTCGCCAGGGTCTCGTCGATCGCAGCCTGGTTCATCCAGGCGAGCATCAATACCTCGCCCGTGTCGTATTGCTGGGCGATAGCGGGGATGAGGTCTGGCGGCCCGATCGTCATCATGTGTGCTCCGAAACAGGCGAGGGGCGCTGCCATTAGCCCCGCCGTGTCTTACAACCGCGTCAGGCCCGCCGTCGCGGCCTTGCCAGTACCGGCAGCAGCGGGGCCAGGAACGCACCCGTATAACTTCCCGCGGTCGCCGCCACCGCCTCCGGCGTCCCCTCGGCCACGATCCGGCCGCCGCCGTCGCCGCCCTCCGGCCCGAGGTCGATCACCCAGTCGGCGGTCTTGATGACCTCCAGATTGTGCTCGATCACGACCACCGTGTTGCCGGTGTCCACCAGCGCGTGCAGCACTTCCAGAAGTTTTCGGACGTCCTCGAAATGCAACCCGGTGGTCGGCTCGTCGAGGATGTAGAGCGTCCGCCCGGTCGCTCGCCTTGCCAGCTCCTTCGCCAGCTTGATGCGCTGCGCCTCGCCGCCGGAAAGCGTCGTCGCCGGCTGGCCGAGCTTCACATAGCCGAGCCCGACCCGTTGCAGGATCGTCAGCCGGTCGCGGATGCGTGTCTGCGCGCCGAACAGCGGCAGCGCCTCGTCCACTGTCATCGCCAGCACGTCGGCGATCGACTTGCCGCGGAACTTCACCTCCAAGGTCTCGCGGTTGTAGCGGGCGCCCTTGCAGACGTCGCAGGTGACGAAGACGTCGGGCAGGAAGTGCATCTCGATCTTGATGAGCCCGTCGCCCTGGCACGCCTCGCAGCGGCCGCCCTTGACGTTGAAGGAGAACCGGCCGGATTTGTAGCCGCGGGCCCGGCTCTCCGGCAGCTCCGCGAACCAGTCGCGGATCGGCGCGAACAGGTCGGTGTAGGTGGCGGGATTGCTGCGCGGGGTGCGGCCGATCGGCGACTGGTCGATGTCGATGATCTTGTCGAGCAGCTCCAGCCCCTCGATCCGGTCGTGCGCCGCCGGCACCTCGCCCGAGCCCATCAGCTTTCGCGACGCCGCCTTGTAGAGCGTGTCGACCACCAGTGTGGACTTGCCACCGCCCGAGACGCCGGTGACGCAGGTCAGGGTGGCGAGCGGAAAGCCGGCCGTGATTCCCTTGAGGTTGTTGGCCTTCGCGCCGACAACCCGGAGAATCCGGCGGGCATCGACCGGCCGCCGCAGCACTGGCACCGGGATGCGCCGGCGACCCGAGAGATAGTCGCCAGTGAGCGAGGCGGGGTTGGCGGCGACCTCGGCCGGCGTGCCCTCCGCCACCACATGCCCGCCCGCGAGCCCCGCTGCCGGTCCCATGTCGATGACGTGGTCGGCCGCCCGGATCGCATCCTCGTCGTGCTCGACCACGAGCACGGTGTTGCCCAGGGCCTTCAGCCGCCGCAGCGTGACCAGCAGCCGCTCGTTGTCGCGCTGGTGCAGCCCAATTGACGGCTCGTCGAGCACGTACAGCACCCCGGTCAGTCCGGAGCCGATCTGGCTTGCCAGCCGGATGCGCTGGCTCTCGCCACCGGAGAGCGTCGCCGATCCGCGCGCCAGCGTCAGGTAATCGAGCCCGACATCGACCAGGAACTGCAACCGCTCGATGATCTCGCGCAGGATGCGGCGGGCGATCTCTTTCCGCTGCGGCGTCAGCGTCGCTTCTACGCCGCGAAACCATTCGAGTGCCGCTTTGATCGAAAGATCAGAGGCTTGCGCAATGTTGCTCCGCGCCACACGGACCGCCAGCGCCTCCGGCTTGAGTCGCGCGCCCTGGCAGACGGCGCAGGGTTTCTGGGCTTGGTAGCGCGACATCTCCTCGCGAACCCAGGCGCTGTCCGTCTCCTGCCAGCGCCGCTGGAGATTGTGAAGGACGCCCTCGAAGGCCTTCTTCACCGTGTAGGCGCGCACGCCGTCCTTGTACGAGAATGCGATTTCCTGGTCAGTGCCGTTCAGGATCGCATCGGTCACACGCTCCGGCAGATCATGCCACGGCGTACGCGTACTTGCCTTGAAGTGCTTGGCGATGCTGGAAAGCGTCTGGTCGTAGTAGGGGCTCTGAGCCCCACTCCAGGGTGCGATCGCGCCTTCGGCGAGAGAGACCCGCTCGTCC
>DATAYA010000072.1:0-7432 GCA_036272815.1 Acetobacteraceae bacterium
GAGATGACCAATGTCCCTGTGCCCTCGATTTGAGGATTGCGGCCCGTAATCGACGGATTGGCGTTCGTATACGGCCCGGGTCCAATGATGAGATCGCTGGGCTTTCCGCCCCCCAAGCCTACTGCTGAGCGATGCGGAGCCCGGCGCGGTGCCGAGCGTGATTTCGATGTCGCTCACCTCCTGACCGGCGGCGGTCGGGTTTGCTTCCAGGCTGCTCAGAACCACGGTCAGCGAGCCGGCGCCGGGGTGATGGTGGCCGACCCGCTCACCGGCCCGTCTCCCTCGGTCCCGGACGCCGTGAACGTGAACGGGGTCGCCTGCGCGGCCCCGGCGAACGCGAGCAGCGAGACCGCGGCGGCAGCCGAAAGACTTGCCCGCCGCCCCCGTAGCGAAGTGGGAGACGTACTCGATCAGGGATTTTTGAATGTCGCGTCCGCCGGGGTCCGCGCCCTAGAACCCGAACGCCACCCGTCCCGTATTCCCCCGCCGGAGCGTCCGATAGCGGGCCAGTGCCAGCAGCGGGAAGAACAGCCGATATCCGTGATAGCGCAGGTAGAAGACGCGCGGGAACCCGACCGCGGTATAGGGCTGCTCGACCCATTCCCCATCCGCGCCCTGTGCCGCCTCCAGCCACGCGATGCCGCGCGCGACCGCGTCGTGCCCGACCTCGCCCGCCGCCATCAGGCCGAGCACCGCCCAGGCGGTCTGCGACGGCGTGCTCTCGCGGTATTCGCCATGCGGTGCGGTGCCGTAGCTCTCGCAATCCTCGCCCCAGCCGCCCTCCGGCCGTTGTCGCGCCAGCAGCCAAGCCACGGCGTGCCGCACCATCGGGTCGTCGCGCGCAACGCCGGCCGCGTTCAGCGCGCACAGCACCGACCAGGTGCCGTAGATGTAGTTGGTCCCCCAGCGGCCGTACCAGCTCCCGTCCGCCTCCTGTTCGCGCCGGAGATAGGTGAGCGCATGGTCGATCGCCGGGCGGTCCTCGGGCAGGCCGAGCTGGGCGAGGAAGGAAACGCAGCGCGCGGTGACGTCGGCGGTGGGCGGGTCGAGCAGCGCGCCGTGGTCGGCGAACGGGATGTGGTTGAGGAAGAAATGCGTGTTGTCGGCGTCGAACGCGCCCCAGCCGCCATCCCGGCTCTGCATCCCGAGCGTCCAGACCCGCGCCCGCCCGATCGCCTCGGCGTGGGAAGGATCGCCGGCGCGGGCGAGCAGCATTCCGACGACCGCGGTGTCGTCCACGTCGGGGTAGTGGTCGTTCGCGTACTGGAAGGCCCAGCCGCCAGGTGCGAGGTCCGGCCGCCGGTCGGCCCAGTCGCCGCGCACGGCTGTGATCTGCCGCGCCCGCAGCCAGCCGCATGCGGCATCCAGCTCGGGCGAGGCCGAGCCGCCCGCCTCCGCGATGGCGTGGCCGGCCAGTGCCGTATCCCAGACCGGGGAGAGGCAGGGCTGGCAATAGGCGCGGCGCTCCTCAACCACCAGCAGCTTGCTGACTGCCGCCCAGGCGGTCGCCGCAGCCTCGTGCTCGGGCGGATAGCCAAGTGCGTCGAACATCATCACCGTGTTGGCGATCGCGGGATAGATGCCGCCGAGCCCGTCCTCGCCGTTGAGCCGCTCGCTGACGAAGTCGACGGCGCGCCGGATCGCGCCCTCGCGCGGTCGGCGGGGAAAAGCCGGCTCCACGAGGCGCAGCACCGAATCCAGCGCCTTGAAGGCGCGCCCCCAGTTGGAGCGGTATGGGCCGCGGATCCAGTCCCGCACCTGATCGGGCGGGGTCGCGAACAGCTCTGGGATGGCGACGCCGCGCGGGTTGCGGGCGCGCGGGCGCAGCGCCATCAGGACGATCAGCGGCACGATCACGGTGCGCGACCAGTAGGATACTTTCGAGAGGTGGAAGAAGAACCACCGCGGCAGGTGCATTATTTCAACCGGCATCACCGGCACCGCGCGCCACGGCACCTGCCCGAACAAAGCGAGCTCGCAGCGGGTGAAGACGTTGCTGCGCTCCGCACCCCCGGCGGCGAGGATGGCGTCGCGGGCGCGTGCCATGTGGGGTGCGGCGGGATCGTCGCCGATCGCCTTCAGCGCGTAATAGGCCTTGACGCTCGCCGAGAGGTTGAACGCCCCACCGTGGAACAGCGGCCAGCCGCCATGCGCGCCCTGGATGTCGCGCAGATAGACGCCGATGCGCGCCTCCAGCGCCGGGTCGATCCGGTCGAGGTAGTGCTCCAGCAGGACGTATTCCGCCGGGATGGTGGCGTCGGCCTCAAGCTCGAATACCCAGTGCCCGTCCTCGCGCTGCCGGCGCAGGAGGGCGGCACGGCCGCGCGCGACGGCGGTATCCAGCGCCTCGGCGGCGGGAGGGGGGCAGAGGGTTTCGCTGGGCATATCAGGGTCTGTCGGATGATTGCACGCAATCGAACGCGGCACGGCCCGACCTGATTGCACCTTCAATCGTGGCGGGCAACCCCGTGGCGGTCCAATCCCCTGCAAGTACCAGGTTCCTGAGGCCCGTGCGCGGGCCGGGGCGGCGGCGCTCCTGCGCCGGCGTGGCGGCAAAGGTGGCGCGGCGCTCTTTCACCACGCGCCAGGCGGGTAGCGGTCCCGAGAGCCCAAGCGCGTGGCGCGCTTCGGGCCAGACGCGGGCGGCGAGCGATTCGGCGGGCTCGTCGGCAAGGCGGTTGGCGGCACTGACGGTGACGGAAACGACACCGCGCTTGACGAACACCCATTCGGCGCTGCCGCCGATCAGGCCCACGAACCGGTCCGCACCGCGCGGCGCCTCGGTCCGGTAATGCAGGTTGACGATCGCCTGGAACTCGTCGGGGACCAGCAGGCCGGGCAGCAGATCGGCCGCAACCGGGGCGGGGACCGCCAGCACCACCACCTCGCCTTCGGCAACCGGGACCGACCCGTCCGGGGTCTCCAGGCGGCGCACCCGACCATCCGCAATGCCGAGGGCGGCCACGCGCCGGCCGAGCTGGATCTCGGCTCCCGCCGCGCGCAGCCGGGCGAGCGCCGGATCGACGAAGCTCTCCGACAGGCCCTCCCGCGGCACTCCCGGGCAGCAGGCGGCGCCTCCCAGCACCAGCGTCTCGGCCACGACCGCCCACAGCAGGGCGGCGCTGCCGGCGTCGGAGGGCGTGTTCAGCGCCGCGACGGCGAGCGGTCCCAGCAGCCGGTCGAACAGCGCGCCCGCAGCGAGCACCTGCGCCACCGTCGCCTCCGGGTCCGGCCGGCGCAGCCCGTGCAGGCGGAGGTAGTCGCTCAGCCGCGTCCCCGGCACCCGCCGTCTGCGCGCCAGTATCCACCAGGGCAGACGGCCGCGATTCGGCCGCAGCACCCAGCGCGCACCGCTGGCGAGGTCGAGGAAGGGGAAGGCGGGCTCCTCCGGCATCGCGATCGTGTCGCGCGCCCCGATCGCGTCGAGATAGCCGAAGGTGGCGCGGTTGCCGGAGAGCAGGAGGTGGTTGCCGTTGTCGATCCGGCAGCCGAGCGTGCGGTCGAAATAGGAGCGGCAGCGGCCGCCGGCCGCAGGGCTTGCGTCGAGCAAGGACACCCGCCAGCCGGCCCCGGCCAGCACGAGGGCCGCCGACAGGCCAGCGAGACCGGCGCCGATGACATGCGCGTGAGTGGGCGCGTGAGTGGGCGCGTGCACGGGCGCGTGAACGGGGGTGCGCGGCACGCGACCTCACCCTGCGATCGGCAGGTGGCGCAGCGCGATCCAAAGTTTCTGCCACGCCGGCAGGCTGACCCGCGCGGGAGGCGGCGACCAGCCGCGGCGCTCGATGCGGTCGAGCAGGGCGGCGTAGGTGGCACCCATCAGCCGCGCCGGACGCATCGCGCGCGCGTCGCACGCCCGCATCGCCGCCGCCGCCGCATCGAACTCCGCGTGCGCCCGGGCGGCCACCTGCGCGCACACGGCCGCCAGCCGGGGACAGACGAGGGCAGACGCCGGATCGCGCGGCACGCCGGCGGCGTCGAGCCACTCGCGCGGCAAATAGAGCCGGCCCTCGCGCGCGTCCTCGACGAGGTCGCGCAGAATGTTGGTGAGCTGCAACGCCCGCCCGAGTGCGCCGGCCACGACATCGGCCGCGTCCGAGGCGTCGCCGAAGGCGCGCACCGAGAGGCGCCCGACCGCTCCCGCCACGCGGTCGCAATAGAGGTCGAGCGTCGCCAGGTCCGGGGCCACGATCGGCGCCCCGGCATCCATCGCCATGCCGTCGATCACCGCCAGGAAATCCGCCTGCCGCAGCCCGAAGCGGCCGATCGCCGGCAGCAGCACGCGGCCGATCGCGCCCGCCGTCCCGCCCGCGGCCTCGCCGCGGTACAGTGCGGCGACCCGCTCGCGCCACGCCGCGAGCCGCGCCTGCTTGTCGGCATCCGGGCCGGGCTCGTCGACGATGTCGTCCACCTCGCGGCAGAACGCATAGATTGCATACATCGCGAGCCGCCGGTCCGGCGGCAACACCCGCATCCCGCGATAGAACGAGGTGCCGGCGGCGCGCACCCGCGCCTGCACCGCTTCCCGATCGGCATCGCTCACGCCGAGCGGGGCGGTCACGGCAGGAACCGCAGCGCGGCGAGCACCGCGGCGACCACATCGGCGCGGGTCAGCTTCACCCGTCGGGCCACCGGGTCGCTGCTGCGCAGACGTCGCGCGAGCCGCCGCGAGAGCCCGACGATCACGGCGCATTCCAGCCGAAGCCGCCGATCGCGCACAAGCCGCGGCAGCGCCGCCGCCTCGGCGTTCAGCGCCTCCACGCGTTCGAGCAGCACATCCAGGGTGGCGCGCAGTCCGGGCGTCGCCTTCTCGCGCCGCAGATCGGCCACCGACGCGCCGCTGTGCGCCAGCAGGTCGGCCGGGATGTAGCAGCGATCCAGCGTGGCGAGGTCGCAAGCGCAATCCTGCAAGTGGTTGAGCACCTGCAACGCGGCGCAGAGCGCATCGGATGGTGCGTGCGTGCGTGCGGCCTCGCCGTGCAGGTCGAGCACGTGCCGCCCGACCGGCATCGCGGAGAAGCAGCAATAGTCGAGCAACTCGTCCCAGGTCGCGTAGCGGCGCTTGGTGGCATCCTGGCGGAAGGCGCGCAGCAGGTCGCGGGCGTGGCGGTCGGTGGTTTTCGTCGCAGCCAGGCTCTGCCGCAGCCGCGCGGCACTCGGCGAGCCGGCCTCGGCGGCACCGGTCAGCACCGCCTCCATCCGGTCGAGACGCGCGACCTTCTCCTCGGGCGCCAGGTCGGCGGCATCCGCGATGTCGTCGGCGTTGCGGGCGAAGCCGTAGAACGCATGGACCGCCGGGCGCAGGCCGGGCCGGATCAGCCGCGAGCCCACCGGGAAATTCTCGTCGCCGCGGTCCTTGCCGGACCACGCCTCGACGCTGCTGGCGCTCGCACTCATGCGTCCGCCCCGCCATAGCGCCGGCCGCGCCACTGCACGCCGCGGCCGCGATGGTGGTCGAACGCCGAGCCGATCGTGGCCGCCATGTAGAACACCGCGACCAGAGGCAGCAGCGGCGCGCGCAGCGGCGACAGGCCGAACCGGCGGAGCGTGGGCACGAACGCGGCACTGGCGCCGGCCCAGGCGGCCAGCCCCATCCAGCGCGCGGCACCTTCTCCCGCCAGCGCCACCGCCGGCGGCACCAGCCAGACCAGCGCCAGGCCCGCGATCGTCGCCGCCAGCAGCAGCGGCGAGCGGCGGAGCTGCACGTAGGCGGTGCGCGCCACCATGCGCCAGACGTCGGCGGCCGCCGGATAGGCCCGCCGGCTGACAGCGAGCGTGGAGTGACCGAGCCAGATCCGCCCGCCGCGCTTGACCGCACCCGCCAACGCCACGTCGTCGATCAGGGCGCCGCACACCACCTCGATGCCGCCGATCCGGTCGAGCGCACGTCGGCGGATCAGGATGGTGCCGCCGGCCGCGGCGGCGGTCGAGCGCAGCGGATCGTTGACCCAGGCGAAGGGATAGAGAAGCTGGAAGAAGAACACGAAAGCCGGCACCAGCGCGCGCTCGGCCGCCGTTTCGCAGCGGAGAGCTACCATCTCCGAGACGAGGTCGAGATCGTGCGCCTCCGCGTGAGCGACCAGGGCCGCGAGGTGGCCGGGTTCGTGGATGATGTCGGCATCGGTCAGCAGCACGAGTTCGGCCGGTCCCGCGGCGTCGATGCCCTGCGCGATCGCCCAGAGCTTGCCGCTCCAGCCCGGCGGGCGTGGGAGGCCGGACAGGACGGCGAGCCTTCCCGGTGCCGCCTCGCGGGGGACCGACGCGGCGGGTGATGCGGCTTCGCCCGCAACCCCCCGTGCGATCTCTCCGGTGCCGTCGCGGCTCCCGTCATCCACGAGCACGACCCGCAGCGTCCCGGCGTAATCCTGCCGGAGCAACGAGCGCAGCGCGTCCGCCACGCCGTCGGCCTCATCCCGTGCCGGCACCACGACGGCCACCGCCGGCATCCGGACCGGTCGGGCCGCCGGGAGCGTCGGCCCTGCCTGCCAGAACCGGCCATGCGCCGCCAGCAGATAGAGCCATGCCAGCAGCGCGATCGCCGCCAGAACGGTCATCGGGCGAGCATCCCGGCCTCACGGAACCACGCCACCGCGTCTACCACTGCCTGCCGCGCCGGGCGCGCGGCATAGCCCAGCTCCGCCCGTGCCTTCGCCGAGCTGTAGAACATCCGCTTGCGCGACATCGCCAGCAGCTCGCGGGTCACCAGCGGCTCGACGCCAACGCGCGACAGCGCCTCGAACGCCACCGCCACCGGCCACAGCGCGCCCGGCGAGAGTCGCAGCAACGGGCCGCGGCCGCCGGCAACCTCGGCGATGATCCCGAGCAGTGCGCGCAAGGACAAATCCTCGCCGCCAAGGATGTAGCGCTCGCCCACGCGGCCGCGCTCGAGCGCCAGCGCGTGCCCCTCGGCAGCATCATCGACATGCACGACGTTGAGCCCGGTCTCGACATAGGCCGGCATCCGGCCCCGCGCGCCATCCAGGATTATGCGCCCGGTCGGCGTCGGCCTGATGTCGCGGGGACCCACCGGCGCGGACGGATTGACGATCACCGCCGGCACGCCGCGCTCGCGCACCAGCGTCAGGACCGCCTGCTCGGCCGCGTGCTTGGATTTCTTGTAGGCGCCGATCAGGGCCGTTTCGGTGACCGGCGTCGTCTCGTCTGCCGGCGTCCCATCCTTGGTCAGACCGAGCGCCGCGACGCTGCTGCAATAGACGATCCGCGCCACCCCGGCCGCCTGGGCCGCCATCAGCAGCGCCTGGGTGCCGGCGACATTGACCGCCCGCATCGCCGCCGGGTCGGGCACGAAGAGCCGGTAGTCGGCCGCGACATGCACCACGAAGCGGCAGCCGGCGACGGCGCGGGCGAGGCTCGCGGCATCGGTGAGGTTGCCCTCGGCCAGTTCGGCGTGCAGCCCCTCGATATTCCGCCG
>DATAYA010000073.1:0-5077 GCA_036272815.1 Acetobacteraceae bacterium
CACGTCGGCACCACGATCCTGGGCGACATCATCGTCTCGGCCGATTTCTCGACGCGCCCGTTCCGCTGCGTCGGCGACGGCGGCGACGTCTATCTCGCGGACTCGGTCGTGATCGCGACGGGCGCGCAGGCGCGCTGGCTCGGCCTGCCCTCGGAGGCGGCGTTGCAGGGCGCGGGCGTCTCGGCCTGCGCCACCTGCGACGGTTTCTTTTTCCGCGGCAAGCGCGTGGCCGTCGTGGGCGGCGGCAACACCGCGGTCGAGGAGGCGCTTTTTCTCACCCACCATGCCGCGCACGTGACCCTGATCCACCGCCGCGACACGCTGCGGGCGGAGAAGATTTTGCAGCGCCGGCTGTTCGCGCATCCGAAGATCAGCGTCGTCTGGGACAGCGTCGTGGAGGAAATCACCGCCGCGGGCAGCCCGCCCACGGTGAGCGGCATCGTGGTGCGCGACGGCAACCGGGGCACGACGAGCCACATCGACCTCGACGGCGTGTTCATCGCCATCGGCCACACCCCGAACACGGGGCCGTTCGCCGGCCAGGTCGCAATGGACGCGGAGGGCTACATCCTCACCGAGCCGGGCTCCACGCGCACCTCCGTTCCTGGCGTGTTCGCGTCGGGCGACGTGCAGGACCGCGTGTATCGCCAGGCGGTGACGGCGGCCGGCACCGGCTGCATGGCGGCGCTGGAGGCGGAGAAATGGCTTGCGGAGCAGGGCGGGGCGGTCGACCTCGCCGCCGCGTGAGGCAAATGAGCCGCAAAAACACGGGACTCGAATCGTCGCCGCACCGTATGGTGGGAACTTGGTCCGCCGCGCGGTCGATCGACCGGCGGGCAACCTTGGAGAACGGGTGGTGATGGACTGGGACAAGCTGCGGGTGTTTCACGCGGTCGCCGAGGCGGGCAGCTTCACCCATGCCGGCGACACGCTGAACCTGAGCCAGTCCGCCGTCTCGCGCCAGATCTCGGCGCTCGAGGAGGCGATGCAGGTGCCGCTGTTCCACCGCCACGCCCGCGGCCTGATCCTGACCGAGCAGGGCGAGGCGCTGAACCGCACCGTGCGCGAGGTGTTCGCCAAGCTCGCGATGACCGAGGCGCTGCTCACCGAGAGCAAGGAGAAGCCGACCGGGCGGCTCAAGGTCACGACGACGGTGGGGTTCGGCTCGACCTGGCTGGCACCGCGGCTGCAACCGTTCCTGGAAGCCTATCCCGACGTCTCGATCACGCTGCTGCTCGACGACGCCGAACTCGATCTCGCGATGCGCGAGGCGGACGTCGCGATCCGGATGCACCCGCCGCGGCAGCCCGACCTGGTGCAGCGGCACCTGATGGATTTCGAGTGGAACATCTGCGCCTCGCCCGACTACCTCAAGAAGCACGGCGTGCCGCAGCGGGCGGAGGACCTCGACGAGCACAAGCTGATCCTGTTCGGCCACTACCGGCCGCCGGTGCCCGACATCAACTGGCTCGCCGAGGTCGGCCGCCGCGCCGGCCAGCCGCGCCGACCGGTGCTGGAGGTGAACAGCATCAACGCGCTGCTGCTGACGATTCGGGCCGGCCTCGGCATCGGCGTCCTGCCGGACTATGTCGACCTTGCGGAACAGGGATTGGTGAAATTGCTGCCGGAGGCGACCTCGCCGAAGATCGGCTGCTATTTCGTCTATCCGGAGGAGTTGCGGACGTCGAAGCGGGTCGCGGTGTTCCGGGACTTCCTGCTGGCGCGGTTGCAGGAGCGGGGGTGAGGCGGCCCGGGATCAGAACGAGCTGACCGGAGCTTCGGCCCGCATCCGGTCGCCACCGATCAGCGCCAGTCCCTCGGCCACTGACACGAACTCGCCGCCGCTTGCGAGTTTCTGTTCTCCGAACCGCTCGGCGAACAGCCGGCGGACGGCCGGCACCATCGACGTGCCGCCGGTGAGGAAGACGTGGTCGATGGCGCCTGCCGCCACACCCGCATCGCCCAGCACGCGGTCGACCACGGCGCCGAGGCGCGCGAGGTCGGCGCCGATCCAGCCCTCGAACTCGTCCCGCGTCACGTCGCGTTCGATGACGATGTCCTTGTGCGCGAACGAAAGCCGCGCGGCGGAGGCGCCCGACAGCGCTGCCTTCACGCCGGAGACCACTTCATAGAGCGCATAGCCGCGCTCGTCCTCGATCAGCGTCAGCAGCCGCCGCAGAAGTGCCGGATGCGCCGCGTCGCGCGCCACCGCGGCGATCTCGCCGAGCGTCCTCGGATTGCGCATCAGGCTCAGGAGATGCCAGCGCGCAAACGATGAAAAATATTCGGGCGGGACCGGCAGGTCGATGCGGCTCATCGGGATGCGGTAGGTATCTCCGCGGCCCAGCAGGGGTGCGATCACGGCGTCGATGATGCGGTAGTCGAACACGTCCCCGGCGATGCCGATGCCACCATGCCCGAGTGCCACCACGCGCCGGTCGCCCGTGGGCGCGAAACGCAGGAGCGAGAAGTCGCTCGTCCCACCGCCGAAGTCGCCGATCAGGACGGTGGCGGGCTCATCAAGCGCGCGGGCGAAGCGATACCCGGCCCCTTCGGGCTCCAGCGCCATCTCGATCCGCGGCAGGCCCGCCTCGGCATAGGCGGCGCGCAGCCGGGTCTCGCCGAAACTATGGTCGGCATACGCGCCCGCGAACCGCACCGGACGGCCGGCCACGATCCGTGCCCCGGATTGCGCGAGCATCGCGGGATCGAACCCGGCGGCGGCGAGCAGGGCGCGCAGGAACAGCGAGACGAGCTGCTCGAGCGAGAACGGCCGGCCGAACAGGCGCGTCTGCGTGAAACTGCGCTGCGCGAGGTAGCTCTTCATCGACATGATCAACCGGCTGTCGAGCGGGTCCTCGAGATAAGCCGCGATCGCCGCCGGGCCGGCCTCGTGCCGTAGCACGGTGCGGCCGCGCCCCTGCTCCGACCAGAAGCACAGCACCGATCGGAACATCTCGAAGGTCCGCGTGCCGACGGCGAAGCGGACGGCATCGACGCCGCCATCCTCGCGCAAACATGCGACGACGCTGTTCGTCGTGCCGAAGTCGATGCCGACGACCGGCTGCATGCGCGACGGTCCGGGATGGAGGGGAGGGAGCGGTGGGGCCGATCGCCGCGCGACGGATCAGCGCGGCGCCGATCCCGGATCGAAGCCGAGGAAACCGGCCTGCGGCACCGGCGCGCCGCCATTGCCGGCAAACAGCGGTGCCGTCTGCGGTGGCGTCCGGGGCGGTGCCGGACGCACCGTCGGCGCCCGCGCGGCGAACCGGGCCGAAGCCGAAATCGACCGCCGCTGCGCCGGCGGTGCATGGGCCGCGGCGGCGGGAGCCGGACGGGTCGCCGCAAAGGCCGGCCCGGCATCCTCCGACCCGCCGCGCATCGAGAGCAGCAGGAAGGTGATGTCGTTGCGTCCCAGATCGATCGAGAGATCGATCGGCGTCATCCCCAGCACGTTGCGCGCGTTCAGGTCGGCGCCGCGGTTTAGCGCGTCGCGGGCGGCGACGCTGTCGCCGCGATTGATCGCGTCGAACAGCGCCGCATTGGGCGACAAGTCACTCGGCGGCTGGTTTGGAGGCGCCACCAGCGCCGGGTTGGACTGCGCGCCCGGGATCGCGGGTGGCGGCGCCTGAACCGGCGCCTGCGGCTTATTCCGCTGCGGTGTCGGCACGCCGATCTGCTGGCCGGGGCCGGCCCCGTTCCCGTACCCCTGCGCCCAGGCCCAGCCCGGCACCGCCGCCACTCCCGCCACCATTGCGAATCGGATCAGCCTGCGCATGGCGGCATCCCATACCTCAACGCCGGTTCAACCACCAAATCCCAATATTGAGATAGCTGGCATAGGCGACCCAGGCCGCATAGGGCAGCATCAGCAGCGCGGCCCGCCGCTCCACCCGGTCGAACGCCCGCACCGTCGCCACCACCAGCGCCAGCAGCGTCAGGATCACCACCGCCCCGAGCGCCGGCTCCCGCAGCCCGAAGAAGGCCGGCGTCCACAGCGCGTCGACCAGCAGTTGCCAGCCCCAGAGCCGCAGCGGCGTCGCGTTGCCCACCCGCCGCCAGACCAGCCACGCCGCTGTCCCGATCATCAGGTAAATCGCCGTCCAGACCGGCGCGAACACCCAATCGGGCGGCGTCCCCGGCGGCCGCGCCAGCGCGTCGTACCAGACGTGCACGGGGCCGGCGGTCAGCGCGCCGGCGGCGATGCCGACCAGCAGACAGAGGCCAAGGAAACCCACCAGCGCCAGCAGCGACGTCCCCGGACTGGCTCCCCCGTGATGCCACTCGACGTTCTGGAAGACACAACCCTCCCTGGTTCTTGGGATACGCCTCTGAGTGCGTCCGGTTCAACGCCCCTCTCGCCGCCATGCCGCCACCGCGACGCCCAGCAGCAGCGGCAGCGCCGCCCAGGGCGGCAGCAGCGGGATCGACGAGATGCCGGTCACCACATGATCGCCGTTGCGCCGCAGCCCGATCCAGTCCGCGCCCGACGTATCCTCCTGCGGGCCGACGCGCCGCAGCGCCGGCGCGCCATCCGGCACCAGCCAGTGAATGCTGCCGCCCGAGGCCGCGGCGATCCGCCGCAGCCGCGTCGCCGTCGCGCGCAGGTCGGCGAACTCGAGCGGATTGCTCATCGCTGCCGCCGCGTACGCCTGCCGCTGCCCGTCGCTCACCCGCCACACGCCCGGCGCCGCGGCGGCCAGGGTGGCGTCCGCCCGCCCCGGCCCGTCCGGGCGCAGCATCACGCGCGAGGACTTGCCCGAGGGGTCGGTCACCGTCACCGGCGGCGCCGGTGCGGCCGAGATGCTGCGGCGCACGATGTGCATCTGCCCGGCACCGATGCTTGCCTCCAGCGCGTTCTCCTCCAGGTCCGGCTCCTTCATCAGCCAGTGCGCGGTCCGGCGCAGGAGCTCCGCCTGCGGGCCGCCGCCCTCGAAGCCGCGCGACCACAGCCAGATCTGGTCGGACAGCAGCATCGCTGTCCTGCCCTCCCCGACCCGGTCGAGCACCAGCAGCGGCGCGCCATCCGGCGCCTTCATCAGCACCTCGCCCTTGGTGCTCGCCGGCACGATGTGTC
>DATAYA010000074.1:0-8990 GCA_036272815.1 Acetobacteraceae bacterium
AACCTGGTCTGGGGCCTGGGCGGGATGATAAATCTCGGCCTTGCCGGCTTCTACGCCGTCGGCGCCTATGCAACGGCGCTGCTCGCCACGCGCGCCGGCTGGCCGGACGGGGCGGCGCTGCTGGCCGCGACCCTCGCCGCCTGTGCGATCGGCGCCGGCGTCGCGCTGCTGACGGCGCGGCTGCGCGGTGACTATCTCGCGATCGTGACACTCGGCTTCGCCGAGGTGCTGCGGCTCGCCGCCACCAACGAGATGTGGCTCACCCACGGCGCCGACGGGATCAGCAACATACCCGCTCCCGGCCGTGCCGGCCTCACCCCGTTCGGCTTCGAGATGCTGTTCTTCGGCCTCGTCTGGGGTGCCGTGCTCCTGCTCGGCTTCGGCTTCGCCCGGCTCTCCGGATCGCCCTTCGGCCGCGTGCTGCGCGCGATCCGCGAGGACGAGACGGTGGCGCAGGTCGCCGGCAAGCGCACGCTGCGGTTCAAGGTGCAGGCCTTCGCCCTCGGCGCGGGCGTGAGCGGGCTGGCCGGCGGCCTCTACGCGCAGTTCAACGGCTACGTGGCACCCGACGCGTTCGGGCCTCTGGTCACCATCTATGTCGTGCTCGCGGTCGTCGCCGGCGGCACCGGGCGCATGACAGGCGCGGTCCTCGGCGCGGTCCTGGTCACGGCGCTCACCGAGGGGACGCGCTTCCTTGGCGCGCTGCTGCCCTTCCTGCATCCGGTGCAGATCGCCTCGGTCCGGGAAGGTGTGATCGGCCTCGCGCTGATCGGCTTGCTGCATCTGCGGCCGGAGGGGGTGCTTCCGGAGCGGGTTCGGCTACACTCCCCGCCATGACCGACACAGACGCCCTCATCACGTCCCACGCCGCACTCGGCCAGCCCGAGGCCACGTTCCGCGCTCTCGACACCGCCGTCGCCCGCGCGCCGGGGCATATCCTGTTCACCGTGCTGATCCACCACCCGGCGCTGCGGCAATCGGAACGCTTCTACAGCAACCGGCCCGACGCCTATCCGGTGGGCGGCCGCAAGCCCGTGACCGACAGCGCCTGGATGCAACGTGTGATCGGCCGCGGCGAACCCTATATCGGCCGCACCGCCGATGACATCAGGGAGGTGTTCTTCGACCACGAACTGATCCTCTCGCTCGGCTGCGAGAGCGTGCTGAACATGCCGGTGCGCTGGTCCGGGCAAACTGTCGGCACGCTCAACCTGCTGCACCGCGCCGGACATTACGACGAGAGCCACGTCGCAGACGTGCGCCTCCTGGCGCATCTCGCCTTGCCCGCGATGCTGATGATCGCCCGGCGCTAAAACAGCGGAGACCCGACATGGCTTTTCTTGACACCGACATCCGCGACTACCGCTTCGCCCTGATGCGGGCACTGATGGACCGCGCGCAGCTTGACGCGCTCGCCTTCACCTCGGCCGACTTCTTCCAGTTCGCGACCAATTTCTCGACCGACGTGCAGACCTGGGAACGCCCGATCGTCTGCGTCGTGCCGCGCGAAGGCACGCCCTTCGTCGTGCTCAACGAGCTCTCCACGAACCATTGGCGGTATGCGGCCGAGGACGCGCGGCTCTGGGTCACGGATACGCGCTTCTACGGCGAGCACCCGCGGGTCGCCGCACGATTGCCGCTGCTGGCGCAATGGCCGGAGCTGGTCGCCGACCGGCTGCGCGAGGCCGGGCTCGCGCGCGCCCGCATTGGCGCCGAGGCGGCGGGCGGCCCGCTCGGCCGTGCGCTGGCTCTGCTGCCGCACGCCAGAATTGAGCCGGTCCTCGCCGAAATGCGCGCGCTGCGCTGGGTCAAGCACGAGCAGGAGATCGCGCTGCTGCGCGAGATCGCCGCCCTCACCGATTGGGTACAGACGCAATACCGCGACGCGATACGCCCCGGGCGGCTGGTGCAGGAGATGGACATGGCGATGGCCGCACGCGCATGCGAGGCGGGAGCGGAGCGGTTCCCGGCGCAGCACCTGGAAATCATGCGCTGCTGGACGCTCTCCGGCCCTGCATCGGCCGCGCCGCATGGCGACGGGCGACAGGCCGGCGCCCGCATCGAACGCGGCCACGGGCTCGTCAACATCGTCGTCCTCCGCGTCAACGGCCTCGTCGTCGAGAACGAACGCACCTGGTTCTGCGGACCGCCTACGCCGCAACAGCGCGCGTTGTTCGAGGCGGCGCGCGAAGCCAACGAGGCCGCGTCCGCGGCCGCGGTGACCGGCGCACCCGTGAGCGGTATCGACGCCGCGGCGCAGGCGGTGATCGAGCGCGCCGGCTTCGCCGACCACATCCGGCATCGCACGGGACACGGCATGGGCACGCTCGGCCACGAGTTCCCCGAGGACATGGCGTTCAACCACCGCCCCTTGTTGGAACGGGAAGTCTATTCCGCCGAGCCCGGCCTCTACGTCTTCGGTCTCGGCGGCTTCCGCCACGACGACACGGTGGTGGTGGGCCGCACGCCGGAGGTGCTGACCCGCGCACCGCGCGACCTCGCAAGCCAGACGGTCGGCTGACCCGATGCCCGACGACCTCACCGGCCAGATCGAGGACGCGCCGCTCGCGGACGCCTTATCCGAGCGCTATCTCGTCTATGCGCTCTCCACGATCATGTCGCGCTCACTGCCCGACGTGCGCGACGGGCTCAAGCCCGTGCATCGCCGGCTGATCTACGCAATGCACCTGCTCCGGCTTGATCCTTCCGCCGGCTTCAAGAAATGCGCGCGCGTCGTCGGCGACGTGATCGGCAAGTTCCATCCACATGGGGAAATCGCCGTCTACGACGCGCTGGTCCGGCTCGCGCAGGATTTCGCCGTGCGCTACCCGCTGGTTGAGGGCCAGGGCAATTTCGGCAACGTCGATGGCGACAATGCGGCGGCGATGCGCTACACGGAGGCTCGTCTCACCGAGGTCGCACGCGCGCTGCTCTCGGGTATCGACGACGACGCCGTGGATTTCCGCACCACCTATGACGGCGAGGAGCACGAACCGCTCGTCCTGCCGGGCGGCTTTCCCAACCTGCTTGCCAATGGCGCCGCCGGCATCGCGGTCGGCATGGCGACGAGCATCCCGCCGCATAATGCGGGCGAGGCCTGTGCCGCCGCCATTCATCTGATCCGCAACCCCGACGCGACAACCGCCGACCTGCTCGCCCACATGCCCGGCCCCGATTTCCCGACCGGAGGCGTGCTGATCGAGGACGCTGCGAGCCTGCGCGCCGCCTACGAGACGGGCCGCGGCGGCTTCCGCCTGCGCTCGAAATGGGAGATCGAGCGCGGCAAGCACGGCACCTGGAACGTCGTCGTCTCCGAAATCCCCTATCAGGTCCCGAAGTCACGCCTGATCGAACAGGTCGCCGCGCTGCTGGAGGCGAAGAAACTCCCGCTGCTCGCCGACATCCGCGACGAGAGCGATGCCGCCGTGCGGATCGTGCTCGAGCCGAAAACGCGCAGCGTCGAGCCGGCGGTGCTGATGGAGACCCTGTTCCGTGCTTCGTTTTTCGAGAGCCGATTTCCGCTCAATATGAACGTGCTGACCGCCGACCGCACGCCCGCGGTGCTTTCGCTGCGCGAGGTGCTGCGTCACTGGCTCGACCACCGGCACGAGGTGCTGGAGCGCCGCTCCCGCCATCGCCTCGCCGCGATCGACCGGCGGCTCGAGGTTCTTGACGGCTTTCTCGCGGTGTTCCTCAACCTTGATGAGGTGATCCGCATCATACGTACCGAGGACGAGGCCAAGCCGGCGCTGATCGCCGCGTTCAAGCTGACCGACGCGCAGGCCGAGGCGATCCTCAACATGCGGCTGCGCAGCCTGCGCCGGTTGGAGGAGATGGAAATCCGGCGCGAACACACGGCGCTTGCGAAGGAGCGTCGTGGCCTCGTCGGCCTGCTCGCCGACCCCGCTCTGCGCTGGACGCGCATCACCGAGGAGCTGGAAGCGACGCGGAAACAATTCGGCTCGGGCCCGCTCGGCGCACGACGTACCGTGATCGGCTCGGCGCCCGAGGCGATCGAGGTGTCCGCCGAGGCGTTCGTGGAGCGCGAGCCGATCACGGCGATCTTGTCCGAGAAGGGCTGGCTGCGCGCCGTTCGCGGCCACATTGCCGAAACCGGTGACCTGCGCGTCAAGGAGGGTGATCGGCTGCGGCTGCTGTTGCCGTGCGAGACCACCGACCGGCTCTGCCTGTTCGGCACCAATGGCCGCGCCTACATCCTGCGCGCGGGTGACCTGCCGCGCGGGCGTGGCGACGGGCAGCCGGTACGCGTACTCGCCGAACTCTCGAACGAGGACGACGTTGCCGCGCTGTTCGTGTGGCGCGAGGGGATGCGACATCTCGTCGCCAGCCAGACCGGACGTGGCTTCGTCGTGCGCGCGGACGATCTGCTGACCGATCGACGCGCAGGCAAGCAGGTTCTGAATCTTCGCTCCGGCGAGGAAGCGGCGCTGTGCATCCCGGCCGACGGCGATCATGTCGCAACGGTGGGCGAGAACCGCAAGCTGCTCGTCTTCCCGCTTGCGCAGGTTCCCGAACTGCCGCGCGGCTCCGGCGTCATCCTGCAACGCTTCCACGACGGCGGGCTGGGCGACGCGCGAGTGTTCGTCCTCGCCGATGGTCTGACGTGGAAGCTCGGCGACCGCGTGCGTACCGAGACCGATCTGCGCCCGTGGCTCGGCGAGCGTGCGCAGGCTGGCAAGCTGCCGCCGAACGGGTTTCCGAAATCGGGGCGGTTCGGAGGGTGATGCGATGAGCGAGGCGCTGCCGTTCGAACCGCATCGCTTCCGCAGCGCCGCGGCCCACTACCGCGCCGGCCGCACCGCGTACCCGCCGCTGCTGATCCGCCGCACGGCCGAGAGGGCGGGCGTGACACCGGCGCATCGCGTGCTTGATCTCGGCTGCGGGCCCGGCCCGCTCGCGATCGGCTTCTCCTATTTCGCCGGCGAGGTGGTGGCGGTCGACCCGGAGCCGGCGATGCTCGAAGAGGCGCGCGCGGCCGCCGCGGGACTTGCTCCCGACATCATCTTTCGCGAGGGCAGCTCGTACGATCTCGACGCGGCGCCCGGGCGGTTCCGCCTCGTCGTGATCGGCCGTGCGTTCCACTGGATGGACCGCGCCGACACGCTGCGCCGGCTTGATGCGATGATCGAGCCGGGCGGCGCCGTTGCGCTGTTCGATGACACCCATGCCGATGTGCCGCAGAACGCATGGCGCGACCGCTGGCGCGAACTCGTCGACCGCTACGCCGCAGGCGATCCCGTCCACGACCGGCGCCGGGTAAAAGGCGCCTGGGTCCGGCATTTGCCGTTCCTGCTCGACTCGGCATTCAGCCGGATCGAGCGCCTCTCCGTCTTCGGCCGACGCTTGGCAACCGTCCAGAGCCTCGTCGATCGCGCCATGTCGATGTCAAGCACGTCGCGCGCCCGCCTCGGCGAGGCGCGCGCCGACGCGCTGATCGCTGACCTGGACACGCTGCTCAGGGAGATTGCTCCGTCTGGCGTACTCGAGGAGGTGCTGGAATGGAGCGCCACGATCGCGACCCGGCAACCCACATGATCGTCGAGGACCGCTATACCCGCCTCCGCTTCGACCGGCCGCACCCGCGCGTGCTGCGCATCCGCATGGCGAACGGCGCGATGAACACCACCGACCGGGCGATGCACACCGAGCTTGCCGCGATCTGGCCGGAGATCGATGCCGACGAAACCATCGACGCCGCGATCATCACCGGCGAAGGGCGCCATTTTTCCGCCGGCGGCGACTTTGCAATGATCGACGACATCATCGCCGACTTCGACACCCGCGCGCGCGTCTGGAAGGAGGCGCGCGCGATCGTCCACGGGATCATCGATTGCAGCAAGCCGATCATCAGCGCCATGCGCGGCGTCGCGGTCGGCGCGGGCCTCGTCTGCGGCTTGCTGGCGGATATCTCGATCGCCGCGGAGGATTGCCGCATCATCGACGGTCACACGCGGCTCGGAGTCGCAGCCGGCGACCATGCGACGATCATCTGGCCGCTGCTCTGCGGACTTGCGAAGGCGAAATACCACCTGCTCACCTGCGAGCCGCTCTCCGGCGCCGACGCGGAGCGCATCGGGCTCGTCTCGCTCGCCGTGCCCGACGGCGACCTCGACGTGCGCGCGGCCGAGATCGCGACGCGGATCGCCGAAGGAGCGCCATCGGCGATCCGCTGGACTAAGCACGCCCTGAACAACTGGCTGCGGCAGGCCGGCCCCGCCTTCGACGCCTCGCTCGCACTGGAATTCCTCGGGTTCACCGGACCGGAGGCGCGGGAGGGACTGGCCGCGCACCGCGAGAAGCGGAGGCCGCGCTTCACCGGCGGCGCGAGCGGATGAGCGGACCGCTCGCCGGCATGCGGGTGATCGAGCTTGCCGGTATCGGACCTGCGCCGATGTGCGCGATGCTGCTTGCCGATCTTGGCGCCACGGTGCTGCGCATCGACCGGCCGAGCCCGCCCGAGCGCGGCGTCGCGCAGCCGCTCGGGACGCAGGTCCTGCTGCGCAACCGACAGACGCTGCTGCTCGATCTCAAGGTGCCGGCGGCGCGCGACCTCGTGCTGCGGCTTGTCGATGACGCCGACGCGCTGGTCGAAGGATTCCGCCCTGGCGTCATGGAACGGCTCGGCATCGGCCCGCGGGAATGCCTCGTGCGCAACCGGCGCCTCGTCTACGGCCGCGTCACCGGCTGGGGGCAGGACGGGCCGCTGGCGCAGGCGGCGGGGCACGACCTCAACTACATCGCACTCGCCGGTGCGCTGCACGGCATCGGCCGCGCGGACGGGCCACCTTCGGTGCCGCTCAACCTGATCGGCGATTTCGGCGGCGGCGCCCTCTATCTTGCGTTCGGCGTGCTTGCCGCAATCCTGCACGCACGGCAGACGGGGCGCGGGCAAGTGGTGGACGCGGCGATGGTCGATGGCGTGGCGTCGCTCCTCGCGATGGCGTACGGGATGCGTGCGGCAGGCGTTACGACCGACGCTCGCGGCACGAACCTGCTCGACGGTGGCGCCTATTTCTACGACACCTATCAGTGCGCCGAGGGCGAGTGGATCACGATCGCGGCTCTGGAACGCCGCTTTCATGACGAGTTGCTGCAACGCATCGGCCTCGACGCGGCCGACTTTCCGGCGCAATCGGATCGCGCGCGCTGGCCGGAGGCGCGGTCGCAACTCGCAGCGCTGTTCGCCACCCGCACGCGCGCCGCGTGGTGCAAGCTCCTGGAGGCGACGGATGCCTGTTTCGCGCCGGTTCTTTCTCTCTCGGAGGCAGCGGAGCACCCGCATCTGCGAGCACGCGGCACGCATCTGACGATCGACGGGGTCCTACAGCCGGCACCAGCACCGCGCTTCAGCGCAACGCCGCCCGACGCGCCACGGGCGCCGCAGCCGCCGGACGCCGATGCCGCGCTGGCCGGCTGGCTTCCCGCGATGGACATCACAATGCTCCGCGCGTCGGGCGTGATTGCGTGACTTCGGCCGGCATCGCGCTCGATGCGGAATGGCTGGAGCCCGACGGCATCGGCGGCTTCGCGTCCGGCACCGTCGGCCTTGCACGCACCCGGCGCTACCATGCTTTGCTGCTGTTGGCCGAGACACCGCCGACGCGCCGCGTCGTGCTGGTCAACGGCATCGAGGCGTGGGTCGAGACCTCTGCCGGCCGCTTCGCGATCAGCAGTCAGCACTACGCCCCGGACATCACGTTTCCCGGTGGCGCCGATGCCATCACCGCGTTCGATCATGACCCCTGGCCCACATGGCGTTTCACGCTGCCGGATGGCGCGGTCATCACGCAGGAGATCGCAACGGCGCGGGACGCCTGCACGACGGTGCTGCGCTGGCGCCGCGCGCCCGGCCGCGGTTCGTGCCGGCTGACGGTGCGCCCGCTGCTCTCCGGCCGCGACTACCACGCGCTGCATCGGGAGAATGCCGGCTTCCGCTTCGATGGCCTCGTACGCGGCGGCAATGTGGCTTGGCGGCCATACGAGCCGCTGCCTGCGGTCAGTGCGCTGACCAGCGGCGCCTATGCCGCCGCTCCCGAATGGTATCGCAATTTCCTCTACGCCGCCGAGCAGGATCGCGGGCTCGACTGCATTGAGGACCTCGCCTCGCCCGGACTATTCACCTTCGACCTCGACGCGGCCCCTGCCGCGATGCTGCTGCGTGGGGGCGACGATATCTGGGCGCGCGCCGCACCACTCGCCGACGACCTTCTCGCGACCGAGCGAACGCGGCGGGAGAAGCACTCTCCTCTCCGCCGCGCCGCCGCCTGCTACACCGTTGACCGAGGGACCGGGCAGACCATTATCGCCGGGTTTCCGTGGTTCACCGATTGGGGGCGCGATACCTTCATCGCGATGCGCGGCCTCGTGATCGGCGCCGGCCGGCTCGACGCCGCGACCGCGATTCTCGCCGCCTGGGCCGGCGTGGTCAGCGAGGGCATGCTGCCGAACCGGTTCCCCGATGACGGCGCTACGCCCGAATACAACGCGGTCGATGCGTCGCTCTGGTTCGTCATCGCCGTGCATGACTACCGCGAAGCGGCCGGCGAGACCGCGCGCTGCGACGGCGTGCTCCACGATGCCGTGCAGGCGATCCTGCGCGGCTACGCCGCCGGCACGCGATTCGGCATAGCGCCCGACACCGACGGTCTGCTGCGCGCCGGGGTGCCGGGCGTGCAGCTCACGTGGATGGATGCCAAGATCGGCGACCGCGTGGTGACGCCACGGATCGGCAAGCCGGTCGAGGTGCAGGCACTCTGGATCAACGCGCTCACCATCGGCGCGCAGCGTGTCCCGCACTGGGCGTCCCTCGCGGCGCAGGCGCGGGCCAGCTTCCTCAAGCGATTCCCGAATCCGGCGGGCGGCCTCTACGATGTCGTCGACGCCGACCATGTGCCCGGCCGCACCGACGCGAAGCTGCGGCCAAACCAGATCCTGACCGTCGGCGGATTGCCGTATCCGTTGCTCGACGG
>DATAYA010000075.1:0-28376 GCA_036272815.1 Acetobacteraceae bacterium
GCTGAATCGCCCGCGGTCGTCGTGTTTGCCCTCTCTGCCGGCTGCCCGTGCAGCGGCATCACCACCGCGGCAGTTTCATGAGCATGGCGCCGATCGTCATGCCGGCCGCCATCAGCGCCGCCCCGACGAGCACCGCCGGCAGATCGCGCCGCCACCAGCCGGCCGCCCCAAGTCGACGCCCGGAGTCCTCCCGTATCTGCGCCCGGAAGTCGGCGATGCGCTGCTCCGTCTCCGCGTTCATCCGGCGCAGCTCGGCGAGAAACCGCTCGCGCGTTTCGGTTACCGGGCGTCCTTCTGTCATGCCGTTACCCCTTGCTCGCCGGCCGCTTCCTTCCTGTCGGCGGCCTTCCTGCGTCTCCCGGGTTGCGCGGCCCAACGTCGCCCCGCTGGACTGCATGGAAGACCGCCCGGCGCTCCTAGGCGCTTGGCGGCGCCACCTGCGGGCACGTTCAACCGGCGATCAAGCCCCATCCCGGCCGCGAATGGCCGCGCGCGAGGGCCGCGCAACCGTTGACAGACCTCGCCCGCCGCCCCAACCGTCATGGGTGCTGATATGTAGGCTAAGAAATCGGTCTACCGGGAAATCTAGCAAAATCAACGCTCTAAGGCCGGTCGGTGGTGGAGCTGAGGGGAATCGAACCCCTGACCTCCTCATTGCGAACGAGGCGCTCTCCCAACTGAGCTACAGCCCCGGCCCGGCGGCGGCGGAATGTGCGCAGCGCTCCCACCCAAGTCAAGCGCGACACCAGTCAAGCGCGGCACCGGAACCGCGCAAGCACCACGGTTGCACCGCACCGGGGCCGAAGCTAGCTTCCCGCGCCCCCGGCGTACGAGGCTCCGTTGCTCACCGTCCTTTTCAACGTGCTCGAGACGCTGATCCGCCTCTACATCTGGGCGGTGATTCTCGCCGCCGTGTTCAGCATGCTGCTAGGCTTCGGCGTGCTCGATCGGCGCAACCGCATCGTCTGGTCAATCGGCGATTTCCTGTTCCGGATCACCGAGCCGGCACTGCGCCCGATCCGCAATTTCCTGCCCAATCTCGGCGGCATCGACATCAGCCCGATGATCCTGATCGTGCTGCTCTGGGCATCGCAGCAGGTGCTCGCCAGGCTTTATGCGGCGATCGCCTTCGGCTCGTGGAACGCGCTGGTCCTGTGACGGCCCGGCTCTCCGCCCGGATCATCGACGGGCGTGCCGTCGCCGAGGCGCTGCGGGGCCGTCTGGCGGCCGAGGTCGCGCGCCTGCCGTATCGTCCCGGCCTCGCCGTGGTGCTGGTGGGCGACGACCCGGCGAGCCAGGTCTATGTCCGCAACAAGGACCGCGCCGCCACCGCCTGCGGGCTCGACGCGCGCACGGTCCGGCTCCCCGCCGGCACCCCGGAGGCGGCGCTGCTGGCAACGATCGCCGGTCTCAACGCCGACCGGACCGTGGACGGCATCCTGGTCCAGCTCCCGCTGCCGCCGCAGATCGACGCCGCCGCGGCGATCGCGGCGCTGGACCCGGCGAAAGACGTGGACGGGCTGCATCCGCTCAACGCCGGGCGGCTCGCAGCGGGGCGGCCCGGCCTGGTGCCCTGCACGCCGCGCGGGGTGATGCGGCTGCTGGAGGCGGCGGGCACGAGCCTGCGTGGTGTCCGCGCGCTCTTGCTCGGCCGCTCGGTGCTGGTCGGCCGCCCGCTTGCCGCCCTGCTGCTGGCGGCGGACGCGACGGTGACGCTCGCCCATTCCCGCACCCGCGACCTGCCGGCGGAGTGCCGCCGGGCGGAGGTGCTGATCGCCGCCGCCGGTCGGCCGGCGCTGGTACGCGGCGACTGGATCGCGCCCGGTGCGACGGTGATCGACGTCGGCATCAACCGGCTTGCGGACGGGCGCCTTGCGGGCGACGTGGCATTCGCGGAGGCACTGCCCGTTGCCGGCGCGATAACGCCGGTGCCCGGCGGGGTCGGGCCGATGACGATCGCCTGCCTGATAGAGAACACCGTCCAGGCCGCGCGCGCCCGGCGCGACTAGGCTGGCTCAGAAGTCGATGCAGCGTCCCTTGCGTTCCCAGTCACCGTACCGCGTCGGCTCCGGCCCTGGCGGGCCGCCGATTTCCTTCGGCTTTTCGACCGCGGGAGCGGGCGGTCTGGGGTCGGCTGGCGGGGCTGCCTCGTCGGTGTCCTTCATGGCGTTCAGATAGGGACGGCCGCGCCGATGCGCATCAGTCTTTTCGTGCCGCCCCTCGCCGCGGACCCGCTCGGGGGTGGCCATGCCTATGATCGCCGCCTGTTGGCGGCACTGCGCGCTGCCGGTCATGCGGCGGACGCGGTCGCCGTGACCGATGCGCAGGCGGCCTGGGATGCACTTGCCCCCGATGCCGTGCCGGTGATCGACGGGATGTGCCTGCCCGCCTTCGCGCCGCTGCTGCCCGTGCTGGGCGAACGCCGCGCAGTCGGGCTCCTCCACCATGCGGCGCCGGTGTTCCACCTGCCCCCCGAAGCCCGCGAGGACGCCCGCGCCGCCCAGCGCCGGCTGCTCCGGGCCCTGCCGCGCGTGGTTGCGACCTCAGCGGCGACGGAAAAGAAACTGGTCGAGGCGTTCGGTGTCGCCCCCGCCCGCATCGCCGTCGTCGCCCCGGGTGCCGACGACCTGGCGCGCAGCACGGGCTCGGGCGGCCCTGGATGCGCGCTTCTCTCGGTCGGCGCGCTGGTCCCGCGGAAGGGTCACGACGTGCTGCTGCGGGCGCTCGCGCGGCTGTTCGACCTCGACTGGCATCTGACCATCGCCGGAGACGAACGCCGCGACCCCGAGACTGTCGGCGCGCTCGCTGCCCTCGCGGCCGAGCCCGGCCTCGCCGGCCGCGTCACCTTCGCCGGCGCCCCGGATCCGGCCACACTGGAGACGCTATGGCGCGGCGCGGACGTGTTCGCGCTGGCGACGCGGTGGGAGGCGACGGGGGCCGCGATCACCGAGGCACTGCGCCGCGGCCTGCCGGTCGCGGTCACGGAATGGGGCGGGGCGGCGGCGATGGTGCCGCCCGAGGCGGGCGTGGTGGCGCCGCTCGACGACGCCGACCAGCTCTCCAAGGCGCTGCGGCGGCTCATCTTCGACGTCCCCCTGCGCCGCGACATCGCGGACGCGGCGTGGCAGGCGGGCCAGCACCTGCCGTCCTGGGCCGCGCAGGCCAACGCCTTCGCCACCGCCATCGCGTGACCGGACCCGACCCGGCGGCCTTCGACGCCGCCGCGCGCAGCGAGGCGCTCGCGGCGGCGCTCACGACGCTCCTGCCGGCAAGGCCGCGCCTGCTCGACATCGCACCCGGCAGCCTCGGCCTGTTCCGCTGGCTGGCGCCGCGTCTCGCGCGCCCGCAGGCCTGGAGCTTTGTCGCCGAGGACACCGATGCGCTGGACGAGGCTTTGGTGGTCACCGCGCGCTGGGCCGAGCGGCGTGGCTGGACCGCGACCTTTCCGGCGCGGGCGATGCTGCTGCACACGCCGCAAGGCGCGTGGCGCATCACCGGCCTGCTCGGCGACGCGCTGGACCGTCTGGCCCGGACGGACGCCGATGCCATCGTCTCGACCGGACCGCTGCCGTCCGCGGCGCATCTAGCGACCGAGATCGCAAGGCTCGGCGTCCCGCTGCTCGCGACGCTGATCCCGGACGGGCGGGGCCGCTGGCGGCCCGGCCATCCCGCCGACGCTGCCGTGCTCGGCGCGTCGCGGCGCGCGGCCGGCGTGTCGGCGAGGCTGCCGCGTCTGCTGGCGGCCGAGGGCCTGCTTGTGCGCACCGCGCCCACCGACTGGCGCGTGGGTGCCGGCGCGCTGACGATGCTCGACGCGCTGGTGGCGGAGACGGCCGAGGCGGCGCTCGGGGCGCGGCCTGGCACCGGCGTGCGCATCGCGGCATGGCGGGCGGCGCGGCGGCGGCAGGCGCTGGTCGGGCGGCTTGCCATCACCGTCGGCCACCGCGACATTCTCGCATTCCCCGCCAGTCTTGCCATTCCTGGAGGACGCTGACCCATGCCGCTGCTCGGCGCCATCGCCGACGATTTCACCGGTGCAACCGACCTTGCCGCCATGCTGGTGGGCCGCGGCATGAGCACGGTGCAGCTCATCGGCGTGCCCGGCGCCACGGACCCGGTGCCGGACACGGCCGCGATCGTGGTGGCGCTGAAGTCGCGCACCGCGCCGGCCGCCGAGGCGGTCGCCGACAGCCTCGCCGCCCTGGCCTGGCTGCGCCGCGCCGGCTGCCGGCAGTTCCTGTTCAAATACTGCTCGACCTTCGACAGTACCGAGGCGGGCAACATCGGGCCCGTCGCCGACGCGCTCCTCGCGGCGCTCGACGGCGGCTTCGCGCTGGCATGTCCGGCCTTCCCGACCAATGCGCGCACCGTCTATCTCGGCCACCTCTTCGTCGGCGGCGCGCTGCTCTCCGAGAGCGGGATGGAGCACCATCCGCTGACGCCGATGACGGACGCCAACCTCGTCCGCGTGCTCGGCCGGCAGACCGACGGCACAGTGGGCCTGGTGCCGTTCCCGACCGTCGAGCGCGGCCCCGCCGCCATCCGCGACGCGATGACGGCGCTCGCCGAACAGGGCCGGCGCTATGCCATCGTCGATGCCGTGACCGACGCGCATCTGCTCGCGATCGGGCAGGCCGCTTCGCAGCACGCGCTCATCACCGGCGGCTCCGGAATCGCGATGGGCCTGCCCGAGAATTTTCGACGTGCCGGCCTGCTGTCCCCGGATGCGGACGCTGGCGCACTGCCGGCGGTGGCGGGAGCGGCGGCCGTGCTCGCCGGCTCCTGCTCGCGGGCGACGCTGCGTCAGGTCGCGATCGCGCGCGAGACGGTGCCCACTCTGGAACTCGATCCGCTCGCGACGCCGGATTCAGCCGCCCTGGCGCGGAGTGCGCTCGACTGGACCGACGGCAAGCTCGGGCAGACGCCGGTGGTGATCGCCGCCTCCGCCCCGCCCGACCGGGTCGCGGCGTTGCAGACGCGGCTCGGGCGGGAGGCGGCCGGCGCGCTCGTGGAGCGGGCGCTCGCCGCGATTGCGCAGGGGCTGGTCGAGCGCGGCGTTCGGCGGCTGGTGGTGGCCGGCGGCGAGACCTCGGGTGCGGCGGTCTCGGCCCTCGGCGTCAGGCGGCTGCGGATCGGCGCCGAGATCGACCCCGGCGTGCCCTGGACCTTCGCGGAGGGAGACGGGCCGGCGCTCAGGCTTGCGCTCAAGTCGGGCAATTTCGGCGCACCCGATTTCTTCATCAAGGCATTTACGACCGGCTGATCGGACGACGACGGGGCGACAGGGGAGGGGCGGGTGCTCGGCAAGGCGATTGGCGGCGTCGGCGCGTGGATCGCGGGCGCGATCTCGGCGATGGGCTACGGCGGCATCGTGCTGCTGATGGCGATCGAGAGCGCCTGCATCCCGCTGCCCTCGGAAGTCATCATGCCGTTCGCGGGTTATCTGGTCTCGACCGGGCGGTTCAATCTCTGGCTGGCGGCGACGGCCGGCGCATTCGGCTCCTGCGTGGGCTCCGCGGTTGCTTACGCCGCCGGGTTCTACGGCGGCCGGCCCTTTGTGCTGCACTGGGGGCGCTACGTGCTGCTCAGCCCCGAGGATCTGGGCCGGGCGGAGCGCTTCTTCGACCGGTTCGGCGCACCCGCCGTCCTGATCGGACGCGTGCTGCCGGTGATCCGCACCTTCATCGCGCTGCCGGCCGGCATCGCGCGGATGCCGCATCTGCGGTTCCAGATCTATACCTTTGTTGGCTCCTGGCCGTGGTGCTTCGGGCTCGCCTATGTCGGGTACGTGCTGGGCCGCCGCTGGGACACCGATCCGCGCCTGCACGCGATCATGCAGCGGCTCGACCTCGTCGTGGTGGCGCTAGTGGTGCTGGCGGTCGCGTGGTTCTTGATGCGGCGGGTACGGCGGCGCCGGGCGGCGTAACCGTTCAAGCCGCTCGATCCACCCCCGCTCCGATCTGCGCCGCGATCGCCTCCAGCCGCGCCAGGATGCGCAGGCCCACCGCCCGGTCGGAGTAGCCGAGCCGCACCTCACGCCGCCCCCGCATCGCCCGCGCGCGGGCGGCGTCGGGATCCGCGATCGCCGCGCGCACCAGTTCCGCCGCGTGCGCCACGTCCGGCTCCGCCCAGTGCTGGCCTGCGGCGTGCGGATACGCGCCCTCCGCCACCGCGACGAGGTCGTGCCGCACCAGAGCCGCGTTCGCCTCGGTCATGAAGTCGAGATTGCCCGACCAGCCGGTGCCGAGTGCCAGCCGCCCGAGCGCCATCGCCTCGCCGAGCCCGCGGCCGAAGCCCTCGGCCCGGTGCAGCGAGACGAAGCAGTCGCAGGCGGCGATCAGGCTGCGCATCTCGGAGGCGGCCAGCGGCGCGCCGATCACCACCGCCTCGGGCACCCGCTCCCGCAGCTCCGCCGCCCACGGCTCGGCCGCCGCGTCGCCCTCCTTGACCTTCAGCACGAGCTGGATGTCGGCGAACGGGTCGGCCCCGCGCAGCGCATCCCAGAGTGCCAGCACCGCCTCGGGGTTCTTGCGCGCGGCGTGGGAGGTGAGGTCGACGGCGGCGAGCATCGCGAAGGCGGATTCGCGGATGCCGAAATGCCGCCGCGGCAGCAGATAGCCCGGCGGCGGCTCGACCGGCTGCCCGATCGGCACGCTCTCGATGCCGGCCGTGAGCAGCGCCGATCCGATGAAGCCCGACAGCGCCCAGACCTCGTCGAAGCCGCGCAGCCGCGCCGCCCACGGCTCGGGATAGCGTGGCAGCTCCCAGGCCGGGACGATGACGTTGTGGCCGCCGCCGAACGCCTGCCCGAGCTGCTCGAGCCGCTCGCGGGCGCGGTCGATCTCGTCGCCGTTGAGGTGGAAGACGCGGATGCCGTCGCCGAGCGCGCGGGTCTCGCGCGGATCGACCAGGGTCAGGTGCTCGGGGTCGGTGCGCGCGGCGTGGCCGAAGATGTCGAGCACCCGCGGCGCGAGCCCGGCCGCGACGCAGGCGCGCACATGGCTGCGGAGCTGCTCGCCCATGCCGACGGTCGCGAACGGGTGGCCTATGAGCGTGAGCGGCAATTCGGCGACGTCTCGAACGCGCGCGGGAGACGCGGGCAGGCTCCGCTCCGGCGGTCGCGCCGGCGGGCGGCGGCGGGAGGCGGCCGGCTTCACAGGCAATCCGTCGCGAGCCGCGCGTGGCGCAGCGCCTCCAGCCAGCCGTGCCCGTGCGCTTGGTCAGGTTCCAGCACGGCGCCCTCCGCCCACTCGTTCCAGGCATTGACGAAGACCAGCCGCTCCTCGCCCACGAACTGTGCCTGCGCCTCCTCGATCTTCGCCTCCGCATAGGCCTGGAACAGCGTCGGGGAGGCGTCATCGAAGCTGGTGCCGCGCAGGCTCTGGCGCGGCGTGTTGTCCCAGCCGGGGAACAGGCCGGGATAGCGCGAATAGCCGGGAGCGCCGCCCTGGAGACATGCGAGCACCGTCTCCTCGTAGTCGTAGCGATAGCCGGTCCAGCCCTCCTTGAGCAGCCGGATCGGGTCGGCGGCCGGCACACCGCGGCCGTGCGGCGGGAACTCGACCGCGGCGTCGAAGCCGATCACCTCGGGTCGCAGGCCGCGGCCGGCCGCCTCCATGCTCTCGACATAGACGAGATGCAGGCCCGGCTCGCCGGCGGCGGCGAAGGCGGCGCGCGCCCGCGCCGCGAAGGCGGCGGGATCGGGGAGTTGCAGGGGCCGATAGACCAGCAGCATCGGCCGGCCGCGGACGCGGATGTAGCGCGGATCAGCAGCATAGCGGATCGTGTCCGCGATCACCGCATCGAGCGTCGCGTCGTCGTAACGCTGGGCCAGGAGAAGATCGCTCTCGCCGCCGTCCCAGGCGCGCGTCCAGTTCTCGTTGGCCCAGCAGACGCAGAACGGGAAGCGGATGGCCGGGTCGGCGACGATCGCCTCGAACGCCGCGTCGAGCACCCGGCGTTCACCAAAGTTGTAGTAATAGACGCAGAACCCGTCGATGCCATAGCGCGCGGCCAGCGCCGCCTGTGCCACTGGCACCGCCGGCACGCGGAGATCGTAGAGGCCGAGGTCGGCCGGCAGGCGCGGCTGGCGGTGGCCTTCGAAGCTCGGCGCCGCGCGCACGACGTTGCACCATTCGGTGAAGCCGCGTCCCCACCAGAGGTCGTTCTCCGGCGTCGGATGGAACTGCGGCAGGTAGAAGGCGAGCACGCGCACCCGTGCCTGCCGCTCCAGCGCCTCCGGCCATTTCTCGGCGAGTTTCTGCTGGTTCGCGCGCACGCCCCGCAGTTTGGGGCCGTCGCCGTCGCGCGCCGTCGAGACGCTGAGATGGTGGGCGACGGTCGCCGCGGCGCACAGGCGCACGCGATGGCCGGCATCCAGCAGCCGCAGGCAGAGATCGGCGTCCTCGCAATAGGCGGGGGCGAAGCCTTCGTCGAACAGCGCGCCCCCGATCGCGGCGCGGCGCAGCATCAGGGCGGCGGCGGAGGCGTATTGCACGTCGCGGTCGTGCGACCAGGCGGGGGAGGCGGCGTCGCCGAACAGGCCGATCATGGTCGAGACCCCGGCCGCATCGAGCCGGCAGCCCGCCTCCTGCAACCGCCCGTCGGGATAGATCAGGCGCGGTGCGGCGGCGGCGATCGCCGGATCGCCGTCCAGCATCGCCGCGAGCGCATCGAGCGCGCCGGGCAACGGTTGCGCGTCGCTGTTGAGCAGCAGGACGTACTCGCCCCGGACCGCGGCGAAGGCGGCGTTGCAGGTGCGCAGGAATCCCTGGTTCCGCTCGTTGCGGATCAGCCGCAGGTTGGCGACGCCCGCGAGGGCCGCCATGCCCGGATCGCTCGAGGCGTCGTCGGCCACGATTACCTCGAAGCGCGTGCGGATGCGCCCGGTCGCCAGCGACATCAGGCACTCGACGGTGTGGCGGAGCGCGTCGTGGACCGGGATCAGCACCGAGACCTTTGGCGCCCGGACCCGCGGCAGCGAAAGCGCGGCGAGGGACGCTGCCGGGTCGTGGGTGGATTTCAGGATCGGCGGCGTCGGCGCGTGACGCTCGATCGCCTCGCTCCGCTGCGCCGCGATGCGCGCGCGCAGCCGTTCGTAGGCAGCCGGCCCGTCGGTCGGCAATGCGGCCCCCGTCGGCGCCTCGCGCCGCAGACGCCTGGGCGGCGGGGCGGCGGCGATCTCGATCGCGATCTGGCGGCCCTCGCGCACGCCGTTGGTGACGTAGTGCCAGAGTGCCGGCACCTGCGCGCTTGCGATGTCGGGATAGCGGCGGAGATAGCGGCCGCCGTCGAACGCCTCGCTCGCCGCCCGCCCGGCACGGTCGCCCACCAGGACGAAATGCCGCAGCGCCGCATAGGGCGCCTTCGGCACGTCAGGATAGCGCTCGGCATACCAGGCCGGATCGAACAGCTTGTGCGGCGTCAGGCCGCGGTGCAGCCCGTGCTCGAGGAAATGGCCGAGCAGCTCGGGCACGGTGTCGGCGGCGGGGCCGAGCTGCTCGACATAGTGCTCGCAGGAGAAATAGGCGGACGGGTCGAACAGCCCGCCGCGCAGCGCCCCGATCAGCGCCTCGGCGACCGGGCGGCGGACGAAGCTCGCCTCGTCGTAGTGGCGCAGGAACTCGAAGTCGATCAGCGGATGCGGCGAGCGATATTCGCTGATGCCGACGGTGAGGAAGTGGAATTGCGGGTCCTCCCGCTGCTCCAGCACCTCGGGATAGAGCGCGCAGTACCAGACCGGATCGAAATACGGCGTCAGCAGCGGCCGCTCGCCGAGCGGGCGCTTGAGGTAGCCGAGGACGGTGTTGAGGTCGCTGCGCGGGCCGCCGAGGGCGGCGCGATACGACGCCTCCGAGATCAACGGGGAGGCGAAGGCGAGCTGGGTGCGGATTACGGACTCGGCGAGGCTGGCGCGCACGCAACTCTCCCTGGCGCGGCCCGCTCGAAACCCCCTCCGCGCGTCGCCTTCCGCAACCTCCGATAGCGCATCCTGCGCCGATGGTGCAAGTGAGCCGAGTTGTTGACGAATCCGTGTGAATACAGTCCAAACAGAAACTCGTGAAGTCACGCCTGAAATAGAACCAGTGCGCGTTACTGACATTCGTGATGCTGCGGTGACCATGCCATGTGCCGCAAGCAGCCTGCCAATCCATCCCGCAGTTGCACAGTGGTTTCGCCTGGGGTGGGTCAGGTCTTGCTTAACCTTTGGGGTTGCATTTCTCGTTGAGGTCGGGTCCACTCCGGCCAACCTTTGCGTTCGTTGCCAAATCAATGTTCGGGAGCCGAAATGCCCATAGACGCCAGAACGGCGTTCTGCGCCGTCCTCGTGGGCGGCCTGGTCGCCACCGGTTCCGCCCATGCCGCCGGGCCGAGCCGGGGCGAATGGCTGATGCGGGGGATCGCGACCTTCTACAGCCACTATTTCGACGGACGCCGGACCGCCAGTGGCGAGACCTATGAGCCCGGCCGGATGACCGCCGCCAATCCGAACCTGCCGCTGGGGACGCGCGTGCGCGTCACCCGCGACGACGGCCGCTCGGTCGTGGTGACGATCAACGATCGCGAGCCGCGCAGCGGCAACCGCGTCATCGACCTCTCACGGGCGGCGGCCCGGGCGCTGGGCGTGGGCGGGATCGCCACCGTGACGCTCTCGCGCGTCGGTCCGCAGGAGCAGGCCGGCGCTCCGGTCGAGGTGGCGGAGGCGCCGGACGGGCCGGTCGCGCTGGCGCGGATCACCCATACGCCGATCAACCTGGCGCCGCCGCTGCGGCCAGCCAGCAGCCGGCCCTAGCGCCGCGGCCCGCGGCCCGCAGCGGACGTCAGCGCTGCGAGACGTGGTCGGCGACGAAGGCGCCACGCCGGCCGATCGGCTTCGGCGGACCCTGGGTGCTGTCACGGACCGTCTGGAGTTCGAGTTCGGCGTTCAGCTCGGCGCCCAGCAGGACGACATAGACGCTGACCCAGAACCACATCATCACCGCGATCGCCGTGCCCAGTGAGCCGTACGTCACGTCGTAGCTGGCGACATGGCCGACATAGAGCGAGAACAGCAGCGATGCGACCAGCCAAAGCATTGTCGCCACGACTGATCCCGGCGTCACCCAGTGCCAGCGCGCGCGGTGGCGTGACGGGCCGAAGCGATACAGCAACGAGAGCGCGAACAGCACGAAGACGACGAGCACCGCGAAGCTGATCGCCTGGATCAGGAACTGGCTGTAGGCCGACAGCCCGAGAAAGCCGATCACCGCCGGCAGCGCCACCAGCCCGGCAAGCCCGAGCACGGCCGCGAAGATCGCGCCCAGCGTCATGCCGAACGCCATCACCTGGAACTTCAGGAAGCTGCGCTCCTCCGGCTCGCCATAGGCCATGTTGAGCGCCGAGAGCATCGACTTGGTGCCGGTGGCCGAACACCACAGCGTAATCACCACGCTCACCGCGAGCCGGAGGCCCAGTGTCGCGGAATGCTGTGAGACGAGCTGGTGGACCCGCGTCGACAGCAGCGAATACGCCTCGGGCGGCAGGAAATGCCGCAGTCCGGCGAGCTGTGGCTCCACGGTCGCGGGATCGAATGCGAGACCGTAGATCGACATCAGCATGCTGATCGCCGGGAAAAGCGCCAGCACGGCGTAGAAGGAGCATCCGGCCGCGGTCAGCGAGACGCGGTCGGAGATCATGTCCCGCAGCGTCCGCCCGATCACCGCCCGCCAGCCGCGCCAGGGGATTTCGCCGGGGTTGTGGGCGAGGCGGCCAAGCCGTTGCGCGCCGGGCGCGCGGGCGAGCTGCACGGCTGCCGTGCCGCTCGCGACCGGCCGCTGCGCCGGATCGCCTGTCACGGCGAGGTCGTGCGGACCGGCTTCTGCTCCAGCTGCGTCGGGGACGTTGTGCTCGGGCGGGGACATCGACGTCTCGGAACCTCTGACGGCCGCGTGCCGTTCGGGCAACGTGCCGCTCCGGGAACGTGCCGCTGGCGGCCGTGGTTGCGCCAGCCGCAGATCTGGGAAGCGCGGGGCGATTTTCCACTTGCGCCCCCGGTCCGGGGGTCCTATTTGGTCCCTCACGCAGCAACGCACGTGCCTCTGGCCCTCCGGGGTTTACGCAACGACGTCAAGCGTTCTGGCAACTGGAGGTCGGGTTTCCCGGCTCTCCGCTCTGGTCGCTGGTTCGTTCGACCGTTTCGTCAACCTCGCCCGCCGCCCTGAAAAGGCGGGCGATCTGGAAGGGAAGGCAGGGTGCGATGACCCCCAAGATCGCGCATTTCCTGGCTACGCAGCCTCCGGCAACGCCATGCCTGGTGCTTGACGTGGACCGGGTGGAGAGCAACTTCCGGGCGCTGCGGGCAGCGATGCCCGCGGCGATGATCTATTACGCCGTCAAGGCGAACCCGGCCGCGCCCGTTCTGGAACGCCTAGTCCGGCTCGGCAGCCGCTTCGATGCGGCGAGCTTCGAGGAAGTCGCCGCATGCCTGGATGCCGGCGCGACCGGGGCCGCGATCAGCTATGGCAATACGGTCAAGAAGGCCGACGCCATCCGCCGCGCCCATGCGGCCGGGGTGAGCATGTTCGCCTTCGACTCGATCGAGGAGCTGGAGAAGATCGCCGCCAACGCGCCCGGCGCGCGGGTCTATTGCCGCATCCTGGTCGAGAATGTCGGCGCCGACTGGCCGCTGTCGCGCAAGTTCGGCACCACCGTCGGCATGGCGCGCGAGCTGATGCTGCGCGCCGACGAACTTGGTCTCGACCCGTACGGCCTGTCGTTCCATGTCGGCAGCCAGCAGACCAGCCCGGCGAGCTACGAGGCGGCGATCGGCCGCGTGGCGATGCTGTTCACCGATCTGCGCGAGCAGGGGGTGGATGTGCGGATGCTCAACCTCGGCGGCGGCTTTCCGGTGCGCTATCGCGACGCGGTGCCGGAGATCGACGCCTTCGCGGACGCCATCATGCGCGCGATGACCGCGCATTTCGGCAACGATCTGCCGGAGATCGTGATCGAGCCCGGCCGTGCGGTGGTCGGCGACGCGGGCGTCGTTTGCGCCGAGGTCGTGCTCGTCAGCCGCAAGATGAAGGAGGACCCGGTGCGCTGGGTCTATCTCGACATCGGCCGCTTCGGCGGTCTCGCGGAGACCGAGGGGGAGGCGATCAAGTACCGGATCGCCACGCCGCACGACGGCGCCCCTTCCGGCCCGGTGACGATCGCGGGACCGACCTGCGACGGCGTCGACATCCTCTACGAGCGGTCGCACTACCGCCTGCCGCTGCCGCTCGCCTCCGGCGACCGCGTGCTGCTGGAGGCGACGGGCGCCTATGTGACCACCTACGCCAGCCAGCGCTTCAACGGCTTCGCGCCGCCGGCCGAGCACTATATCTGAGGCGGGATCGGAGGCCAGTGCATGAGCGATGACGCCGTCGATGTTCCGGCCCGCCTGCGGCAGCTCGGCATCGTGCTGCCGCTTCCGCCCGCGCCGGTCGCCGCCTATGTCCCGTTCACGATCGGCGGCGGGCTGCTGTTCGTCTCCGGCCAGGGGCCGGTCGAGGCGGATGGCGCGATGCACACCGGCCTGGTCGGCGCCGAGGTGACGCTGGAGGCGGCGCAGGCGGATGCGCGCCTCGTCGCGATCAACTTGATCGCGCAGATCGGCGCCGCCTGCGGCGGTGATTTCGACCGTGTGGGGCAGGTTCTCAAGCTGTTCGGCATGGTCCGCGCCATACCCGATTTCGGCCGCCACCCGGAGGTGATCGACGGCGCCTCGCGCCTGTTCGTCGACGTGTTCGGGGCGCGCGGCCGCCATGCCCGCTCGGCGGTCGGCCTCGGGTCGCTGCCGCGCGGCATCACCGTCGAGATCGAGTGCATCTGCGCGCTGCGATCCTGACACGCGAGCCGCAGGAGAAGACGGTTGGCAGCACCGGCGTCACGGCGTCGCGTCGCTCTCCTCAAGCGTGAATCCGGCGCGCAGCGTGACCTGGTAATGCTGGACCCGGCCGGACTCGATCTGCCCGCGCGTCTGCACGACCTCGAACCAGCGTAGCTGGCGCAGGCTGGTGGAGGCGCGGCCGATCGCGGTTTCGATCGCGTCCTCGATGCTTTCCTCGGACGATCCGACCAGCTCGATCAGCCGATAGACATGGTCTGCCATACTGTCCTCCGGCGTGTGGGCCGGTGCCGCCAGCGGCCCGGTTCCGGACCAACGTGGCGCGCAAGCCTCGCGTTTGGCCGGAGCGGTCCGGCCCAGCGTTTTTTTCGCCGCGACTCTTCCCGTCCATGTCCGGTTTGTGGCAGCCTCACTCACGAGAGAGTGAATGGATGGCCGCCTTGGGACCTCTGAACCGGATTGCCGCCGCTGCGTTGCTCGCCGCCGCATCGGTCGGGTCGGTCTCCCCGCCGGCCGCCGCGGCCGGGGCGAGTTGGCACCGCTCGCTGGTGGCCGACCTCCATATCGCCGCCGACGGCACCTGGCGCGAGCGTCAGGTGTGGGATGTCCGGGTCGACACCGGTGCCGCCGCCCGGGTCGCCGCCGATCAGACCTTCGGCTTCAGCAAGGGACTCGAGCGGGTGGCGCTGGTCGAGGCCTACACGAGAAAGCCCGACGGCACCGAGATTGCCGTTGCCCCTGACGCGGTGCTCAGCCGGACGCTGACGGCCGGCGATGTCGATTTCCCGACCTTCAGCGATTGGCGCATCCGCACCATCGTCTTCCCCGACGTGCGACCCGGGGACACGGTCCACTACGTCCTGCTGCGCCGCTCGCGCGCGCCGCTCTTCCCCGGCGCCTATGAGGCGACGCTGGACGGCGGCCCGCGCGCCAACGTCGCCAGCGCCGACATCCGCATCACGCTGCCCGCCACCATGCACCTTGCAGTCGCGGCGCACGGCCTGTCGGAAACGGCCCCGGTGCGGGTGGACGGGCGCGTGCGCCGGGCCTGGCACCTGAAACCGGACGGGCAGGCAGACGAGGTCTCGCTCGAGGTGTCGAGCTTCCCGAACTACGCGGCGCTCGGCACTGCCTTCGCCGCGCGTGCACTGCCGGCGGCGCGGCCGACCGCGCCGATCCGGGCGCTGGCTGCCCGCCTGACCCGCGGCATTGCGGGGCGCCGGGCGCAGGCGGCCCGACTCTACGCCCATGTCGCGGACCGGGTCCGCTACGTCGGCATCCAGTACGGCGCCGGGCGGGTGGTCCCCGACCCGGCGGCGGTCATCGCCGCCCGCGCCTATGGCGACTGCAAGGACCACGTGGCGCTGCTGCAGGCGCTGCTGGCGGCGCGCGGCATCTTCTCCGAGCCGGCGCTCATCAGCACGAGGTCTCGCTACAGCCTGCCGCAGCCGCCGACGTTGGCGCTGCTCGACCATGTGCTGCTGTTCGTGCCGGAGTTCGACGTCTTCCTCGACCCGACCTCGCCCTATTCCGCGTTTGGCGCGCTGCCGTTCGAGGATGCCGACAAGCCGGTGGTGCTGACCGGCGCCGGCGGGGCGCGCCTCGGGCGCACGCCGCCGCTGCTGCCGGGGGAGGCTGTGACGAAGACACGCACGGTGGCCGTGATTGCCGCCGACGGCAGCGTGACCGGCCGCACCGTGACGCGGGCGAGCGGCGCGGCGGCGGTGGCCCTGCGCGAGGTCGCGAGCGGCATCGAGGAGGATGGCGGCGAGAGCGTCGCGGCCGACGCGCTGCTGCGCCTCGGCACGCCCGGGCACGGCGACTTCGACTTCGCGCCGCCGCGCGGCGGCGCGACCGTCGGGGGCGCGTATGCGCTGACCGCGCGTTTCCGCCTGCCGCGCGACACGGCCGACACCGACGGCGGCCGCTTCTCGCTGCCGGCGGGCCTGCCGGTGCTGCTGCGCGGGGGTTCATTCCTGGTCTCGCGGCAGCCAATTTCGCACGGCCGGCACCTCTGCTTCGCCGGACGGCAGGTCGAAGATATCCGGGTGGCGCTCCCGGCAGGGGCCGTGGTCGCGCATCTCCCGCCGGACGTGCGGGTGGGCGGTGGCGCCGGACGCTACAGCGCTCGTTATGCAGTCGCGCAGGGCGCGATCGAGGTCCGCCGCAACTTCGTGCTGGCGACCACACGGCCGGTCTGCTCGCCGGAGGAGTATCGCGCGCTCCGTCCGGTGCTGCGCGCGATGCACCGCGACCTGCGGGCCGAAATCGCGATCCGCCAGGCGCCGGCGGTCGCCGCGGCGTCCTTGCCACCGCCCCAGCCTCCCGCGCATGGCTGCGCGGCCGGGGGCACGGGCTGCGGGGTCGCGTCCGGCGATGCGGTGGCTGGCCCGCAATTCTCGCCCTGAGTGCCGCGCCAGGCCGCCCGGCCCTTGTGGAACCGGGGTGCAAGCGCTCCTGTCAGGCGTGATCCTGAAACGGCCGCACCGGTGAGCGCGCCGCCAGCCCCGCGCCGCCTCGCTGCCGTCCTCGGGATCGTGCAGGTCCTGGCCTGGGCGACCACCTACTACCTGCCGGCGATCATTGCCGGTCCGGTGGCCCACAGTTTCGGCCAGTCGCGGACGGTGGTGCTCGGCGCGTTCTCCTGGGCGCTGGTCGTGAGCGGCCTGATCTCGCCGCTGGTCGGGCGCTGGATCGACCGCAGCGGCGGGCGGGTGGTGCTGGCGACCGGCGCGCTGCTGCAGGCGGCCGGCCTGGTCGCACTCGCCGCCTCGCCCTCGCTCGCCGCCTGGTATGCTGCATGGACGGTGCTCGGCGTCGGCATGGCGCTCGGGCTCTACGACGCGGCGTTCGCGACGGCGGGGCGACAGCTCGGCGAGGCCGCGCGCCCGGCCATCATCGGCATCACCCTGCTCGGCGGCTTCGCGAGCACGGTCGGCTGGCCGATCGGCACGATGCTGTTCGCGCAACTCGGCTGGCGGCGCACGGCGCTGATCTATGCCGCGATCCACCTGCTCGTGAACCTGCCGCTGATCCTGGCCTCGGTGCCGCGGCGCGCGCCCATGCATCCGGTGCCGGTCGCGGCGCCGCTCCCGGGCGTGGCCGTGCCGCCCGACGCGCGGCGGTGGAATTTCCGGCTCCTGGCCGGCTTCTTCACCATCCGCGGCTTCCTCGCCGGCATGGTGACGGTGCAGGCGCTGGTGCTGTTGCAGGCGCTCGGCTTGTCGCGCGGCGAGGCGGTGTTCGCCGCCGCCCTGATCGGGCCGGCACAGGTCGGCGCGCGGCTGCTGGAATGGGCGTTCGGGCGGTTTCTCAACCCGCTGCTGACCAGCCGGCTGGGGGCGGCGCTGATGCCGCTCGGCATCCTCGCCCCGCTCGCCGGCGCGCCCGGGCTCGTGCTGACGCTGGCCTATGGCGCGAGCAACGGCGTGCTCACCATCAGCCGCGGCACGCTGCCGCTTTATCTGCTCGGACCGCGCGGCTATGCCGTGGTAATCGGGCGGCTGGCGATGCCGGTGATGCTGGCGACGGCGCTGGCACCGACGCTGACCGCACCGCTGTTCGTGCATCTGCCGGTCGGCTGGATCCTCGCGGGGACCGCCGCCGTCAGCGCCGCCGCCGCGTTGTGCCTGTGGCCGCTGCGCGCTCAGCCGACGGCCGCCTGATCCGAAGGAAGCGCCGATGTTCACCCGCCTGCTCGCCAGCCTGATCCGCGACGGCAGCCTGCGCGTGATCGACGGCGCCGGCCGGTCGCGCCTGCTCGGCGACGGCGGCCCGCCCGCCGCCACGATCCGAATCCGCAGCCGACGCGCCGACATCGCGATCGCGCTCAATCCCGGCTTGCGCGTGGGCGAGGCGTTCATGGACGGCACGCTCACGATCGAGGACGGCAGCCTCTATGACGCGCTTGCGGTGATCGCGCGCAATTTCGACCGCATCGGGACGCACCCGTGGCTGGGTGCCATCGAGCGGGCGCAGAGCCGGCTCAAGCAGCGCAACCCCCGCGCCCGCGCGCGGCAGAACGTCGCCCACCACTACGACCTCTCGGGCGCGCTCTACGATCTCTTCCTCGACCGCGACCGGCAGTATTCCTGTGCCTATTTCACCCGTGGCGACGAGACGCTGGACGCGGCCCAGGACGACAAGAAGCGCCACATCGCGGCCAAGCTGCTGCTCGACCGGCCCGGTCTGAGCGTGCTCGACATCGGCTCCGGCTGGGGCGGCCTCGGCCTCTATCTCGCGGCGCGCACCGGCGCCCAGGTCACCGGCGTCACGCTGTCCGCCGAGCAGCACCGGATCAGCGAGGAACGCGCCGCCGCGGCCGGGATGTCGGGGCAGGCGCGGTTCCACCTGCGCGATTATCGCGAGCTCACCGGGCGCTTCGACCGCATCGTGTCGGTCGGCATGTTCGAGCATGTCGGCAAGCGCCATTACGACGAGTTCTTCGCCCGCATCCGCGACCGGCTGACCGACGACGGCGTGGCCCTGATCCACTCGATCGGCTATTCCGACGCGCCGGCGCCGATCAATCCGTTCATCCGCAAATACATTTTTCCGGGTGCTGATCTTCCATCCCTCTCCGAGGTGTTCGCCGCCGTCGAGCGAAGCGGCCTCATCGTGACGGATGTCGAGATCCTGCGGCTGCAATACGCCGAGACGCTGCGCCACTGGCGCGAGCGGTTCATGGCACGGCGCGACGCGGCCGAGGCGCTCTATGATGCGCGCTTCGTGCGGATGTGGGAGTTCTATCTGGCGCTGTGCGAGGTGGGTTTCCGCTATCGGACCAACATGGTGTTCCAGGTCCAGCTCGCGCGCCAGCAGGAGGCGGTGCCGCTCACCCGCGACTACATGCTCCGGGGCGAGCGCGCGCTGGCCTGGAGCGGACCGGAGCCGGTTAGTCTGGGCCGCAAGCTGGGGTGAGGACGCGGACCGGCGCCAGCGCGAAATTCTGCAAGGCGCCAATGCGGAAACAGGTTGAATGCCTGGAACACCATGCCGACCTCGCGCCGGACGATGTGCAGGGCGCGCGTGGCGCCGTCGAGTTCGGTGCCTTCGACCACGATGCGCCCGCGGTCGTGCGCCTCCAGCCGGTTGATGCAGCGGATCATCGTCGACTTGCCGGAACCGGACGGGCCGCACACCACGACGCGCTCGCCGGCTGCGACCCGCAGCGACACGTCGCGCAGCACATGCGCCGCCGCGAACAATTTGTGCACGTGTTCTAGCACGATTGCGGCGGTTGGCGCGGCCTCGCTCATCAGGACAGTGTTGCGCGCCGACCCGGGATCGGATCAATTCAGGCGGGAGCGAGACGGAGACACGCCATGCAGGTCCTGTTCACCAACGCAAGCATCGTCGATGCGACCGCGTCCGAGCCGCGCGAGGGCAACGTGCTGGTCGAGGATGGGGTGATCCGCGACCTCGCCGCCCGCGCCATCGCCGCGCCCGACCGGCTGGTGCTCGACCTGCGCGGGCGGACGCTGATGCCGGGGCTGATCGACGCCCATGTGCATGTCGTCGCCAGCATGATGAACCTGGCCCAGAACGCGGCCCTGCCCGATGCGCTCGCGGTGCTGCGCAGCCTGCCGATCATGAAGGGGATGCTGGACCGCGGCTTCACCACCGTCCGCGATGTGGGCGGCGCGCCGTATGCGCTGGCATTGGCGGTGGAGCAGGGGTTCGCGGTCGGGCCGCGCCTCGTGGTGTGCGGCAAGGCGCTCTCCAAGACCGGCGGCCATGTCGACATGCGCGCCCGCCACGACGCCACCGACCCGCACCGGCTGGAGGCGCGCTATGCCGCGATGGGCCGCATCGCCGACGGGTGCGACGAGGTGCGCCGTGCCTGCCGGCAGGAACTGCGGCAGGGGGCGGCCTTCATCAAGATCATGGCCAATGGCGGCGTCGCGAGCCCCACCGACCCGATCGTCTGGCAGGGCTATTCCGAGGCCGAGATGCGGGCCGCGGTCGAGGAGGCGGCGGATGCGCAGACCTATGTCTCGGCGCATCTCTACACCGCCCCCGCGATCGCGCGCGCGGTGCGGGCGGGGGTGCATTCGCTGGAGCACTGCAACCGCATCGACGCGGAGACCGCGCGCGCGGCGGCGGCGGCCGGAGCGGTCGCGGTGCCGACGCTGGTGACCTACGAGGCGCTGGCGCAGGACGGCCCGCGCTTCGGCTTCCCGCCCGACAGCATCGCCAAGATCGAGGACGTGCGCGCCTCCGGGCTTGAGAGCCTCTCGATCATGCGCGAGGCGGGGCTGCCGATGGCGTTCGGCACCGACCTGCTGGGCGAGACGCATGTGCGGCAGAGCGAGGAATTCGCGATCCGGGCGCGGGTGCTTCCGGCCGCCGAGATCCTGGCCGCGGCGACGACCGAGGCGGCGCGGCTGATCGGCATGGAAGGCCGGCTCGGCGTTGTCGCGGCCGGCGCGCTCGCCGACCTGCTGGTGGTGGACGGCAACCCGCTGCATGACGTGGCGATGCTGGCGAGCCCGGAGCGCAGCGTGCGGCTGGTGATGAAGGGGGGTGCCATCCATCGGAACGCGCTGGCCGCTTAGGGCTTGCGGGATCAGACCAGACCAACTAGGTTAGGCGTCGATGGAGACGGTGAACATCTACGAGGCGAAGACGCAGCTCTCCCGGCTGGTGGACCGCGCCGCCGCGGGCGAGGAGATCGTGATCGCGCGCGCGGGCAAGCCCCTGGTGCGGCTGGTTCCGGTCGATGCCAAGCAGCCGCGGCGGGCGGGGCTTTGGGGCCATGTCAAGCCGCCGCCGAATGACTTCTTCGATCCGCTGTCGGAGGAGGAACTGGCACTTTTCGAGATCGGCCCGATCGAGCCTGAATGAGGCTGCTGCTCGACACGCACGCCTTTGCCTGGTGGATGATCGAGCCGGCGCGATTGGCGCCGAAGGCGTACAATTCGATCAGCGATCCCGACAACGCGGTGCATGTAAGCGCCGTCTCGATCTGGGAAATGAGCATCAAGCATCACGTCGGCCGCTGGCCGGAAATCGGTGCCACCTTGACCGACCTCAAGCGCCAGATGCATGAGACCGATTTTCTGGAATTGCCGATCACGCTTGCGCACGGGCTCGAGGCCGGTCGGTTGAGAGGACCGCACCGGGACCCGTTCGACCGCCTGCTGATCGCGCAGGCCCGGATCGACGGGCTGGTGATCGTCACGGCCGACCGCGTTTTCGCCGCCTACGGCGTCCCGACTCTCTGGGCGGCCTGATCGCCGCTTCTCATGGCAGCCGCCCGAATTCCTGACTTCCGCACGGACGGGTGCTGACGAGTTTACCCCGCCCGGGTGCCGTTCGGCACCTGCCTTTCCGGCAGCGCCAAGGCGGGCAGAATCCCGTCCGCGTATCCAATGTCAAAAATCATTCCCTCGGAAACATGACCGGCCATTTTCCTGGGCTCGAGATTGACGACGAACAGCGCCTGTTTCCCCTCGATGTCGCTCTTGGGATCTTCGCGCTCCTTTTTCATTCCCACCAAGATGGACCGCTTATGATCTCCGAAGTCCACGGTGAGCTTCAGGAGCTTCTCCGAGCTCGGAACGTCTTCGACCAATTCGATCGTGCCAACACGTACGTCTATTTTCTCAAAGTCATCGTGTTTGATGCTCGCCTTGATGGCGGCTGGCGTGAATGTCGTCATCTTCCATCCGTCTTGATCGCCATGGTGGCGATGGGCGGCTTCGCTGACGGTGCAGTTCGACGAACGATCAGACGATCCGCGTCCGCACCCCGCCCACGCCCTCGACCTCGCCCTCCAGCAGATCGCCGCGCTGCACTGCCGCCACTCCCTCCGGCGTGCCCGTGAAGATCAGGTCGCCGGGCGCGAGCCGAACCAGCCGCGACAGGAAGGAGATCGTCTCCGGCACGCTCCAGATCAGCTTGCCGAGGTCGGAAGCCTGCCGTTCGGCGCCGTTGACGCGCAACACGATGCGGGCGCGGTCGGGATGGCCGGTCCGCTCGGCGGGCGCGAGCGCGCCGATCGGGGCGGAGTGATCAAAACCCTTGCCCATGTCCCAGGGCTTGCCCTCCTTCTTAGCCTGCCCCTGGAGGTCGCGGCGCGTCATGTCGAGCCCGGCGGCATAGCCCCAGACGTGGCGGAGTGCGTCGGCCTCCGCGATGTCGGCCCCGCCCTCGGCCAGCGCCACGACCAGCTCCATCTCGTGATGCAGGTCCTTGGTCGCCGGCGGATAGGGCATGTCGGCGCCGCCGGTCAGCAGCGCGTCGGCGGGCTTGAGGAAGAAGAACGGCGGCTCCCGGTCCGGGTCGGAGCCCATCTCGCGGGCGTGGGCGGCGTAGTTGCGGCCGACGCAGAAGACGCGGCGGACCGGGAACAGGCCGCCGCCTGCGACCGGCACGGCGGAGATGACGGGCGCCGGGATCACGTAATCGGCCATTTCTTTTCCTCTCAATCGGCGACGGCGGCGAGCCGCGGCGGGGGCGCCCAGCGCGCGATGCCGCCGGCATGGGCCGCGACTGCGGCGCCAAAACTCTCGAAGATGCGGCGCGACAACGCGTCCTGCTCCCAGTCGTATTCCGGATGCCACTGCACGCCCGTCGCGAAACCGGGCGCGGCGGGGGCGCGCACCGCCTCGATCGTGCCGTCGGGCGCGGTTGCCTCGGCGAGCAGGCCCGGGGCGAGCCGGTCGATGCCCTGGTTGTGCAGGCTGTTGACCGCCATCTCCGGCGTGCCGGCGAGCCCATAGAGCCAGCCGCCCGGTGCAAGCCGCACGGCATGGGCCTTGCCGGTGCGGACGCGGCCGTTGGGCTGCATCGGGGTCGAGTGGTCCATCCGGCCCGGCAAATCCTGCAATCGCTGGTGCAGGCTGCCGCCGAGGGCGACGTTGAACTCCTGCAGGCCGCGGCAGATCGCCAGCACCGGCACGCCGGCCGCCACGGCGGCGCGGATCAGCGGCAGGGTCACGGAATCGCGCATCTGGTCTTCGGGCGTTCCCTCCGCGTGCGGCGGGCCGCCATAGAGGCAGGGCTGCACGTTGGACCGGCTGCCGGTCAGGATCAGCCCGTCCAGATGGCCGAGCAGAGTCTCGACATCGACCGCCTCGCCATTGGCCGGCAGCAGCACCGGAACCCCGCCCACGGCGCGGTCGACCGCGTGGACGTAGGTATTGGAGGCGGCGTGGTTCGGCATCCCGAACGCGCCGAACTGCTTGGTGCAGCAGGAAATGCCGATCAGGGGCTTCATGCGGGCAACTGTGGCGGCTCGGCGCGGGATTTTGAAGCCGGTTTTGCGTACAACCGTCATGTCCCCCTTGCAGGAATAGGCGCCCGGGCCCGCAGCACTGCGAGGCTCGCCAGCAGATCGAGCGTCGGCGTCGCCACCCCGGCCAGCCGTGCCAGCGCCCGCGGCGCCTCGAACATGGCCGCGACCTCCATCGGCCGGCCGGCCTGCAGGTCCTGCAGGATGCTGGGCTTGTGGGTGATGCCGCCTCCGGGCGCGATCCGCGTCTCCCGCGCCGGATCGACCGGGCAGCCGAAGGCGTGCGCCACCGCCGCCACCTCGGCCGCGATCGCCTGTGCCGCCGCGACGCAGGCCGGTTCGGTGAACAGCACCTTGGACGGCGAGAGCGTCAGCACCGCCATCGGCCCGGTCGAGAGGTTCATCAGCAGCTTGAGCCAGACCGTGTCGCGGATGCGGGACGTGACTTCCCCGGTCATGCCGCCCGCGTCCAGGACCGCACGGATCGCGGCGACCCGCGGCGAGAGCATGCCGTCGATCTCGCCCAGCACCAGCCGGCTGCGCGGGTTCCCGACATGGATCACGCCGGGTGCCACAATGTCGCACGCCGAATAGACGACGCCGCCCACCGTGCGGGCCGGCCCGACCGTGCGGAACAGGGCGTCATCGGGGTCGATCTCCGGCAGCCTTCGCCCCTCATGCTCGCCGCCATGGCTGAAGAAATACCACCACGGGATGCCGTTCAGGACGAACACGACCGGCGTCTGCGGTCCAAGCAGCGGTGCGATCGCGGCGGCGACGGCGGGCAGGGCGGGCGCCTTCGTCGTCACCAGCACCGCATCCTGCACCCCGAACGCCGCCGGATCGTCGCTCGCCGCCGGCCGCGCCTCGAAGATGCCGTCGGCGGCGTGGACGGTCAGCCCGCGTGCCCGGATCGCCGCCAGATTGGCGCCACGGGCGATGACGGATACCTGGGCGCCGCCGCGCGCGAGCCGCACCGCGAGGTGGCCGCCGACCGCGCCGGCGCCGAAGACGCATATCTTCAAGGGGCGTGCTTGGCGTGGTGCGCCACGAAGCGCGCGCCGATCTCGGTCAAACGCTCGACCAGCGCCGCGCCGGTCTCGGCCGAGGGGATGCGCGCATCGGCGCCGAACACCCCGTCCGGCGCGATCGCGTCGAGTTCGAGCGGCATCTCGACATCGACGCCCTCGAAGCGCAGCGAGCCGAAGCCGCTGGCCGGCAGCCCCTCGGTCTGCGGCACCGCGATCGGCGCGGGGGCCAGGTCGGGGCGGACAAGCTCGGGCAGCAGGTGCATCGCGACCGAGCTGAGCGGGTCGGCGCCGTGCCCGGTGCTGGCGCGCGCCCGCTCCGCGCCGACGATCGCCGGCAGCAGCTGCTTTCCTATTTTCCACAGGTAGAAACTCGGGATCACGACGTCCTGCGCGCGCCGGATCGCGAGCGTCGTCTCGTGGATCGCGCCGACATTGCCGCCATGCCCGTTGATGACGACCAGCCGCGACAATCCGTGCCGCAGCAGGCACGCGAAGACGTCCGTGAGCACCGCCCGCAGCGTCGCCTGCGACAGCGCAATCCCGCCGGGAACGCTCCCAAAATACTCCGCGCCCCCGAACGGCAGCACAGGGGCGACCAGCGTCTCGGTCCCGGCTTCGGTCGCTCGGGCGGCGATCCGCTCGGCCATGCGGTCGGCGCTGAGGTAATCGCCCATCGGGGCGTGCGGCCCCTGCTCCTCGTGGCTGCCGAGGGGGAGCAGGATCACCGGCCGCCGGGCGAGCACGTCGCGCGCCTCGCCGCCGGTCAGCTCCGCCAACCGCCGCTTCACGACAGGATTTCCAGCGCCGCGCGCGACAGCGCCTGCACGCCGAGGCCGATGCAGCGCTCGTCCATCTGCACGCCGGAATTGTGCAGCCGGTCGATCCTTCCCTCGATGCCGGAGCCGACACGGAGCTGGAAGCCCGGCACGACTTCCGCCATCAGCGCAAAATCCTCGGCCCCCATCACCGGCTCGCCCTCGTCGATCACCTCGCCCAACTGATGGCGCACGGCGGCGACGGTCGGCTCCAGCACCCGGTCGTCATTGACCATCGCCGGCACGCCGCGCTCGTACTTCACGTCCACCTTCACCCGCATGCCCGTCTCGGCGCCGGCGCAGAGGCGCTGGATCGCGGCTTCCGCGATGTCGCGCGCCTCGCCGTGCAGGGTGCGGACGGTGCCGCGGAAGGTGCAGGTGTCGGGGATGATGTTGTGCGCGGTGCCGGCATGGATCGCGCCCACCGTGACCACGACGGGATGCAGCGGCTTGACCTCGCGCGAGACGATCGTTTGCAGCTCGGTGATGAGGTGTGCCGCGGCGACGATCGGATCGACCGAGTTGTGCGGCTGCGCGGCATGGCCGGAGCGGCCGCGCACCGTGATGTCGAACGTGTCGGCGGCGGCGAGGCTCGGGCCGTGGGTGTAGCCGAAGCGGCCGGTGGGAATGTCGGGCGAGTTGTGCAGGGTCAGCGCCAGATCGACGCCCTCCAGCGCGCCCTCGGCGATCATCTCCTTCGCCCCGCCGATCGCCTCCTCGGCCGGCTGGAACAGCAGCCGCACGGTGCCGGCGAGCTGCGGCGCCATCTCCTTGAGCACGGCGGCGACGCCCAGCAGGGTGCTGGTGTGGATGTCGTGGCCGCAGGCGTGCATCTTGCCGTCGATGGTGCTGGCATAGGGCAGGCCGGTCTGCTCGTGGATCGGCAGCGCGTCCATGTCGGCACGGATCGCGAGGGTGGGTCCGGGCCGGCCACCCTCGATCGTGCCGACGACACCGGTGCGCGCGACGCCCGTCCGGTGCGCGATGCCGAGCCGCGCCAGCTCGCGTGCCACGACGCCCGCGGTGCGGACCTCCTCGAAGGCGAGCTCGGGATGGGCGTGGAGGTCGCGGCGGATGGCGATCAGATCGGGCTCGATGCGGGCGACGGTTTCGCGGATCGCGGTCTGGGGATCGTTGGCGCGCATGATGGGGTCCTGTCCGGGTGGCGCCCATTGTGCGGCGCGATGCGCGGGCGGGGCAAGGCGGCGGATCAGGCGGCGTCGGGCGTATCCAGCACCGTCCCAAGCACCGCCCGCAGTTGCCGCGTCACCCCGGCGCGTGCGCCCGCAGAAAGACCGCCGACGCGAACGGCGTCCGCGGCGTCGATCGTGGCAAGCTTCGCCGTCCGCACGACCGAGGGCGCGGAAAGCCCGGCGGCGCCGCTTGGTCAGGATCACGCGATCCCCCTCCGACCTCTCCTGGACAGCGCCGCTCCCGCTTGCCAAAGAACGCGGCATGGATGAGCCCGAGCAGATGGTTGTTCCCGTGATCCTCTCCGGCGGGGCGGGAACGCGACTGTGGCCGGTCTCGCGCGAGAGCTTCCCCAAGCAGTTCTGGCCGCTGGTCTCCGACCGTTCGCTGATCCAGGAGACGGCGCTGCGTGCGGTCGGTGTGCATTTCGCGCCGCCGATCGTCGTATGCAACGAGGCGCATCGCTTTGTCGTCGCCGAGCAGCTTCGCGCCGCCGGCATCGTGGGCGCGCGGATCGTGCTGGAACCGGAGGGCCGCAACAGCGCGCCGGCGATCACCGCGGCCGCCCTGCTGGTCGCGGCCGATGATCCCGCTTCCGTGCTCTGGATGCTGGCGGCCGACCATGCAATTCCGGATACGGAGCGTCTGCACCGCGACCTCGCCGCCGCCGAGGCCGCGGCGCGGGCCGGCCGCATCGTGACCTTCGGCATGCACCCGACCGCGCCCGAGACCGGGTATGGCTATATCGAGTGCGGTGCCGCGCTGCCGGACCTGCCCGGCGTCCATGCGCTCGCCCGCTTCGTCGAGAAGCCGGACCCGGCGCGGGCTGCGGCGCTGGCAGCATCCGGGCACCATCTCTGGAACTCCGGGATGTTCGTCTTTACCGCCGAGACGCTGCTCGCCGAGATGGCGGCGCACGCGCCGGACGTGCTGGAGGCGGTCGGCCGGGCGGTCGCCGCGGCGGCGCGTGATCTCGATTTCATCCGCCTCGACCCGGACGCGTTCCGCGCCTGCCGCGGCATCAGCCTCGACTACGCCGTCGCCGAGCGGACCGAGCGCGCGGCCGTGGTGCCGACCGATCTCGGCTGGTCGGACGTGGGAAGCTGGGGCGCGCTGTGGGACCTCGGCGCCAAGGACGCGGCCGGCAACGTGGCGCAGGGCCAGGTTGTGCTGGAGGATTGTGCCGGCTGCTATGCCCGCAGCGACGGCATCCTGACCGCGGTGCTGGGATTGCGCGACGTGGTGCTGGTCGCGACGGGCGATGCGGTGCTGGCGATGCCGCGCGCGCGGGCGCAGGACGTCAAGCAGATCGTCGAACGCCTCAAGCGCGAGGGACGATCCGAGGCGCGCGCGCACAACCGCGCCTATCGTCCTTGGGGGTTCTACGAGACGCTGATCCTGGGCGAGCGCTTCCAGGTCAAGCGCATCGTCGTCGATCCCGGCCGCCTGCTGTCGTTGCAGAAACATTATCATCGCGCCGAGCACTGGGTCGTCGTCGCCGGCAGCGCCCTGGTGACGCGGGACGACGAGAAGATGCTGGTGCGCGAGAACGAGAGCATCTACCTGCCGCTCGGCGCCGTGCACCGGCTGGAAAACCCCGGTCGCATCCCGCTGACGCTGATCGAGGTGCAGTCCGGCAGCTATCTCGGCGAGGACGACATCGTGCGCTTCGAGGACAGCTACGGCCGCGTCTGATCTACGCTCCGCATTTGCCGCAGGTCAGCGTGCGGCGGATAATGCCGCCATGCCGCACGCCGATTTCGTCCATCTCCGAGTCCATTCCGCCTATTCGCTGAGCGAGGGCGCGATCAAGGCGGAGAAGATCGCAGCCCTCGCGCAGACCGCCCGGATGCCCGCGGTCGCCATCGCCGACACGGCGAACCTGTTCGGCGCATTGGAGTTCAGCCAGGCCTGTGCCGCGCGCGGCGTGCAGCCGATCATCGGCTGCCAGATCGGGCTTGCCGCTGGCGACGGGTCGCGCGCGGCGCCCGACCCGGTCGTGCTGCTGGCGCAGGATGCGGCCGGCCTCGCCAACCTCCAGCGCCTGTCCTCTTCCGGCTTCCTGGAGACCGAGCCCGGGCAGCCGCCGCAGTGCGCGATCGAGGCGCTGTGCGCGCACGCGGACGGTCTGATACTGCTCACCGGCGGCACACGCGGCCCGCTCGGCCGGCTGCTGGCCGAGGCGCGGCAGCCGGAGGCGGCGGCGTTGCTCGCGCGACTGGCGGAGGCGTTCC